>CAYUYM010000043.1:0-19849 GCA_964449305.1 uncultured Chromatiales bacterium | reverse complement strand
CGGCATCATCGGCATGACCGACCTCGCCCTGACCACGGAGCTGAGTGCATCGCAGCGGAGCTATCTGGAGGCGGTGCGGAGCTCGGCCTTCTCGTTGCTCGACATCATCAACGACATCCTGGATTTCTCGAAGATCGAGGCAGGGCGCATGCCGATCGATCATGTCCCCTTCCGTCTGCGCGAGATGGTGGAGAATGCGGTCGGTATTCTGTCGGTCAAGGCCTACGAGAAGAGCATCGAGCTGCTGTGCGAAATAGATCCGCATCTCGGCGACCGTTACATGGGCGATCCGATCCGCGTGCGGCAGATCCTCATCAACCTCCTTGGGAATGCCCTCAAGTTCACCGAACGTGGTGAGATCTATGTGTGGGTGCGTCGTGGGCAGGATTCCGGAGAATCGCCTGATGTCGCCCGAATCGAGTTCTCCGTCTCCGACACGGGCATCGGCATCCCGGAGGAGAAGCTGGAGCTGATCTTCGAGAGTTTCCGCCAGGCCGACGGAACGACCACGAAGCAGTATGGAGGCACGGGTCTGGGCCTCACCATTTCGCGTCATCTTGCAGAGCTCATGGGCGGTGCGCTCGGAGTCCGGAGCCACGTGGGGCGAGGCAGCACCTTCACACTCACGCTTCCGCTGGAGATCGATTCCTCCCCGGAGGAGATGGACCCCGCCCCCCGGCTGGGCCTGCAGCGTGTGCTGGTGGTGGACGACAATGCGACGAACCGCCGCATCCTTGCCGACATGCTCGGCTACTGGGGCATCGATGCCGCAATCACCGACAACGGCGCCACGGCGCTCCAGATGCTGGAGGAGGCGGCCGGGGCGGGCTCCCGCTTTGATCTGGTGATCCTGGACATGCAGATGCCCGGCACCGACGGGTTCAGTGTCGCGGAGAGGATCCGCCGGCATCCTGCGCTGGCCACACAGACGATCATCATGATGTTCTCGTCTGTCAACCTCGACCACACCCAGGCCCGGTGCAGGGAGCTGGGCATTTCACTCTACCTCACCAAACCGGTACGCATGGAGGATTTCCACAACTCCCTGCTTCATCTTTTCGCGCACACGGAGATCTCGGAACGGACACGGGGGGAGGCCGATGCGGAGCGTGCGATCACGGATGGCCTGCGCGTGCTTGTGGCGGAGGACAACCTCATCAATCGCCGGATCATCGTCGAGATCCTTCAGCGGGCGGAGTGCCGCGTCACCGAGGCGGAGAACGGGACGGAGGCGCTGCACCTGCAGCGCACACAGCCGTTCGACATCGTGCTCATGGACATCCAGATGCCCGGCATGGATGGGTATGATGTGACGCGCAGCATCCGCAACGGAGAGCGCATCACCGGGCAGCACATTCCGGTGATCGCGATGACGGCCAATGCCATGAAGGGGGATCGTGAGAAATGCCTCGCTGTCGGCATGGATGATTATATTTCGAAGCCCTTCAAACGGGAGGAGGTGCTGGCGATGCTCCGCACATGGGCACCGCACAACACCCCACCTCCCGACACTCCCCCTCCACCACACCGCGGAGACGACATCATGCACCGGTTGATCGACCAATCCCGTGAACGTTTCGCCGAACAACTGGGTGATGACGGCGAACTGTTCATTCAGTTGCTGAGTGATTTCGTCCAGTCCTTCGGGGAGCATCACGCGAGCCTGGAGCGGGCCATCGCCGATGGCGACAGCGAACAGATCCGCTTTCATGCGCACACGATCAAGGGAATGTGTGCCAGCATGTATTTTGAGTCGTTGAAGACGATCGCCAACGAGATCGAGAGCTCCGGTCGTCTGGGTGACGTGGAACCCGCGCGCAGGCTGCTGCCGGCCTTGAAGCAGGGGTTCGACGTGATCCGCCGGGAGATCGAGGAGTTGGATTGATGTGATCGCGGCAGTCCATCCCGGCGGCGGGCTGCGGCGATGGCGGGAGCGCGCGTTGTTCCTGGTCGCGGTGGCGTCGCTTGTTCCGGCCCTGACATTGCCCCTGCATGCCCAGACCTTTCCCCTCACCTGGTACAGCTCCTCCGACGGCCTGGCACACAACGCTGTCAAGGCCATGGTGCAGGACAGCGTCGGCTACCTCTGGATCGGGACGCGCAACGGGGTGTCGCGTTTCGATGGTCACGAGTTTCGCAACATCAACACCGCAGAATCGGGGCTTGCCAACCGTGCGGTGATGTCGATGGTGCTCGACCGCACGGGGACGGGGGTGTGGTGCAATGTGCAGGACGAGGGCATCTACCACATCGACTCCTCGCTCCACGTGACACAGCTTTCGCGGATGACCAACGGGTGGATCCGCCCGGTGCTGCGCGTGCGCGATGTGATACGCACGGATGACGACGCCCTCTGGTTCACGACGCTCGCTGGCGTGACCACGGTGAATCCCCGCACCGGCTGGAGGGATTTCACGATGCCCGCATCGCAGCCGCCCGCCCGGTGGTATACCTGGATCGCGTGGAACCGCAACGAGCACGAGGTGTGGGCCAAATGCGACCCATGGCGCGTGCTCGCGGTGACCATCGACGGCTCGGCTGTGCGCTGCATCAATCTCACGCCCGGCGCCGGACGCGATCGGCGGGACACGGAATACACGATCCTGTCGATGGTCGCGAACCCCGTGAGCGGAGGAGTGTGGCTCATCACCTCGACGGGGCTCATCATGGCCGGCGATTCCGCAGGCTCGCTGCGCCGGGTGCCGATGTCGCGCCTGGGAGGCTATGTCTACTTCCGGCCGACGACGGATCGTGACGGCAACCTGTGGTATGTCCACCAGTCGGAGACAGGGGAGAGCTACGAATACCGGAAGGCTGCCTGGCGCGATGGTTCGCTGCTCGTCTCCACAGGCGGCAACAGCGATTTCCGGCGCATGCTTCCGTTCGGGACGGTGTTCGAGGATCGGGATGGATCGTTGTGGATCGGCGCCGACGGACTTGCGCACCTCCAGTCGATGGGCATCGTGAACCATGAGCTGGCCTGGGAGGGGATGCCGACAGTCCCGAGGAATCTCCTGGTGCTTCCCGATGGCACACGGGTGATGGCGACCTGGGGTGGCGTGTACACCCTGCCTGCAGATCCCTTCGCCGCGCCCGTGTTTCTTTCGCGGAGGATGGGAAGCCCGGGTCTTCCGATGTCGCAGCTCATGACCACCGCGGATGGGGATGTTATATGGACCCAGCTTCACACGGGGAGCTTCATCCTGCGAAGCGGCAGAGTGCGGCTCGACCGCCGCGACGGGCGCCACACGCTTGGGGGGGGCATCCATCCGCCGCTCGACATCATGGCGGTGACGACATCCGGGACGATGATGTATGCAAGCCTCACAGATCCGGGCGTGGTGCACAAGATCCGCCGCTGTGGCGGGCATGCCGCCATTCCGCTCCCGCTGCCGGGGGCCGGAGAACAGCTTGCCTACGAACGCATCTGCGCTCCGCGGCATTACTGCCACGGCTGGAACGGGGCGTTCTTTGTCTCGGACAGCGCGCTCTACGAGGTCCCCGACTCCGGCGCGGTGCGGCGCCTCGGCGCGGAGCAGGGATACGCCCCGGACCTCCAACCCTGCATCGCGGAGGATTCGAGCGGTTCGATCTGGATCGGTCGGCAGTTCGCACGAAACGACATCTGCCTGCAGCGCTTTGATGGCAGCGGCTTCCAGTCCTACACCTCATCGCAGGTGGGTCTGCCGTATTCCTCGGTCTCGGCCCTGGTGGCGCATCCCAACCGGCGCGAGCTGCTGGTGGGCACGTTCTACGGGCTGCTGTTCATCGATCTCACCACCATGAAGGTGACGCGGCACCTCACGCAGGAGGACGGCCTGATTTCCAACGTGGTCAATGCGATGACGGTGGATCCCGACGGTTCGATCTGGATCCTCACGGAGGGCGGCCTGTCGCGATACATGGGCATGGATCGTTCGACATCGCCTCCCGCCCCCACGGTGATTGCGCAGTTCCTTGTCGATGATCAGGCCGTGGATGTCCCCGGGAACGGTGGCACAGTGATGCTGCCCTCGATCCCGGAGCGGCTCGAGATGAGCTTCGCCACGCTGTCCTACGGTTCGAAGCACGAGTATCAGACGTACCTGCAGGGATACGACAGCGACTGGTCGCCACCGACGCGGTCGCATCGCGTGCACTACACGAACCTTCCGGCGGGGACGTATGTGTTCCATGTCCGCCCGGCGCGTCAGCACGGAGTGACGGGGCCGACGGCGACACTCGTGTTCACGATCCCGATCCCGTTTCATCGGAGCACATGGTTCATCACGTTGTGCATGCTGGCGGTGGTGGGGACGTTGTACATGATATTCCACATCCGCCGGCGTGCGCGGCAGCGGGTCACCTCGCTGCGAGCGGCCATCGCCCTCGACATCCACGACGAGATCGGATCCACGCTGACGAGCATCTCCTTCCTGAGCGCGATGGCGGAGCGGGAGGTGCCGGAGACGCACCCGCAGGCTCTTGCCCACATCCGCAAGATCGGGGAGACGTCGCGGCAGGTGATCGAGATGGTGAGCGACATCATCTGGTCGCTCCGGCCGGAGAACGACCGCACGGTGAATTTCCAGCAGCGGCTCACAGATTTCACGGCGGAGATGGCGGAGGCGACGGGCGTGCGCATCGCGCTGGAATTCGAGCGCGATCTGTCGGCCCTGCCGATGCGCATGGACTACCGTCGGAACATGTTCCTCATCGCGAAGGAGGCGATCACGAATGCGATCAGGCACGCCCAGTGCACGGAGATCGTGGTGCGCATGCGGAGCGAAGGGCGGCATCTGGAGTTCTGCATCATCGACAACGGCGTGGGGTTGCGGCATGCCACGCGCAGCCAGACGCGCGGGTCGGGATCGGGTCTGGCGTCCATGACACGACGCGCAGCGGAGATCGGCGGGGAGCTGGTGGTGCAGGAACAGGAGACGGGCGGAACGGCGGTCATCATCCGCTGCCTCCTGCAGGATTTCGCATGAACATGCGATTGCATCTCCCTGCCACGAGTCGGAAATTATGACAGACACATCGAGAGTGAGGAGCCATGCACCTGACAGTCGCCGTTGTTGATGACAACCCCATGCTGCGGAAGTCGCTTTCGCAGCTCATCAACACCACCGACGAGCTCGAATGCATCGGGTTGTATGCGAGCGTGGAGGAGGCGCTCCAGGGTGTTGCTGCGCACCAGCCCGATGTGGTCATGATGGACATCGATCTTCCGGACATCAATGGCATCGAGGGGACCCGCCTCATCAAGCAGCAGCATCCCGACATCGACATCGTGATGCTCACCGTGTTTGCGGATTCCGAGAAGATCGTGGAGTCCATCCTCGCCGGCGCCAGCGGCTACCTGCTGAAGAAGACGCCGCCGGACAGGATACTCGAGACGATCATGGATGTCCACAACGGAGGATCACAGATGACCTCGAGCGTGGCCCGCACCGTGCTGGATGTGATCCGCTCATGGAAGGCGGACAGTCCGCAACCCAGCGGGCAGACCCTGCTGACCGATCGCGAACACGAGGTGCTCCGCTGCATCATCGACGGCAAGACCTACAACCAGATCGCGGACTCACTGTTCATCAGCGTCGACACGGTCCGCACCTACATCCGTCACATCTACGAGAAGCTCCAGGTCCATTCCAAGACTGCCGCAATCGCGGAGGCCCGCAAGCGCGGCATCATCTGACGGGTGACGCACGGATGGCGATCGACATCCCGGTCGTGTTTCCGCCCCATCCCCCGGTCCGAACAGAAGCGCCATCGCATGATCATGCGATGGCGTCTGCATTTCCACATCATCATGCGATTGTCCGGTTTTCCCGTGCCTTGGTATGTTGCCCTCGTAACACACACCGTGTCCTTGTCTCCCGTCCTGAAACCAGGCAGTCACCAAGAGTCATTCATACTCAACCACATGAGGTATCCGATGAAGTTTGTCACCAGCTGTATCGTGCTGCTCTTCTGCGTGGCGATGGGGGTTGCGGTGGCGCAATCCGACATCCCGCGGCCGAAGTTTGTCCCACCCGACATTGCCGCGGTGGGAGAGGAGGGGCATTACCAGGATCTTGCCCTGATCGAGACCAACTGTCGCAGCGATGCAGACGCGCGCGAACTGTGGCGCGCGCTCATCGAGCGCGGGGCTCTCATCTCCGTGATCTCCTCGCCCACGAGGTTCATGGGATGGGTGCCGCAGCAGGCGCTTGCCGCCGTGCGATCCACCCAATTGCAGACAGCCACGGGCAGCGTTGCCGTCGTGTCCGTGTCCTACACGGCGAACGAGTTCCGTGCGCTGCGGAGTTCGCGGACGTCGCCGCTGACCGCGGAGACGGAGGCCGACGATGCCGTGCTGGCGTTTCTGGACCACATCAAGCGCCCCCGTAGCGCGGAGGAGCAGCGCCGCATCGAGGACCGCGCGCTTGAACTGGAGTACCTGCAGACCGTCATGCCCACACAGCCGTGCAACATCGTCCAGCAGGTGGAGATGAGCACCTCCGGCAAGGGCGGATCGACGCTCGGCGGGCCGGGCGCGAACATCCTGCTTGCGACGAAGCTGCAGGGGATCGTGGCCAACTCCGCCTTCTTTGTCGAGAGCCAGACGGGCACGGGGTATGCCAACTGGAACATGACCATCTATGACCGTTACCGCATCCTCTATGTCGGAGCGCTGAACTACTGGACCCTGTTCGCCTCCAAGTATGGCAAGACCTGCACGTTCAGCTTCCACCTGTATGGACCGACGAGCTCGCAGTGCCAGGTGAGCGGCGAGCCGATCCGCATCAAGGAGGACATGTTCGTTCCGACGGTGGTGCAGAACACGCATACCATCACCCCGGAGACGTGGGGCAACATCGGTCGTGCCTCGCGGTACTGCCGTCCGTTCAACGAATGGCAGCGCAGCCATTACTCCGCGGACTACGCCGTCTGCGGGTTCATCGCCTATCGCGCCACCCCGTCGGCGGGAGCCCCCGACACCACGGGCATCTGGCCGCATGCATGCAGCATCATCTGGGGCAATGGCGATCACGAGGGGGTGTACTTCGCCATGGACACGCAGTACTGGCAGGCCGGTGACGACCCCGCGGCCGCTCCGATGCGCAATGTGTGTGCCCACGAAATGGGCCATCTCTGGGGCTGCCCCGATGAGTATGACGACTCCCCCGGCTGCTACACCTGGTCGTATCGCGGAGCAAACAACTACAACTGCCAGCGCAACCAGACCGCTCTCGGGCGTCCGGGGCTGACGATGACGGGATGGGACGGCATCATGGGCTGGAACAGCGTTGTCGGCAACTCGATCGCGACACCGGTGCATGTCGGCGTCCGCACCGCCGCGCAGATGTCGCCGATCCGCTGCTTCGCCACCGTGCCGGCCAACATCCCCTACACGGTGAAGAACTGTGACAACTACACCAACCGCACGTACTACTCCACCATGTGTGTGCCGATGGATGGCGACTACTGCATGAAATCCTGGGTGCCGGCGAGCCACACACTCTCCGGGACGAAATACTACTTCGACCACTGGGAGGTGACAAAGAAGACCGGCGGCATGACGACGTATGACGACTATGCCAACGAGCTTCCCTCAAACGCGTACTACTCGACAATCGCCAACCCGGTGACCGATGTGAAGGCCGTGTTCACCAGCACGCCCCCGGATTTCCTCACGGCGAACACCACCCTCTCGGCTTGGCTCGCGCCGCTGGGATCAGGTGCATCCCCCAATCGTGCCATCGGCCTGAAGTGGCGCAACAAGTACGACATGAGCAAGGTGGTCACGAAGATCGAGTGGGAGCGCACGGCTGGCAACTGGGTGGAGCTGACCAGCGAGCACATGATTCTCGGCATCTTCTCCGTGAACATCGGGCAATGGACCGGCTGCTACATCCATCAGCTTCCCGGCACCTCAGGGCCGGTGTCCATCAATGCCGGACAGTTGTATCGCTTCCGCATCGTGGGCTTCTTCAACACGAACCGCGGAACCAACTCCAACATCGCCGAGGTGACGACACGGCCGACTTCGCCAGCGAGCGGGCAGTTCTGCTGGGATTCCTTCGAGCCCAACTCATCGATCACTCCATGGTCGCTCGGCTCCTCGGTGTTCGGCTCACGCGACACCACCATCAGCGCCGCGTGCCCCATCTCCGGATGGACCGGTGAGTTCACCTGGTTCACCCCGAAGAACGACTTCTATCGCCTCAACGTCGCGGATGTCGCATCGATCTTCCAACCGGGTGAGCGCGTGCTTGTGACGCTGGCCGTGAAGCCGGGATCGAACTTCAAGCCGCTGCTGCGCGCCAAGCGCACGGGGTCGTCCACCTACAGCAATGCGTCGCAGTCGGCGACCGGCGAGTGGGTGCTCGGCATCACCACCGATGGCGAGTACACGATCAGTGTGGAACCGCAGATTTTTGACTACATCAGCCACAGCTTCGTGGATCCCACGGGCGGGCACTTCGGCTTCGGGGAGTACACACTCACCATCAGCCGCAAGTCCAACCTGAGCATCCTCACCTGCGCGGTCTGCCGCAAGGTGTCCGTGGTGCCGGGTGCAGGCCTCACCATCATGACGCCCCACCCACCGTTCACGCTGTTCGACAAGGGGCTCGGTCTCGGCACCGGGTTCGATTTCGACATGCTCTTCCAGCCGGATCCCGGTTGGGTGTTCGACGGTTTCGATGGCGACCTCGGACAGAGCAAGAGCAATCCCTGGAAGCCGCCCCTCGGGGCAAACACCCCGCCGCCGGGCAACTACTCCATCATTCCACGCGTCACGCGCATACCGGAGAATCAGGCCGAGCTCGTCCTCATATATCCCGACGGTCCGGGCGGAGTGTTCGAGCGCCGCAGCACTGTGGCGATGGGTTCGACGCAGTCGGCGGTGGCAAACCCACCCTCGGGCTACATCTTTGTGGGCTGGGGTGGTGACACCTCCTCCACGGCCAACCCGCTGTCCGTGGTGATGTGGAAGAGCAAAAAACTGGTGGCCCACTGGCGGCCCGTGCCCTGCACGCCGTATCAGATGAGCAAATGGGTGCACCGCCTCAATGTGGTGAACTCGCAGCAGGGTGCCGTGCTCCTGGAATACGGCATGGATCCCGGCGCCACCGACAGTCTTGAGTCCGGACAGACGGGCCTTCCGCCGATGCCGCCCACGGGCACCTTCGATGTCCGATGGATCAACATTCCGGGCACGAACGGCAGCACGACGGACATCCGTCCCGTGCAGCAGAGCTTCATCTACAAGGGCACGGTGCAGCTCGGATCCACCACCTACCCTGCGCGGATGACCTGGGGCCGCCCGCCCGACACGGCCAATGTGAGCTACATGATGACCATCGTCGGCGAGAGCGGAGCCATCAACATGGCGTCGACGCTGGAGTACACCTTCGCCTTTGAGGGGCGCTATCAGTTCAGCATCGAGGTGAAGGCCAAGTCCTGCCCGAAGCCGCCAAAGAAGCCGGGGGTGACGGTGACCACGCATGTCGTGGATCGCACCGGCTTCCCATGCATCGGGGTGCAGCTGCTTGTGCGCGACAAGGCCACCGGCGAGCCGCGGCCGTACTACAACCCGTACTTCCTGCAGATCCTCGAGAAGGGGAAGAACGGGGAGGACCTGCCCGCGACGATCAGCGACCTCGCGCAGCGCGACAGCGTCTTCTACTTCCGTCTCTGCTCCAACCGTGATGACGATGATCCGACACGGACCATCGTGGTGATCAACGATCCCAACGACCCGGACACGGACAAGGACACGACCACGATCAACGTGCCGGTGCCGACTCCCGAAGGGGAGGGCAAGCTTGTGCGCACGGTGCGGCAGTACTCCAGCGAATGGGAGCTCATCTCCCTGCCGCTGGATGTGGCGAATTCCGATGCCGCGTATCTCTTCCCGGATCCCACCACCAATCTCTACCGCTTCGACATCATGGGTGGCACATACGAGGGCGCCTCGAACCTCGCCTTCGGCACGGGCTACTGGTTGAAGACGCATGTTCCGAGCGTGGTGTACTACGGGTACGAGAAGACCAGCTTCACCTGGGACGAACTCTCGGGTGTGGGTGAACCGTACGGGTATGGATGGAATCTCATCGGTTCCGTGAGCAAGCCTGTGCCCGTGGGCGGCATCGTCAGCACACCGGCGGGCGGGCTCATCAGCATCTTCGGGTTCAGTCCGGCCACAGGGTACACCACCCCCGCCGCCGTGGAACCCGGCAAGGGCTATTGGGTGCGCGTGCAGCCCGGCACAAAGCTGTCGATGACGGGATCGAAGATCGTGGGCGGCAATCCGAACACGGTGTTCAGCAAGGTGCTGGAGAACCTCGACGTCCGTGCGACCATGACGTTCAGCACGGCCACAGGCGCTTCGCAGCCGCTCGCCATCGCCGCATCGCGTCCGACAGAGGGGCAGCTCGACGCACTGCAACTTCCACCGCTTCCGCCAACCGGCCTCTTCGACGTCCGCACGGATTCGCGGACACGCCACGCCTTCGAGGGGGAGAACATCATCCGCATCCAGGGCACGGGCGCCGTCACCATTGCCATGCCGCCGACGCCGGGATCCGGTGTCCGCTGCATGTTGTTCGACGATCATGGTGCGACACTGGGCAGCTTCGACGAGCAGTCCGGCGGCACGGTGGCCGTGGATGTGCACGGCACCACCACGCTGCGTCTGCGGGTGATGGTGACCGCGGCACCACCGACGGACTTCGTCCTGGGCCAGAACTATCCGAATCCCTTCACGGCGGAAACCGGGACGATGATGCCGGTGACGCTGCCGGAGGCGCAGGATGCGCGCATCGTGGTGACCGATCTGCTCGGCCGCACCGTCCGCACGCTTCTGCTCGGTGCACAGGCTCCAGGAACGAGGATCGTCCAGTGGGACGGCCGCAGCGACACAGGCGAACCGGTTCCGGCGGGGACGTATCTCTACCGTCTCGACGTCGGTGGCCGCCAGATGTTCAAGTCACTTTCCATCATGAAGTAGGCGGAGGCACCCATGAACACACGCATTCTTTCCCTGATCACCGGCGTGCTTCTGGTGCTCTGCACCGGCTCCGCCATCGCCCAGGACTTCCCGGGAGTGAACGTCAACCTGACGATCGCCAACGGGAAGGGTCGGACACAGAACGTGGTCGTCGGCATCAACGAGGCAGCGACAACGGGCCTCGACGCGTTGCTCGGCGAGATCGAGCTTCCGCCGCTCCCGCCGGTGGAGATCTTCGACGCCCGCATCGTCTCCACGCCGGGCAAGTCGCAGCTTGGCACCGGGTCATGGACGGATCTTCGTCCGGTGACGAATGCCACGGCGAACTTCTCCCATGTCTACACCCTATCGTACCAGGCTGGAGAGGGCGCCTCGTCCGTGACGCTGAGCTGGGACAACCCGCTCGCGTCGCGTGTGGTGAAGCTCGCCATCGACGGAGTGGACATGGCGGGGAAGACCTCGCTTGTGGTGAACGGCGCGTCGGGTCTGGTCAGCGTGGAGGTGACCTTCAACTACAGGCCGTTGATCTTTTCCGCCAACCCCGGAAGCCTGACATTCAATGCCAACAATGTGTCCCCCACACCGCCACAGACGGTGGACATCGTGCCGGAGAACCAGACGGACGCGCAGTGGATGCTGACGCCCGACGTGCCGTGGCTCGACGTGTCGATGAACTCCGGTTCGGGTCGCCAGACGGTGGAGGTGTCATTGAACACCTCCGTGCTGCCGGCGGGCGCCTACAGTGCAAACCTGCAGGTGCGATCCCCGATGTACGACATCCGCTTCAACATCCCCGTGACGCTGAACATGGTGGTGGGCGTGGATCGCACGCCCGTCCCGACTGATCCGGTGATCCTGACGAACCACCCGAATCCCTTCAACCCATCAACGGTGTTGGAGGTGCGCCTGCCCGTGACCGACATGCGTTCGCAGCCCATGCTGAAGGTCTACGACGCGAATGGCCGTGAGGTCGCCGATCTTTCGGCGGCTCTCACCGCAGCCGTGGGCGTGCAGCGCGTCGTCTTCGATGCCACGGGTCTTGCCGGGGGCGTCTACACCGCCCGTCTCCGGGCGGGCGCGACCGATGTCACACGCAGCCTTGTGCTGATCAAGTAACGTTCACCCCGCTGCATCCTCCCGTTGTGCCCCCCCGCACAGCGGGAGGATGCAGCATTCATTCAAAGAGGTTGGACACCATGAAGCGCTTCATCCCGATCCTGATCCTCGCATGCTGCCTCACCACTGCCGCCTTCGCGCAATACTCGGCCGTCAATCAGGCGCTGATGCTCGGAGGCAACGGCTACGTGAGCGTCCCGTACAGCATGACGTTGAACTACGACATCACCATGTCCGGGCAGATCACCATCGACGCCATGGTGTATCCCTCGAGCTGGTCCACCTCGCTCATGACCATCGTGGGGAACACGCTTGGCGGCAGCTACTGGTTCGGCCTGACCCCGTCGGGGAAGCTGCGCTTCCAGCCGAACGCCGCCACCTACTGGGAGAGCGCCACCACCGTGCCCACGGGCAACTGGTCCCACGTCGCGGTGAGCTTCAACGCGCTCAAGAACTCCCTCGCCTTCTATCGGAACGGGGTGAAGGAGGTTGTGACCATCGGGCAGAGTTATTTCGGGACGGCATCGAGCGATCTGCGCATCGGTGCCGATCGCAGCGGGCAGAACCCCGCGTATTTCTGGTATGGCGCGCTCGACGAGGTGCGCATCTGGAAGGGGGAGGTTGATTTCTCCACCGCATCGGGAAAGCTCTGGCGCGTGCCGCATGCCGTGTTCAACGGGCTTCACGGCCGGCAACTCGCCGCCTGCTGGCGCCTCAATGGCGACTTCACACAGGTGGAATCGCCGAACATGGATGGCTCGCCGGTGGGCACCACGAACTTCGTGAGCACACCCACGGCGGTGCACTATTCGCAGATCTGCGCACTGTTCGCCAACAGGCAGGGTGCGACGGCACCAGGTGCCGACGACTACTTCACCGTGCCCTCTGCACCGGGCCTGGAAATGGTGCAGAACTACACGCTGGAATGCTGGGTGAAGCGTGACACGAAGTATGGCAACCCCACGTATCAGACCTTTCTCTCCAAGGGGTCGGCCCTGTTCAACTCCTTCACCTACTGGCTCGGCCTCGATGTGGCGAGCGGGAAGGTGCGCTTCGCCCCCAATGGCAGCATGAGCACCTCCATGCTGAGCACCGGCACGCTCGCCTCGGGGGTGTGGACTCATGTGGCCGCGCGCTATGCGCTGGTGGGGGGCGTGCGCACAGGCACCATCTTCATCAACGGCGTCCCGTCCGGCACGCAGACCTTCACGAGCGATGCACGCGGCACCTCGCTGCCGCTGCTCATCGGCGCGGCTGACCAGCAGTCCTCCGGCTACACGGGCTACGGCTTCTCCGGCAGCCTCGACGAGGTGCGCATCTGGAACACGGCCCGCAGCGACGACGAGATCGCCGACAACCACCGCTTCGAATTCAACGGCATCGTCCCCGGCCTGTCGGCGATGTTTCATTTCGACGGGGACATCATGGACCGCTCCGGCAACGGCAACAATGGCACGCCGCGGCTGCCGACGTATTCCGAGATCTGGTTTGCTGATGCCGCCGATCTTCCGGATCCCCCGACGCTGGCGGTGACCGCACCGAACGGAGGCGAGACGTGGACCATCGGCACGACGCAGTCCATCAAATGGACGGCGACCGGCCTGGTGAACGTGATGATCGAGCTTTCGCGCGATGGCGGCGCGAGCTGGCCGGAGGTGCTCACTCCATCAACACCCGCCTCCACGGGATCGTGGTCATGGCCGGTGGACGGGCAGCCCACCACCGGTGCCCTTGTGCGCGTGTCGACGCCGTCACCCACCAGCGTGAGTGATGCGAGCAATGCGGTGTTCTCAATCATCGAACCGCCACCCGTGCTCGCCGTGGCTCCGAAATCCTTCACCTTCACCGCCTCACAGAACGGGCCTCTGCCTGTTGAGCAGATGCTCCGCCTCACCAACACCGGAGGGGGGACCATGGGCTGGCAGATCGCGACAGGTGGGGTGCTGTGGCTCGGGCTCAATCCGGAGGCGGGGTTCGCGAACATCGATTCGTCGGGCATCTCCGTGATCACCACGAACATGCAGCCGGGCACCTACAACGCCACGCTCACCATCACCGGCAATTTCAGCAACTCACCGGTCACCGTGCCGGTCACCTACGTCGTCAGCGCATCACAGTACCACTCCATCTCCGGCAAGGTGATGGGGCCGGCAGGTCCGTTGCAGGGCATCATCCTCGGCATCGATGGCGACACGAGCTTCACCGTGGTGACGCAGACCGACGGCTCCTACTTCTTCGGAGGGCTGCGATATGGCAACTACAGCGTGACGCCGGTGAGCCCGCTCTACAGCTTCGCCCCGGTCAACCGGCTGTACACGCCGCTGTTGTCGGTGCAGGGCAACCAGGACTTTGTCGCGACGGAGAAGGCCGGCTCGGCGATGATCCGCTACCGGCAGGGGTGGAACCTCATCTCGCTTCCCCTCATCCCGACCACGCCCGACCTCGTCAGCCTCTTTCCCGATGCAACCTCGGCCTTCGCCTACGATCAGGACTCCGGCTACGTTGCGCGCACGACCCTCGCCTTCGGTGACGGGTACTGGATCAAGTTCCGCAAGGCGGACAGCGTGCTCGTCACGGGCATGCTCCAGGGCTTTCTGCAGAGGACGCTGTCGCACAAGGCGGGTGGGTGGAATCTCATCGGCGTGCCCGCGGGGCCCGTCCCTGTCGCCTCCATCATGCAGTCGCCTCCCGGGAGCATCGCCTCCATCTACGAGTACGATCCGTTCTTTGGGTACCTCCCCCCGACGGCTGGCGCGCTGCGGGCGGGCAAGGCCTATTTTGTCCGCGTGACGCAGACCGTGAGCGTGAGCATGAACGCCTCCGCGGTGTTCCATTTCCCGGAACCGTGGATGTCCCTCCGCGCATTCCCGAGCGCGGTCATTGTCCCATCGGACCGGGTTCCGGCCCTGCCACGATAGCACGGGCGCCGTGCATGGCGCCCCGATGATGATGACCCCAAACGCATCAGGGGCGCCGCATGTTGCATGTAGCGCCCCTGTCTGCATTTCGCCTGTCTCCCCGCGTCAGGCCGGGGCGTCGGTCATGCGGAAGATCAGTGCCTCGCCGGGATGGAAGGTGTAGGCAAGCGCGTTGTCAAGAAGGCCGATCTCCCGGTCGGTGAGCGCATCGACCACGGAGTAGGCATCGACCGGCAGGGCACCGTGTCCGTGCACCTCGTGCTCCGCATCGGTGTTGACGACGATGGTGATGCGGAAGCGGCGGTCGGGTGACACGCGCGAGAAGCACAGGATGCGCTCGTCGGAGAATGGGTGCAGCTCCATGGTTGCGGCGCGGAGATCGGTGACCACCAGATCCCATTCCTTCCGGAGCGCGGCGAGCCTCGCGATGAACCCGGAGATCTCCGAGGGGTTGGTCCACGACAGGGCGGAAACGCTGAACAGCGGCAGTTCATGCGATGGCAATGCGGCGATCTGTTCCGGTGTGAAGCCGAGCCCCGTGTTGACAGGGTAGGTTTCGCCGAGCTCGAAGCCCTGGTGGATGAAGTACAGCCCGGGCAGCAGGGCGTTGACTGCTGCGGCCATGCGGGAGAACGCCATGCCGCCGGGACGCGAGGCGGCGCGCGGCGTGTTGTGGCTCTCCGGTGTGGCGAAGAAGGGGATGGGGAGATCGTTGGATGCGAGCATCGCGCAGAATTCGCGCAGCTTCCAGTGCAGGTGTTCGTCGCTCCAGAGGTAGCCCACCGAGGCGTTGTAGCCCTGCTGACGGCTCCTGGCGGATATTGCGAAGTTCTCCTCCCAGAAGGCGAAGTCCGCATCCACCTTGCGCGCACGGTCCACGATGGACTGCATGAGCCTGCGAGGAAGCGCATGTCCCATGTCCACCATCACACCATCGATCCCGAAGTTCTTCTGGAAATGCGGGATGATGTTGATGATGGTGTTCCACAGTCCGCGGTTCTCGTTCTGCGCGTCGGCGAGGCGGGAGTCGTAGACGCGGATGGTGTTGTAGGCGATGTAGTTGAAGCTTGGGTGGTCGTAGAGCTTGAGGTAGGTGACGTCGTTCCAGGGCGGTTGCACATCGTCGGGCGGCCAGTCGGCGAAGGCGCCGGGGATGCGCACCCGCCTGCTGTCGTCGGTGGTGCCGATGAAGCGGCCATCCTCCAGCTCCACGGTGTCGGGAGACTCGGAGAAGAGGGAGCGATGGTGCAGGGGCGGCGGCGGCAGGCTCGAGGTGTCGTTCTTTTTCACACGGATGTTGATGATGGCCAGCTCCTCCTCGCTGAACTGCGGGCTGCCATAGCCATCCGCGTTCTCCGGCGAGCCGTCACGGTCCGGCACATCGGCATTGATCCAGTAGAACCAGTTCGGATGATCCGGGATCCAGTCCGAATCCTTGGCCGCGGTACGGAACACGAACTCCGCCACCACACGCATGCCCAGGCGATGGGCGGCCTCCACGAAGGCGGCGAACTCCGTCTCCACGTCGAGCCCGAGGAAGGGCTCGGAGAGGCGCTCATCCAGCCGGTAGGGATTGCGGATCGCGTAGGGTGAGCCGAGGTTGCCCTTGTTGCCATCCTGCCCGATGGATGTCACCGGCAGGAGGTGGATGGTGTTGATCCCCATGGCCTGCAGATAGGGGAGCAGGGTGATGGCCTTCAGGAAGGTGCCCGTCTCCCGGAAGCCGCCCGGAAGGTCGTCGAGCCCGACGCGGCCGTCGCCGTCATGGTCCCATGCCGTGGTGAGCCGGGCGAAGAGGTTGTAGACGATGGCATTGGCCGTCCACGCGCCCCCGGTGGAAAACCCGGCGGGGGTCTGTTCCGGGCCGAAGAGGATGGATGCCACCCTCTCCCGGAAATAGTCGATCGGGTTGACTTCCACCACGGCGGCATCGGGCGAGGCGTCGGGCTTGAGCCAGAGGGACGGGATGCGGTAGGGGGTGGAGAAGCAGTCAGGCGCGAGGTCGGTGAGTTTTGCGTGCAGGGACGCAAGGGCATTGGTCATGATGTCGACAATCCTGTGTTGTGACGGGATGAGGGGTGGCCTGTGCGCTCGCGCGAGGAATCACTCGTCGAAGGCGTCGGCGAGTTCGAGCAGCTCGGGTTCGGGCGATTTGACCTGCCCGAGCACCTGCTCGATGTCGATGTCGATGATGGTGTTGCCGGCCAGCGCCACCATGCGACCGTATTTCTGCTTCTGGATGAGTTTCACGGCGGCGATGCCGTAGCGGGTGCCGAGGAAGCGGTCGTAGGCCGTGGGCGAGCCGCCGCGCTGGATGTGCCCCAGCACGGTGGAGCGCGTCTCGAAGCCGAGCCGGCGCTCGATCTCTTCCGCCAGCACGTTGCCGATGCCACCAAGGCGGACGTGCCCGAAGCTGTCCTTCTTCATGCTGCTCAGCACGAAGCTGCCGTCTGCATCGGAACCCTCCTCGGTCGCGACCTTGGTCCCCTCCGCCACCACCACGATGCTGAAGGTCTTCCCGGTGGCATGGCGGCGGCGGATCTTGTCGCACACCATGTCGATGTCGATGGGTTTCTCGGGCATGAGGATCACGTCAGCGCCGCCGGCAACGCCTGCGTAGAGGGCGATCCATCCGGTGTGCCGGCCCATCACTTCACACACAAGCACGCGGTGATGGCTTTCCGCGGTGGTGTGCAGGCGGTCGATCGCCTCCATGGCCACATTCACGGCCGTGTCAAAGCCGAAGGTGAAGTCCGTGCCGGGCAGATCGTTGTCGATGGTCTTGGGCACGCCGATGCACTTCACGCCCGCCTTGGAGAGCCGCGCCGCAACGCCAAGCGTGTCCTCCCCGCCGATGGGCAGGAGCACGTCGATGGCGAATTCGGTGAGTGTGGCGAGCACGGTCTGCTCCCCGTCCTTCACCTTGTAGGGGTTTGTGCGGGATGTGCCGAGAATGGTGCCGCCGCGATGGAGGATGCCGTTGACATGCTCGCGTGTGAGGAGGAAGAGGTCACGTTCGAGCAGGCCCTTCCATCCGTTGCGGATGCCGATGACGTCGTGGCCGAGTTTCAGGGCTGTGCGCACTGCTGCGCGGATGACCGGGTTCAATCCGGGGCAGTCGCCGCCACCGGTCAGGATTCCGATGTTCATTGGTTCCAGTGCTCCTGTCATTGTTGATGGGCGCCTGTGCGCCCGGGATAAGGCGTGCCGCCATGCGGCAGCCGAATGTGGGGTCTGGTGTGCCGCGCCTCATCGCGAGGTGCGGCATCCGGTGGTTCGGAGGAGAAGGTCACTTCATTCCGCGCTCGTCGAGTTCTGCGGGATCGAGATGTTCGTCGGTCAGGTGTTCCTGCACCGCGCCCGATGTCGCATCGTCGTCGGCGGGGGCGTCGGTGAACTCCACCGCGTCGCCCGCCTGGTTCATGGTCACCAGCACGTGACTGCCATGCCCGAAACGCCCGCGGAGCAGATCCTCGGCAAGGGGATCCTCCACAAGGTTCTGCAGGGCGCGGCGGAGGGGGCGTGCCCCGAACTTCGGATCGAATCCACGCTCGGCCACGAAGGACTTCGCCTCGGCGGTGAAGGAGATGGAGATGCCCATGTGCCCGAGGCGCTTGAACAGCTTGCGCGTGGCGATTTCGATGATGCGCTCGATGTCCGCCTTGGTGAGCGAATGGAAGACGATCGTTTCATCGATGCGGTTGAGGAACTCGGGATTGAAGAGGCGTTTCATCGAGTCCTCCACCGTCTTCTTCATGTCCTTGTAGGCATTGGTCTCCTCGGGCGTCTCCCCAAAGCCGAACACGGTGCCGGCCTTGATGTCGCGCGTGCCGACGTTGGAGGTCATGATGAGGATGGTGTTCTTGAAATCCACCCGGCGACCCAGGCCGTCGGTGATGATGCCATCGTCGAGCACCTGGAGGAGGATGTTGAACACGTCGGGATGGGCTTTCTCGATCTCATCGAGAAGCACCACGGAATACGGCTTGCGGCGGATCTTCTCGGTGAGCTGCCCGCCCTCCTCGTATCCCACATACCCCGGAGGGGCGCCCACGAGGCGCGACACGGAGAACTTCTCCATGTACTCGCTCATGTCGATGCGTACGAGCGCATCCTCGGAATCGAAGAGGTACCGGGCGAGCACCTTGGCCATCTCCGTCTTGCCCACACCCGTCGGCCCCAGGAAGACGAACGACCCGATGGGCCGCGTGGGGTCCTTGAGCCCGGCGCGTGTGCGGCGGATGGCCCGCGACAGCTTCTCGATGGCCTCGTCCTGCCCGATGATCTCCTTGCGCAGCTCGTCGGCCATGTGCAGAAGCTTGAGCGATTCGGACTGTGCGATGCGATTGACGGGGATGCCCGTCATCATGGACACGACGTCGGCCATCACGTTTTCGTCCACATCGTGCACCACGCGCTGCGAGGCGGTGTCCCACTGGCGCTTCGCCTCCTCGAGCTCGTTGAGGAACTTCCGCTCCATGTCCCGGAGATGCGCGGCCTCCTCGAAATTCTGGTTACGCACCACCTGATTCTTCTGCTGCTTGATCTTTTCGATCTCCTCCTCCAGCATCACGATGTCGTCCGGCACCACGATGTTCTGCAGGTGCACGCGGGCCCCCGCCTCGTCGAGCACGTCGATGGCCTTGTCGGGCAGGTAGCGGTCCGTGATGTATCGGTCGCTCAGGCGCACGGCCTCATCGATGCTCTTGTCCGTGTAGCGGACGTTGTGGTGCTCCTCGTACTTGTGCTTGATGTTGCGGAGGATTTCGATGGTCTCGTCCACGGTGGCGGGGTCGACCATGATCTTCTGGAAGCGGCGGTCGAGGGCGCCGTC
>CAYUYM010000042.1:0-19857 GCA_964449305.1 uncultured Chromatiales bacterium | reverse complement strand
CGTCGATCAGCAAAACGGCCGAGGCGAGCAGATCAAGGCCGGCGAAGGAAGCATGTGGCATCCTCGCCATGGGGCAGGCGCGCGGTCCACTGGCGGCGCTCGATCTCATGCATCTGTCATCACCCGATTCCGCGGTGTTGAGCGCCGTCATCTTCAACGCCCTCATCATCCTCGCCCTTGTGCCCCTCGCGCTGCGGGGAGTCCGCTACCGGCCACTGGGAGCCGCCGCCATCCTCCGCCGCAACCTGCTGGTGTACGGCCTTGGTGGCCTCATCGTCCCCTTCGCGGGAATCAAGCTCATCGATCTCCTTCTCACCGTTCTCCACATCGTGTAGGCCGTGACATGCCCGCATCACTCACCCGCCCCCTTCTGCTCCTCGCCCTCATGTCGTTTCTCACCGGCATCATGTATCCGATGCTCGTCACCGCACTGGCAGCGGTTCTCACGCCCGAGGCGGCGGATGGGTCGCTCATTCTCCGCAACGGCACACCCGTCGGGTCACGACTCATCGGTCAGCAGTGGCACGACGACCGGTACTTCCACGGACGTCCATCAGCCTGCTCCTACGGCACGCTGCCGGCGACCGGGAGCAATCTCGCCCCGACGAGCGTGGCGCTGCACGATGCGGTCGCCGGACGTCTGCGGGATATCCGTGCGGAGAACCACTGCGACTCCACCGTGGCCGTTCCTGCGGACATGCTCACGACATCGGCCAGCGGCCTCGACCCGGACATCAGCCCGGAGGCGGCCTTTCTGCAGGCCCCGCGCATCGCCGCCGCGCGTGGCTTCGATCTCCGACGCAGCGAGCTCCTCGACGCCCTCATCTGGTCCCTGATTCGGAATCCGGAATTCGGCGTGCTTGGACAGCCACGCGTGAATGTGCTAGTTTTGAATGTCGCACTTGACACCCTGCAATGACATGGATCCATCCCCAACACCCCGCCGCGATCCGGACACCTACCTGCGCATGCTTCAGCGTGAGGAGGAACGTGCGACACGCGGCTCCCTGAAGATCTTTCTCGGCATGTGTGCCGGTGTCGGCAAGACGTATGCGATGCTCCAGGCGGCACGTGCCGCCGGGGAACGCGGTATTGATGTGGTCGTGGCCTGGGTGGAGACGCATGGCAGGCCGGAGACGGAGGCGTTGACGCAGGGGCTGGAGCTGCTTCCACGGCGGAATCTCGACCATCGGGGCATCACGCTCGAGGAGATGGACATCGACGCCGTGCTTGCCCGCCGCCCCGCCCTGGTCATCGTCGACGAGCTGGCGCACACGAACGTCCCCGGCTCCAGGCACGAGAAACGCTGGCAGGATGTCCAGGAGCTGCTGACGCAGGGGATCGATGTTCTGACCACGCTCAACGTGCAGCACATCGACTCACGCTCCGCCGCGGTGCGCGAGTTCACCGGCACGACGGTGCGCGAAACGGTGCCGGACACGGTGTTCGAGTCGGCGGACGAGATCGAAATCATCGACATCCCCGTCAATGAGCTGCTGGTGCGGCTGGCGGAGGGCCGGGTCTACGCACCGGAGAAATCGCGCCTGGCACGCGAGCGCTTCTTCCGGCGGGACAACCTCACGGCCCTGCGCGAGCTCACCCTGCGCGCCACGGCCGAGCGGCTCGATCACCAGCTGCGCGACTACATCCATGCCGAAGGTGTGTCGAGCACCTGGAAGAGCGGCCGTCGCATCGTGGTCGGCGTCGGGCCGGGACCGCACAGTGCCGTCGTGCTGCGCTGGGCCCGGCAGATGGCCTCGGCCCTTGGTTCGGCACTCATCGCCGTGGTTGTGCGTGATCCACGGAGACCTCATGCGGACAGGCAGGGGACACTCGCCGCCAATCTCGCCCTCGCACGGCAGCTCGGCGCCACCATCGTGACCACCGATGATGCCGACATCGCCCGGGCACTCATCCGCATCGCCCGTGAACAGCGGGCCTCCCAGATCCTTGTCGGCAAATCCGGCGAACGGTCGCGGCCCTGGCGTCAGACCCTGATCGACCGCCTGACACGCCTCTCCGGAGATCTCGATGTCCACATCATCGGCGGGACACCGGGGGACCATCAGGCGCGTGACCGGTCGACCCGGATGCCGGATCCGCCACAGCCACGGCAGTATGCCATCGCCGCGGGTTCCACCGTGGCTGCTGCGCTGGGATGCCTGCTCCTCGCCCCCTTCACCGGCTACTACACCGTCGCCCTCGTGTTCCTGTTTGTCGTGACACTGCTGTCCTTCGTCGTCGGTCGCGGCCCCATCCTCCTGGCAGCGACGCTGAGTGCCGTGATCTGGGACGTCCTCTTCATCCCGCCCCATTTCACCTTCGCTGTGGAGCGCATCGAGGACGCCGTGATGATCATCACGTATTTCGTGATCGCCTTTCTCGGAGGGATGCTCACCGCACGGCGCCGTGAACATGAGGGCCTCCTGCGCCTGCGGGAGCAGCGGACGTCCGCGCTCTACTCGTTGACGCGGGACCTTGCGGGTGCGCGCTCCGTGGACGACGTGGCGACGGCGGCCGTCACGCACATGGAGACGGCGCTGGGCGCCGCGTGCGCGCTCTTCATCAGCGACCATGATGGCGAGATCCCGGACCGGCCGCATCCCGCCTCCACCTACCGCCCGCCGGACGATGATCGGGGCGTGGTGTCGTGGGTGTACTGGAACGAGCAGCCCGCAGGGCATGGCACGGAAACCCTGCCGATGACTGCTGCCACGTACCATCCCCTTGTCGGCCCGCGCTACACTCTCGGCGTGATCGGATTGCGCGATCCGGATCCGTCCCTCCATGGGCCGGAGCAGGACTCCCTGGTCGAGAGCTTCATCCGGCAGATCACCCTGGCGCTCGATCGCGAGTTCCTCAACGAGATGACCGCCCAGTCTGCGCTCACCGCCGAATCGGAGCGCCTCTATGCCTCCCTCTTCAACTCCATCTCGCACGAGCTGCGCACACCGCTGGCCGCCATCATCAGCGCCACCGATGCGATGATCGCCCATGCGCCCGCATCCCCCGATCCCCTTGCCGATGAGATCCGGACGGCGGCCCTGCGACTCAACCGCCTTGTGGAGAACCTGCTGGACATGAGCCGGATCGAATCCGACCGCATCGCCCCCGCTGTCGACTGGTGTGACATTGGTGATGTGATCAACGCCGCAGTTGATGGTCTGCGCGCAGAGCTGGCGACGCATGCCATCGAAGTCACCAGGCCCGATGGCATGCCGCTCATCCGATCCGACTTCGGCCTCCTGACGCACGCGCTCACGAACATCCTCCACAACGCCTGCGTCCACACGCCGCAGGGCAGCAGCATCGGCATCACCGCCATGAGCGACGCCCGTGCGTGGAGCATCACCGTGAGCGACGACGGACCGGGCCTCCCGGACGCGCAGGCTGACAGGGTGTTTGACAAGTTCTACCGCGGTCCAGGCGCACTCCCCGGAGGCACGGGACTGGGGCTCTCCATTGCGCGCGCACTGACCGAAGCGCTTGGAGGAGTCCTCACTGCGGGGCCCGGGCCTGAAGGAGGAGCGGCCTTCACGCTGCGCTTCCCCCATGTTGATCACCGTCAGGAGGAATGACCCATGCCCCATGCCGACCTCATCCTCATCATCGACGATGAACCGCAGATGCGGCGCCTCCTCGAGATCACCCTGCACGATGCGGGTTGGCGCACTGCAACCGCGGACACGGGTGCGGCCGGGCTGGTCGCCGCAGCGACGCACCCGCCTGCGGCCATCGTTCTGGATCTCGGCCTCCCCGACATCGACGGACGCGTCGTCCTGCAGCGGCTGCGTGAGTGGTCCACCATCCCGGTGCTGGTCCTCACCGTCCGGGACGGAGAGGAGGACATCGTCGGCTGCCTCAACAGCGGCGCGGACGACTACCTCACGAAGCCCTTCCGCGCGGGCGAGCTCACCGCACGCATCCGCACCTGCCTGCGCCATGCGGAAGGGCGCGGGATGGACGAGGACAGCTTCGCATGTCATGGCCTGACGATCGATTTTGTCCAGCGGCGTGTGCGACGGGATGGAGACGATGTGCATCTGACGCAGACCGAATATGCCCTTCTCACCCTGCTTGTCCGGAACGTCAACCGCGTGCTGACACATCGCTTCATTCTGGAGACGGTGTGGGGGCACGCCTACATGGACGAGACACACTACACGCGTGTCTACACGGCACAACTGCGCAAGAAGATCGAGCCTGATCCCGCCCATCCCAGCTTCATCATCACCGAGTCGGGCATCGGATACCGTTTTGTGTGTCCCGATGCGTGAGGGAGGGACGGCCGTGTGCTCGCACAGGCACCCGCCTCCGTCTTACCCCTCTGCATGAAGCGCAGACGGGGGAGCGACGCCCCCCCGTTTCTCCACCCGGATTCAGCGGAGCCTTACAGAGTCTTCATGTCGATGACGAAACGATACGTCACATCGCTTCGGAGCATGCGTTCGTAGGCCTGGTTGATGTCCTTCATGGCGATCATCTCCACATCGGCGGTGATGCCGTGCCGGCCGCAGAAGTCGAGCATCTCCTGCGTCTCCGCGATGCCACCGATCACCGAGCCCGCCACGGATCTGCGTCCGAGGATCATTGGAACGGTGTGAAGCAGATACTCCAGCTCACCGAGATATCCGACGAGGACGAGCGTGCCGCTGGTGGAGAGCGCGGATACATAGGGATTGAGATCATGGTCGTAGGGTACGGTGTCGATGATGAGATCGAAGCGGCCGCGTGCGGCAGCCATCTGCGCATCGTCGGTGGAGAGCACCACGTCATCGGCCCCGAGGCGGATGGCGTCGGCCTCCTTGCCCGGTGTGCGTGTGAAGAGCGACACGTGGGCGCCGAGCGCCTTTGCGAGCTTGATGGCCATGTGGCCCAGGCCGCCGAGACCGACGACGGCAACCGTGGTTCCGGGCCCCGCGTTCCAATGCCGCAGCGGCGACCAGGTGGTGATGCCCGCGCAGAGGAGCGGCGCGGCGGAGGAGGGATCGATGCCGGCGGGGATCTTCAGCACGAAGGCATCGGACACCACCACGCGCTGCGAATAGCCGCCGTAGGTCATCCCACCGAGGTGCGGATCGGCGCTGTTGTAGGTGAGGGTCGAACCGGTGAGGCAGTACTGCTCCTCCCCGTGCCGGCACGACGCACAGGTGCGGCAGGAATCGACCATGCAGCCGACGCCCACAATGTCACCGACGGCGTGGCCTGAGACCGCGGAGCCCGTCTCGACCACCCGGCCGATGATCTCATGCCCGGGGACGACGGGATACACGGATCCGCCCCAGTCGTTGCGGGCGGTGTGAAGATCTGAATGGCACACGCCACAATAGAGGATATCGATGACGACATCGTCCTCGCGCGGAGCACGGCGGTCAATGGTGTATGGGATGAGTGGTGTGGTGGCGGATTCAGCCGCGTAGGCACGCACAGGTGTGGACATGGTGTTTCTCCTTCAGGAAATGGTGCGCCGGTCATTCGGCGCAGAGCAAGATTACGGCATGGCAGCCGGGAATGCAAAGGGAAAGGCGAAGGGCGGAGTGAACACGAATGGCGGATGACGAATGCGATGGGAGGTGCACAGACACCAGTCCCGGCCAACTCCCTTCCTCACTCCGTGCTGCCTGTCACGATGAAGGCGCCCCAATGACACGGATGTGGGTGGGTTCGCATCAGTTCCCGCTGTGCCTCCTCAAGCGCGTCGTTGGGACGGCCGTGCCGCAGCCATGCCCCGTAGAAACGCGTCATCAACTCACGTGTCGCGGCATCGGACACGTTCCACAGACTCATCAGCAGGCTCCTCGCGCCGGCCATGCGGAAGCCGCGCTGCAGGCCCATAACCCCCTCGCCGCTGCTGATCTCCCCCAGCCCTGTTTCGCAGGCGGACAGCACCACGAGCCCGAGGTCGGGGAAGGACATCGACGCAACATCGAAGGCGGTGAGGATGGCCTTGTCGGCATGCTCCACAAGCGAATCGTCGGAAAGCCCCCCGATGCTGCGTGCACCGGCGAACAGCAGGCCCGTCCGCAGCAGCGGATTCATCCGCGCCCGTGCGGCACTCACCCCCATCACATGCTCCTGACGCTCCGGCACCGAGCGGGCGAAGTAGCCGTGCGTGGCGATGTGCACCAGCGCGGCCTCCCGGTGTTCCCCCACAACGGAGCTGCGGGCTTCCGCCCCCAGACAGGTCACCGTGCGCCATCCGGCCGAGCGCAACCCGCGTGCGATGGCCTCCACTTCGGCGCGTGTTCCCGGGAGGTCGGTGATGTCGTGCAGGCCCGTACGGCCGCCGCGCGTGTCGCCCACGGAATCCTCTTCCGGCGGCCGGGGAGGCGGCTGCCGCAACGCGAGGGAGAAATCCGGATCGCCGATCAGCACGGCCACAGGTTTGCGCACCAGGCCGCCAGGGCTGCGACGTCTGCCTTCAAGCTCGTCCTCATGTTCAAGAATCCTGATGCGCTTCCGGCCAAGGACATGGCCGCCGGTCCCGGGAACGGGGATGGTCAGGAGGTTGATCTGTGCGAACACGCCATCGGGGATGATGTGGACCGTGCGATAGCGGCCGGTGGCGGCCTCGATCGGCTGCCAGAACAGGGCGTGGAGCAGCGAGTCGCGGGGTGCGTTCGCAGGCTCCTCCAGCGCCCCGTGGTCGGCGGTGATCAGCCCCTCGCGCATCATCGCCCGGTAGGCTCCCAGCCCCGTCGTCTCGAGCACATGGGCATCGCCGAGTTCCACCACCCGTGGTGGGCGTGAGGTGTCCCGGTCCATGAGGAGCCCGAAGTACGCCGTGGTGTCGCCGCTCATCGGAAGCGTGAAGATGTGCAGGAGGCAGGCGTCGGGTGACAGGGCGCGTCGCCAGGAGCCGATGCGCGCGTGCATCAGGTTGCTGCTGCGTGCGAACTGCTCCGATGCGGCAACCAGGCGCTTCTCGATGGCGTTGGCCTCCCGCTCCACGGAATCCACATCGATGTGCTGCCGCTGCAACGCCGCCGGCGACAGGGTGTACAACCGTGCGAGCTGCTCCCGCATTGCACGCCAGGCACGATGATCTTCACGCAGTGTGGAGTCGCCGGCGTTCTCGATGCCCGCACGCATTGCGCGTGTGGAGTACAGCACCATGCCCCGCGTGGTCGCAAGGAGCTCCCCCATCTCCACGGTTGCTGCGGGATCCGTCCTGCTCCGCCCCACACAGAACCGGAGGAAGGACTGCAACGCTCGTTGGACGGTTGACAGGAACCCGACCTTCTCGTTCTCGCTCAACCCGGGAAAGATGCCGCGGATGCGGTCGAGCGTGCGGCTGCGCGCGAGGCTGTACCACCGCGCCGCCTGTGCTGTCCGGCCCGTCAGGTCCGACAGCTCCGCCACGGCGAACAGCGTGCGGAGCAGATCGCTGTGCACCGGCGAGAGGGCCCGCGACTGCCGCTCCCACACCACACGCAGGATGCTGAGGGCGCTGTCCAACCGGCCACGCTGCCAGTGCAGCATGCCGATGAGCTGAAGCGTGGCGGCGTGATCCGGATTGCTGCTGTCCACCACGGCGGACTTGATTGCAAGCGCCAGGTGCAGCAGCGAGTCGGCACGCTGGTCGTTTCCCAGCACCATGGCGATGCGACCCCGGTTGTGCAGAATGCGTGCGTATTCGATGGACCTTCCGCCGAGCCGGCGTTCAACGATGGCCGCAGAGCGCTGAAGCAGGCTGTCGGCGCGGATGTTGTCGCCCCTGGCCATGAGGTGTGTGGCAACGTTGTTCAGGCTCTGCGCCACCTCCACCGATTCCCGCCCATGCACCCGTTCGCGCACATGGAGGCTTTCCTGAAGCAGAGCCTCCGCCTGCCTTTCCCTGCCGAGCTCCTCCTCCAGCAGGGCCGCATTGTTGAGCATCGTCGCAACATCCGGATGCGTGGGCCCGAGCACATGCCTGCCCAGCGCCATCGCTTCCCGGGACGTCTCCTCCGCCTCGCGTGTCCGCCCGAGCTTCATGAGGATCAGCGAGAGATTGGACAGATCCACAATGGTGTTTGGATCACGATCGCCGTACAAACGCCGCTCGAGGGCGATCACCGACCGCAACGTCCCCTCGGCCAGGCTGTGCCGCCCGGTCTCGGACTGGAGCAACGCGAGGTTCGAGAGTGTCGTGAGGAAGTCGGGATGTGTCTCCATCAGATGGGCCCTGCACCAGGCGAGGACCCCGGTGTAGCCCCGCTCCGCTTCCGTGTAGTTGCCTGCGTAGAAGCAGGCCAGGGCGTGGGCGTTGCGGGCGGCGTTGGTGGCATGCGCATCGGGACCGAGGATGCGTCTCCTGGCATCGTACAGCAATCCGTGGCACAGCTCCGATGCGGCGACATCACCGCGCATCATCGCCGTGGTTGCGAGTGCGGACAGACGATGATCCAGGGCCGTGTCTGCGGGAAGGTCGTCGGCGGCGCGCTTCATTGCTGCATCATACACCGCCCGGGCACTGTCGACCAGGGGGGAGACGCGATCACCCCCGATGCCGACCCCATCCTGCGCCCGCACCATGACACCCATGGTGACGAGCCACAGGATGATGACGCCGTGCATCCGTGTCCGCAACGCGACCATGCCCCGAGCCTGCCGTCACTTCACGACGGGCGTTTCCACCACCACATCCACGGTGCGGGAGTAGAAGCGTCCCTCCGGTGTGTCGTTGTCATGGAGAAGCGTGTCCCGTCCGACACCGCGGACAGTCGCCTTGGTGGCATCAAGCAGCTGCGCCGTGTTCCGCGCACGCTCGAGCGAGAGCGTGCGGTTGTACTCCGCCTCGCCCATCCGGTCCGTGTAGCCGGTGATGGTGACCGTGGACGTGGGCGTGATGCCTGGGCGGATGAGCTGCGCGATGCGCCGGTTCGCCTTGGAGATGTCGGCCTTGTCGAAGTCGAAGAGGATCAGGCTGTAATGTGCGATCTCCCTGTCCGTCACCGTGGCATCGGAGCGTTTTGTCCGCACCGTGACCTGCTCCACGGGGAGCGCGACAGGCGCGGCGTCTACCTCACGGGACGTGCCGCTCTCCACATGAAGCCGGCAGGTGAGCGCCTGGGTCGTCTCGTGCACCTTCCGCACGTCGTCACGCAAATCCCACATCAGCTCGCCCGGCACGGCACCTGCGCCCGAAAAGTGCCGAAGCGCCTCGTCCTGAAGCACGGTCAGGCTCCATGACCGCACCGGCTCGTCGGCCTGGACATGGGGAACGAAGCGCACGCGCGGAGGCGAGACCTGGCGGTCGACAGCCTCCGTCTGCAGGGGTTCCAGGATGCGGTCGTCGTTGCTCGCGATCTCCACGCGCCGGTTCTCCTCGATGCCGTCCGGATTCTCGGCGCTGGAGGGCTTCTCCGGAAGGGCACGGCTGCGCACCGTGATCCGGCCACGCGATATGCCCCACACGGTGACGAGGTATTCCCGCACGGCTTCGGCGCGCTGGAGTGACAGCTCCGGCAGTCCCCGCTCGCCGGGCGTCTGGGCATTGCAGCCGGTCAACGTCAGCGTCGCCTTCGGTGCCTGACGCATCCTCCATCCGATGATGTTCAGAAGCTGCCGGTAGGTGTCGAGCGTGGACAGCATATGCAGGGCATCCGGAGCGAAGGCGGCCGTGCCTGCGGATTCCAGAGCGGCATACCGCGCGGGGATGCGGGCGTCCTGCTCATCGAAGAAGACGTAGGGCAGGAGAGGCCGGAGATTGCGTGTCACGAACTCCTCCATCCGGATGCGGACGACGGGCTCCTCGCTGCCATCGGGATTCACGGCCCGCACCTCCAGCCTGGCCGCAAGCACCGGCTCGGGCGGGGGCGGCGGGGGCGGCGCAGGCGGTGTCACGGGACGCGGTGGTTCCGGAGCTGGTGACGGCGCGCCAAGAGCATACTGCAGTGACAGACCGGTGGTCAACGCATTCGCCCTCCATGTGCGGTCCGCCACGAGGCCTGTCACTCCCAGGTGGTAGAAAACCTCGGGCACAAGCAGCAGTGATCCTGCCGTGTTGAGGGGCAGGGCGTAGCTCAGCCCGCCGACAAGGCCCGCCTGCACCGGCGAGGCATCAGGGACTGTGCCGGACAACACGTTCCTCGTGCGGAGGCCATTCTCGAAGGTCCCTGTGCCCACCGGCTCAAGCAGGGACTCACGCTGCTCATAGCTCTTGCGGACCAGGATGCCGATCCGGCCGCCGGCATGCACCGTGAGACCACCGGTGATGCGATACCCGATCATCGGTTGCAGGGCGAGCGTGCCGATCCCTGCATCAATGCGGTGCTCGATGATCGCCGGCAGCATGGCACCAGACGCATCCTCCACCATGCTGTTCTCTGTGGATGTGAGTGTGGCATCGTGCGCCACATAGTTCGCACGCATGCTCACGGACCAAAGATCCCCCAGGGGCATTTCAAACAGCGCCCCGGCGGTGAACCCTGTGCCTGATCCCGATTCGTAGACCGGGCAACAACTCGGAACACCAGGCAGCCCATGGAAATCCGCCGGATGCCGGTTCAGCGAGAGTCCGCCGAAGGCACCGACACGATACGGCAGGGGCGCTGCCACGGGTTGTGCACTGCCCATGTCGGTCATCGTCCCCAACATGAGCAGCACGGTGGCCGCCAGCCACAGCCACGCCCGCGGGGTCACGGCCACAGAGTCTGCGGCAGGATCGCCGGCGTGGGGGAAAGTGTCTCCGCGCAGGAGCTTCCGTGATGCGGAAGAAACGAATGGCCTTGTCGTGGACATGCTGCTTCTCCTCTGCTGTTTCGTCGTTGTTGGCGTGTTCATTTCACCACCGTCATGATGATGACATGGCGTTCCGACGGTGTCAGCAGCATGCACAGATACTGGCCGGAGGGGAGCTGCGATGCATCAAAGCCGAGCAGATACCGGCCCGGTGGCACCACGCCATCGATGAGGGATGCCACCTTCCGCCCGTGCATGTCGCTCACCCACAACCTCGTCGGTCCCTGTTCGATCACTTCATACTCGATCATGGTCATGGCATTGAAGGGATTCGGCCGGTTCTGCTGAAGGCGCGTGTGGCCTGTTGCATGATACAGGCGAGTCCCGCCTTCATGGCAGAGGTTCATGTGCACCACGCCCGACGTCACCGTGGTCGTCACCGGCTGATCCCAGGTAAAAGCCGTCAGCTCCACCGGGGTGCTTTCCGCGGCGCCGAGCAGCGCCATGCAGGCGATCTCTGTCAGGGTCCCCGTCGGCGCGTTGACCTGGCCACTGATCGCCACCTCCCGCCATTGTCCGCTGTCCGTGTAGGGCAGATCCAGCGGGTGCAGCAGCGTTTTGTCGAAGCGCACCGTCCCGGTGAAGCGCGTGACCTGGGATTCCGTGAAGTACTGCGATGATGACAGCACCACGGGGATGCGGATCACCTCGCCCGGTGTGGCGACGAGTGTCGGCACCGTCACCGTGGCCTGCGCCACACGCGCCTCCACCGTCACGGGATCAGACCGGCCGGTGCAGCCATTGCGGTCGGTGATGCGCACCGTGTAGGATCCCGAGGCGGACGCCTCATGGGTGCGCTCCGTGGCACCGACGATCAGCGTGTCGTTTCTGAACCACTGGTACTGGTCCGCTCCGGTTGATGTGAGCGTCAGACCCGCGACCGTGATCACCGGCGTCGCGGGTGGGAACACCACCACCATCATCGGAGCCGACAGGCCGGTGCAGCCCCGGGTGTTCGTGACGGTCACGGTGTACACTCCCGACATGCGGACGAGAAGCGTCCGCGACGTGTCCGGAAGCGGTTGACCATCCCGCCACCAGCGGTGCGCCGTGAAGCCCGCCCCGGCGTCGAGCCGTGCGGAATCACCGGCGCAGAACATGGTCGCGTCCTGCGTCGTGATCACCGGCTGCGGCGTCGGCGCCACGGTGATGATCACCGCCGGCGAGGTGCCCGTGCAGCCGGAGGTGCTGCGCACCGTCACGGTGAAGATGCCCGCAGCCGTCACCTCGATGCTGTCTGTCGTCGCACCTGTCGACCATTGATACGACGCATACCCAGGCGACGCGCGCAGCACCGCCCGTTCACCCTCACACAGGGTCGTCGCCCCGTGCACGCTGATGTACGGCGTCAGCGTTGTCGTCACCTCCACCAGCACACCCGAGCGTGCGGTGCAGCCCGTCACCTTGTCCGTCGCCGTCACCTCCACGGCGCCGACACCCTCCGCCGTCCACCGGACACGGATGCGTTCCGTGCCCTGCCCGGCTTCCAGCACGCCGGGACCGTGCACGGTCCATGCGAGATTCACCGACGGATCGGGATCCACCGCGTACTCCGCCGTCTCGTCCACACACAGGCTCGGCGGTCCGCCGATCGCCGGCGCGCGCGTGGGCGTCACGGTCACCACCATTGGGCCCGAGACGCCGACGCAACCGGCGGCATTGGTCACCGTCACCTGGTAGCTGCCTGATGCCTTCACCGTGATCGCGGCGGTGGTCTCACCCGTGGACCAGCGATACGTTGCATGCGGCTGCGTGGTGGAGAGCGTGATGCTGTCACCCAAGCAGAAGGTGGTGGCACCCGATGCGCGCAGCACCGGCACGGGCGGGGCATGGACGTGCACCGTCACGGGATCCGAGACGCCGGTGCATCCGGCCGTGTCGGTCACGTTCACCGTGTAGCTGCCCGCCGTGCGGACGGTGATGGATCGCGTCGATGCGCCCGTGCTCCAGTGATACGTGGCGAAGCCCTCCTCCGCGTCGATGCGGATGCTGTCACCCTCGCAGAGCTCCGGTGCGCGATCCATCGTCAGACGTGGTGTGATGGACGACCCCGCCGTCACCGTCATGGTGTCGGAGGCGATGCATCCTGTGACCGTCTCCGTCTTCACCACGATGAGCCGACCACCCGGGCCCCACGTCACCGTGACGCGGTTGCCGCCCTGCCCGCCGATGATGGTGCCTCCTGTCGCCTGCCAGGCGTGGGAGAACGCCCCCGTGGTGTCGTCGACAACGGTGTACTGCACCGTGCTTCCCGTGCACACGGATGCACGTCCCGCGATGCGCGGCGCATTGATCGGACGCACGGTCACCACCACGGGATCCGAGACGCCGACGCATCCGGCGGCATTCGTGGCCGTGAGCCGGTACGAGCCCGAAGTGCCGACGATGATGCTCCGCGTCGTTTCACCCGTGGACCAGCGGTAGCCGGCATGGGGCTGGGCCGAGGTCAGCTCCACACTTCCACCACGGCAGAACATGAGTGGCCCGTTGGCGGAGATGACCGGTGCAGGCAGAGGCTCCACCGTGATGGCAACCACTGACGACGTTCCACTGCACCCACCGGCGTCGGTGACAGTCACGCTGTACGTGCCTGCCGAGCGGACCACGATGCTGTCGGTCGCCTCGCCGCTGCTCCACCGATAGGCGAGGTACCCCTTGTCGGCGCGCAGGATGGTGGACTGCCCCTCGCAGAGCGTCGTCCCTCCCACCACGGTCACCGTCGGGCGGAGCGATGTCGCCACGGTGACGCTGTCGCTCACCGTCATCGTGCAGCCCGTCGTCCGATTGCGGACACGCAACGAGACGGACCCGCGGCCTGCCGCCGTCCATTCCACCTCGATGCCGGCCGACCCCTGTCCGGAGAGAAGCGTCCCGCCGGCCACCGTCCATGTGTACTCGCACTCCGCATCCGCTCGCCCGGTGTACTGTTGACGGCTCCCGGCGCATGCGGAACGGACTCCGCCGAACGTGGCGTCCGGCAGCGGTGCCACGGCAACCACCACCGTGGTGGAGACTCCCGTGCAGCCGGTGACATCCTCCACCTCCACGCTGTACTCACCCGCAGTTCTCACCACGATGCGATCCGTGGTCTCCCCTCCCGGCATCCACCGGAAGCGTGTGTAGGGAAGTGTGGTGCGCAGCACCACGGAATCCCCTTCACACAGGGTCGTCGCACCGGATGCAGTGATCACCGGCGCCGGCCGTGGCCGGACAACCACCTGCACGGGATGCGAGCTCCCCTCGCAGGTGGAGTCCGCCACCTTCACCTGGTAGACCCCCGACGTGGTCACGATGATGGACCGGGTCCGTTCGCCTGTGGACCATTCGTAGAACGCATACCCCGCATCCGCCACAAGCGTCACGGTGTCGCCCGCACACAGGAGCGTGTCACCCATCACGGCGATGCGGGGGCGATACCCGGCCGTGATCGTCACGGCAAGTTCCGTCGTGTCCGAACACCCCGTCTGCACGTCGTGCACCACAAGCTGCACAAGACCGCTGCCCACGCTTCCCCACCTGATCCGCACATCGGCATCGGTGGGAGATCCCTCGATCACGCCACCCGTCGCCTGCCATGCATGGGACAGCTCCGGCCGTGCATCGGTGTAGGTCAGCACACTGCCCACACACGCGCTTCCCGGCCCCGTGATGTGTGCCTCCGGTGGATCATGCACCGTCAGCGTCACCATGGACGACGTCCCCCTGCATCCGGATGCATCCTCCACCTCCACCATGTACACACCGCCTTCCCGCGCGGTGATGGAGCGCGTGGTGTCGCCTGTCGGTCCACTGTCGCGCATCCAGCGGTATCGAACAAACGGCTGACGCGTCCGGAGTGACACCTGACTCCCCCGGCAGAACTCGATGGGCCCGTCGGCATCCACATCCACGGTCACCGGTGGAAGTGCCACCACATCCACGGTGTCGCTGCCCTGGCATCCGCTGCCATCATCCACGGAGACGATGTACCTTCCGGCCGCACTCACGGTGATGCGACGCGTCGCTTCGCCGGACGACCACTGGTAGCTCGCGTAGCCCGGGCCCGCATCCAGATCCACGCTGCCCCCGTCGCAGATCGTGGGCGATGCCGGGAGAATCCGCGGCTGCAGCGTCGATCGGATCTGCACGGTGATGAGCGCGCTCGCCGAGCAGCCCGTGACCGGATCGCTGACCGTGACGTCCACCGTCCCGCTTCCTCCTGTACCCCACTGCACGCGGACCATCGCCGTCCCGGCGCCGCTCAGCAGCGTGCCGTTCGTCACCGTCCACACATACTGCACTCCCCCCGCCTGCTGCACGGCATACTCCGCCTGCGTATTCGGACACACAGCCACCGGCCCCGCGATCTGGGCATCCGGCAGGGGATGCACCACCACCTGCACCGCAGCCGATGTGCCGCGGCATCCATTGCCGTCGGTCACCTGCACCGCACGGCTGCCCGTCGTTCGCACGGTGATTTCGGCCGTCACCTCCCCATCAGGACTCCACAGGTACCCCGCCTGGCCGGCCGGTGCATGGAGCACCACCGAATCGCCCGCACAGAGCGACAGCGGGCCGGAGGGCGTGATCACCGGCGCCGGGGCCGGAAGCACGGTGACGCGGATCGTGTCGCGATCCTCGCACCCGTTTGCGTCGGACACCATGACGACGTAGTCCGTCGTGGCCGTCGGAGTCGCCTGCGGCTGCATCGCCGCGGGGTTGTTCAGGCCGCCTGTCGGCGACCAGCTGTAGATGTACGGCCCCGTGCCGCCCGTGGCAGGCTGCCCGATCACCACCATCTCACCGGCGCACACCGTGGCATCGGGCCCGGCATCCACCGACGGACTTGGATGAACCCCGACCACCACCGCCGCCGATGTGTCGTGACATCCCCCCGTGTTGGTCACCACCACGCGATACGCGCCCGGCAGCGACGCCGTGAGGCTGGCGGCGGTCGCACCAGTGATCACCGCTCCATCACGCAGCCACACGTGGGTCAGTCCCGAGCCCGTGTTCGCGCTCAGGACGACGCTCGCGCCCGTGCAGAAGGTCGTCGGGCCGCCTGCCGTGATGGTCGCCCCGGGACCTGCGATCACCGTCACCACCACCGCCGCCGATGTGTCGAAGCAACCGCCGGCGTTCGTCACCACCACGCGGTAGCTGCCCGCCTGCGTCGCCGTGTGGCTCGCCGCTGTCGCCCCGCTGATGGGTGTGCCGTCCAGCAGCCACACATGGGTCAACCCCGTGCCCGTGTTCGCGTTCAACAGCACACTGCCACCGGCACAGAAGGACGTTGGTCCAACCGCCGTGATCGTGGCTCCCGGGCTCGGAAGCACTGTCACCACAATGGCGACTGATGTGTCACGGCATCCACCGGTGCTGGTCACCACCACGCGGTACGCGCCCGCCTGTGACACAGTAAGGATTGCCGCCGTCGCCCCGCTGATCACCGCTCCGTCGCGCAGCCATACGTGGCTCAGCCCGGTGCCCGTGTTCGCGTTCAGCACCACGCTGCCACCCGCGCAGAACGAGGTGGGACCACCCGCCGTGATCGTCGCACCAGGGCCGGGAAGCATCGTCACCACCACGGCCGCCGATGTGTCGCGGCAGCCGCTGGAGTTCGTCACCACCACGCGATACGCGCCCGCCAGCGTTGCGGTGTACACCGCGGCTGTCGCCCCACTGATCGTCGCGCCATCCCGCATCCACAGGTACGTCAGCCCTGTCCCGGTGTTGGCGCTCAGTGCCACCGTGCCACCCGGGCAGAACGATGTGGGACCGCCTGCCGTGATGGTGGCGCCCGGCCCGGCGAGTATGGTGACCACCACCGACGATGATGTATCGAAACAGCCGCCGGTGTTCGTCACCACCACGCGGTACGCGCCAGCCTGCGTGGCTGTGTAGCTCGCTGCCGTCGCACCACTGATGGGACTGCCATCGCGGAGCCACACGTGGGTCAGCCCCGTGCCCGTGTTCGCGTTGAGCACCACACTGCCGCCGGCGCAGAACGACGTGGGACCGCCTGCCGTGATTGCCGCACCCGGACTCGGGAGCACCGCCACCACCACGGCCGCCGAGGTGTCGGAACAACTGCCGCCGTTCGACACGATCACCTGGTAGCCGCCCGCCTGCGTGGCCGTGTGACTCGCCGCCGTCGCCCCGCTGATCGGTGTGCCGTTGCGCAGCCATGCGTGGGTCAGTCCCGTGCCCGTGTTCGCATTCAACACCACGCTTCCACCAGCGCAGAAGGAGGTCGGCCCTGCGGGGGTGATCACTGCTCCTGGCCGGGCGACGATCACGATGTCCGTGCCGTTGTCCCCGCACCCAGCCCGTGCCGGTGACGAGGAGATGACGCGTATGCGATAGGCGTTCCCCGCCGGCGTGCCCGCGGGGATCACCGCCGCGATCACGCCCGATGTGGTTGCCGCGAGCGTCCCGATGGTGACAGGCGATGCGAAGCTCCCCGTGGCATCGGAGAGCTGCGCAGTGAACACATTGCCCGCGCCGTAGGCGCCGCGTGCGGTGAAGGGCACCGGAATCGACGCACCCGCACATAATGGTCCGCTTACAACACCGGTCTCCAGCGGCACGGCGTCCTCGAGCCTGAAGACGAAGCCGTCATTCTGCCCTCCACCAAATGTCGGCTGCATGCCACCTGTTCCGACGATGCCCGAAGTGGATGAGGTGGTGCCGCATCCATACAGCTCGCCTCCGGATACCACCAGTGCACCGATCTCATCGTCGGCCGGACCGCCGACATACGTGCCCCATTGCTTGTGACCGGAGGTGTCGTAGCACAGCACAATCCCGTCCATTCCGCCTGCAATAGTTGTCTGCCATTGGCAGGGCGTTGCCATGCCTGATGATGAACTCGACCCTCCACATACATACAGGAGTCCATTCCTGGACACAATCTCGGTTGTTCGGTCGGTTCCGGCATCGCCGACATAGGTACCCCATGCACGGCGCCCCGACGATGTGAACTTCGCAATGAACCCATCGGTGGCACCTCCGCCATGAACCTCCTGTTCGACACCAGGAGTGGAAATGCCATTTCCACTCGCGGTGCTCCCTGCGAGGAACACATTGTCCCCGACAATCTCCAGCATGTAATTGGTTTCATCGGAAGCTCCACCATAATAGGTCCCCCACTGGAATGTTCCTGCCGTGGTGAAGCGCACCAACATGACATCGTATCCTCCCGCCCATGTTGATTGATGCACCCCTGATGGAGAGGCAATGTTGGTGGGACTGGCCGAAAAGCCTGAACCATAGACTGTGGCACCATTGACGTGGACCTCCGTGAGATAGTCGTCCCACTGCCCCCCAAGATAGGTGCACCAATCAAGTGCCGATGCAGTGGGGTTGAGGCGCGCGAGAAAACCATCCGTGTAGCCGCCGTGGACCGTCTGATGCGCACCAGCAGTGACCGGAATCGCCCCGCCAGCCTCTCCACTGATGTAGATGTTGCCGGCAGCATCAACATCCACTCCATCCCCCGCCGATGCCTGAAAATATGTCCCCCACACACGTGTTCCGGACGAAGATAGCTTCACGAGATAGGTGTTTCCTGCAGCCGTCTGATAGGCCCCGGCTGTCGCCAGCCCCGTCGGGGAATCGGTTCTGCCGGTGGCGACGAGGTTGCTGGCGCCATCCAATGCGAGGCTGCCCGTCCATTCAAAGCCCGTGCCGCCGTAATAGGTCCCCCACAGGCGTGTGCCCGCAGCCGTGCATCGCACATAGAAGGCATCACCGTAGTATCCGGCATAGGGAACATTTCCACCACCATGAGACGTCTGGAACGTCCCCGAGGTGGCAATGTTGTTTGCGCTTCCCGTCCGTCCTCCGAGGTAGATCCCTCCTGCGCCATCAGGAAGGATCTCGTACAAGTCGTCTCGTTCCGACCCGCCATAATACGTGGACCAGGTCACGATGGGATCGATCACCAGCGTCTCCTCTCCCGCATCCTCCGGGCTGCGATAGCCCACCTGTCCGCGTTCCACAACACACTCCATATCGTGCACGTCCTCCATCCGCCCCGAGGCATCCATCGTGTACACATGGGGGATGCGCTCATCGATGTTCCCGAGCGTCGTTTCGATGGTGTAGCCATCGCTTTCGTCCGCCACCAGCCGTCCACCGCCGTCGTATGCCAGACGGATATCGGACAGGCGCGCGCCCGCATGCACATGGAACTCGTATTTGAAGCGTCCCGTGGTCACACCACCGGAGGGGGACGCACTTCCCGCTTCATCGGCCATGATGGAAAAGATGACGTCAATCCCCGGCCACACATCGTGATACACCACACGCCGGAACTCCCGGACGCCCGTGATGCCCTCCTCCGGTGTGTGCGCCAGGTAGTAGTTGCGCTGGTACGTCGACGGCTCCTCCGCGCTGAGGCGGCAGCGCTCCGACGCGCCGACGAAGGACACATCGATCCGCTCCCATTGCAGATCGTATCGCTGTTCCGCCCGCTGCCGTGCGGCGATGTGCGGAGGGACGTCACGATTCGGACGCCCCGTCGCCTCCGACACCGGCTGCTCGCGCGGTGTGGTGCGCTGGAACTCGTAGCTGAAGCCCGTGGCGCGGAGCTGAAGCTTGAAGCCATCGGCCGCGAGGAGATACCGCACCGCATCGTTCGGCTGCCCCCGCTCATCCACGAACTGCCCGCGGTTCTCGATGAAGAGTGAGGCCTGCTGGAGTGACCTGTTCATGCCGGGAACATCGACGCCCCCGGCCCGATGCAGCTCTGCGGCGGTGGGAAGTGCCATGCAGAAAAGGAGGCAGATGGTGCACAATGACACGCGCTTCATGGAATCACCTTGAATTGATGCGAGGTGGGAAAGACGGAAGGCGGAAATACAAAGGACCAGATACGTTGAAACCGGAGTTGTGCGACACGGTCGGGCCGTCAGCTCACATCTTCCACAGGAACGGCGATGGGCGACGGTCGGCCGAAAATCAACGCAGAAGAACGAGAGGGCGAACGACGGAGCGGCCGTCCTGCCGGAATTCCAGGATGCAGGGCCCCACGGGAAGTGCCGCAGTGCCAAGGTGAACCTCCACCCTTCCCGCCTCCGGACGCCCATCCCAGAGCAGCCCGAGTGAACGGCCGGACATGCTCCACAGAACCACGGACGCGTGACGATC
>CAYUYM010000041.1:0-19857 GCA_964449305.1 uncultured Chromatiales bacterium | reverse complement strand
GACAGCTACGTCACGCCCGTGAGCACCCCCCTGCCTGGAAGGAAACCCGCCGCGGGACCGGCAGCGACCGGCAACGGCAACGATCTTCACTCTCCGATCAACGGCACCGTGATGGAAATCCTCGTTTCCGAGGGTGACACCGTCGACGAGGGCGCCGTGGTGCTCGTGGTCGAGGCCATGAAGATGAAGACGAACATCTCCTCACCGCGGGCAGGTGTCATCAACAAGATCAATGTCAAGGTGAAGGACGTCATCGAGCAGGGCCAGGTGCTTCTGACCTACAAATAGGAGACCGGCATGTTCGAACAATTCATGAAATTCATCAATGGGATGGGCTTCTGGTCGATGACCTGGGGGCAGGCGGCGATGCTTGTTGTCGCTGCGGTCCTGATCTACCTCGCCATCCGTCGTGGCTTCGAGCCGCTGCTTCTCCTGCCGATCGGCCTCGGTGCGTTTCTGGCCAATCTGCCGGGAAACGGCCTGCTGGTCCCGCCGGTTGGCGATCAGATCGGTGGACTGTACTACTACCTGTCGAAAGGCATCGAGCTTGAGATCTTCCCGCCACTGATCTTCCTCGGCATCGGGGCGATGACGGACTTCGGTCCTCTCCTTGCCAATCCCAAGACCTTCCTCCTCGGTGCGGCGGCGCAGTTCGGTGTCTTCACGGCACTTCTCACCGCCGTCCTTCTCGGCTTCAACCTTCAGGAAGCGGCAGCGATCGGCATCATCGGCGGCGCCGACGGACCGACGGCCATCTTCCTCACGCTGAAGCTGGCGCCGCATCTCCTCGGCCCCATCGCCGTGGCGGCCTACTCCTACATGGCCCTTGTGCCGCTCATCCAACCTCCACTCATGCGCCTCCTCACCACGCAGAAGGAGCGCATGGTGGTGATGGATACGCCCAAACCCGTGTCCAAGAAGGTGAAGATCATCTTCCCGCTCGTCGTCACCGTGGTCGGTGTGTTCATGGTGCCACCGGCGGCCCCGCTCATCGCCATGCTCATGGGCGGCAATCTGCTTCGCGAAAGCGGTGTGGTGGAACGCCTGACCAACATGGCCCAGAACGAGCTCATCAACATCGTCACCTTCTTCCTCGGCACCTGCGTGGGCATGACCATGGGCGCCGAGGTGTTTCTCAAGATGGAGACGCTGAAGATCATGTCACTGGGCGTGGTGGCCTTCGGGTTCTCCACCGTCGGCGGCCTCCTTGTGGGCAAGATCATGTACCGCCTCAGCGGTGGCAAGATCAATCCACTCATCGGCTCCGCCGGCGTGTCGGCCGTTCCCATGGCCGCACGCGTGTCGCACAACGTGGGGCAGGAATACAACCCCCACAACTACCTGTTGATGCACGCCATGGGGCCCAACGTCGCCGGCGTCATCGGCACCGCCATCGCGGCCGGCATCCTCCTCGCCATCCTCGGCTGAGACACACAACCCCTCTTCAACGCGGAAGGGACATCGCATGGCGATGTCCCTTCCTTCGTTTCAGACCTGTCTGTCAAGAAAAAACGCGCGGGGTCAGAACGTGCCGAACTTGAAGGTGAGCATGCCCGACGGCCCCGTCAGATCCTTGTCGGTGACGCCGACAAGCTGATCGATGCCGTTGACGAAGCGGTAGCCGGCACCGATCTGTGCACGCATCCAGCCTGTGATGTTCATCTCGATCTGGACGGAGGGCTCGACCACGAAGAAGATGTCGGAGTCGATGTCGGGCCGCTCGTAGTCGCGGTAGTTGCCGTAGTTGTTCCACATGCTGTACCGGTAGTTCACCGCGCCACCGCCGATGAGCACGCGCCCGGTGACGTGGAGAAGCGCATCGGAGTTGTTCACATACTCGATGATGCCGCCACCGTAGCCGATTTCGTAGTACAGATCCTGATACGGCCACGTGGTGGAGGACTTGTACCAGTCCTGCGCGTCATATCCGGCCTTGATGTCGTTCACCAGTCCCCAGCCACCGAGGCCGAGGCCGATGGTGTGGTCGATGAGGAGGGCGCCGTAGCCGCCGACGAACACGCCGAGCTTGTTGTCGACGCTTGTGAACTGGACCATCGGGCCGCCATAGCCGCCGATGTCGATCTTCCCGGAGAAGAGTGTCTGCTCCTGGGCGTGAAGTGATGTGAGGGAGAGCACAAGCGCGAGCGGGAGGAGAATGCGTTTCATGAAATGACCTGTTGTGGTGATGACCTGCAAATATCGGGAATTTCTACGCCGGATTCCGCGCGAAGTTCCGTTGCAGGTGTGGAATCACCTGGAGGCCGGTCCGTCGGCAGCAGGTGTGTCGCCATGCTCCTCCCGGGTCTTCTCACGCGACACGGTGGCCACGAAGGGCCCCGGGCGCGGTGCACGCGGGAGCTGCAGGATGTCGTGGGCGCGATCAAGGGCGTCGTCGATGTGGCCGAAGATGTTCTCCTCACCAATCTCGTCCCACAACCCGTCGCGCTGCAGGGCGAAGACCGGCTGCGCGTGCACGCCGGAGAGGATGAGCTGCACATCGTGCCGGCGTGTGCTGTGGAGGAACTCGCGCAGGACATGGATGCCCGTGGCATCGATGGCCGGCACGGAGCGCATGCGAAGGATCACGACACGCACGGTGCCGAACACGGACTTGGCGGTCTCCTTGAACTTGTCGGCGGCGCCGAAGAAGAACGGGCCGTAGATCTCGAACACCTCCACCCCATGGGGCACGTCGCGCTTGTCGATGGCGTTGGGATCGACGGCGAGTTCCTCCTGCTCGGTGAGCTCATTGGAGAGCACGCCCACATTGGCGATCTCCGACATGCGCCGGATGAAGAGCACGCCGGCGAGGGCGAGGCCGATCTGCACGGCCACCGTGAGGTCCACAAGCACGGTGAGCAGGAAGGTGACGAGGAGCACGGCGAGATCGGACTTGGGCGCCTTGAACAGACCGATGAAGCGGTCCAGTTCGCTCATGTTGTAGGCGACCACCACAAGGATGCCTGCAAGCGCGGCGAGCGGGATGGCCTTGGCGAGCGGCGCGAGCAGGAGCAGGAGCAGCGCGAGCGTGACCGCGTGGATCATGCCGGCCACGGGTGTCTTCGCCCCGCTCTTCACGTTGGTCGCCGTCCGCGCGATGGCGCCTGTGGCGGGGATGCCGCCGAAGATGGCGGAGGCGATGTTGGCCGCACCCTGCGCCACGAGCTCGATGTTGGAGCGGTGCCGCCCGCCGATCATGCCATCGGCCACGGTGGCCGAGAGGAGGGATTCGATGGCGGCGAGGATGGCCACGGTGAACGCCGGCGACACGAGCTCACGGATTTTCGTGACGTCGAAGGACGGGAAGTTCGGGGCGGGCAGTGTGCGGGGCAGGTCACCGAAGCGCGAGCCGATGGTGGCCACATCGAGCTGGAACAGCATGGCCACGCCCGTGGCCACAGCCATGCCGATGAGCATGTTGGGCAGCCGGGGAAAGAATCTTCGGACCAGGACAATGGTGAGGATGGTGAGGATGCCGATGCCCGCAGCGGCCGGCTGCACCGTGGTGATGTGCCGCCCGAACTCCCACCACTTCTCGATGAAGTCCGCCGGGACGGCCCCCATTTGCAGGCCGAGGAGATCCTTGATCTGCGTGGAGAAGATGACCACGGCGATGCCGGTGGTGAAGCCCGTGGTGACGGGGAAGGGGATGAACTTGATGAGGACGCCCATGCGCGTCAGGCCGAAGATGATGAGCAGCACGCCGGCGATGATGGTGGTGTAGACCAGGCCGTCGTAGCCGTAGCGCTCCACGATGGCAGCGACGATGATGATGAAGGCCCCTGTCGGGCCGCCGATCTGGACGCGGCTGCCGCCGAGGAAGGAGATGATGAACCCGGCGACGATGGCGGTGAACAGGCCGCGCGCGGGATCCACACCGGAGGCGATGCCGAAGGCCATGGCCAGCGGGAGGGCGACCACCCCCACCGTGATGCCGGCAAACAGATCGGCCATGAAGAGCTGCCGCGTGTACTCCTTCATGGTGGTGAAAAACTTGGGGCGAAGCATGGGAATGAGAACCTTCGATTTGGGACGGATTCCTCGTTGCCGAAAGGTAGCACAATTCCGCTGGAATGCGATGGAACCACAGATGTCGATGGAAACAGCTGTTTGAATACGCGAAAAAAACCGTAATTTGCCGCAACACGTCTCTTGCATTCGCACACCCAGGCCTCCAGCCTGCGCCATTTTTCACCATCGAAGGAAACCATCATGCATCATTGGCGACCGCTTGTTCTTCTCATCGTCCTGTGCGGCACGGTCACGGCCCTTGCGCAGACGCCGCTTGTCATCACACGCACCAATTTCGCCTGGCTGGCAGGGAACGACACCCTGTCCTTCGCCAACGTCACCACCCCCTCTCCGACGGAAGGGCAGGCCCAAGTGTGGGATTACTCCACGCTGACGCCGGCGGGCATGGGAGTCAACTTCTTCGAGACGAAGTCGAATCCCGCCTTCCCCGACGCCAGCTTCTTTGCCACGCAGTTGTTCGACACCTTCGCCATGAGCCGCGGGTTGTTCTATGAGGAGGCCCAGGCCGTCACGGATGCCGGCTTCGTGGCCCTCGGCATCAGCATTGCCGACCAGCCCTACAGCATCGGCGACCTGACCGGCAACCCCCTCGACAGCCTCAACTTCGATGCCCGGGACGGCGTCTATGCCACGCCTCGCAGCATCATCCCCTTTCCGATGACCCACGGAACGACGAGCACATCCAGCTTCATCCGCGAGGCCAGCTTCCGCCTGACACTCGGTCTCTACGGCATCACGAACATGCCCGGGCTGAAGCGCCAGCACTACACGCAGGTGGACAGCGTGGTGGGCTGGGGCACACTCACCATGCCGACGGCGGGTGGCGGCCCGGTGTCCTTCCCCGCCCTCCTCATGAAGCGCATGGTGACGGTGGTGGACAGCCTCTTCCTCGGCGGACAGCCTGCACCGGACGCGCTGCTCCAGGCGTTCGGATTGTCCCAGGGGCGGGTGTGGCCGATCGGCAGGCACATCCTCTGGCGGGCCGGTGCCCGCAACTATGCGATGATGTGGAGCTACTCGGACCATCAGTTCGCCAGCCCCGTCGCCGTATACTATGACAAGGCCATCGAAGGCATGACCACCGGCATGGACAACCCGCCCGCGGCCGGCCTGTCCCCGGCGGTGTTCCCGAATCCCACGACGGGGCGCTTCACCATTGACGCCCCGGCCACGACCGCGACCATCGTGGTCCGCGACATCCTCGGGCGCCGGGTCCTTCAGGCACCGTCTCATGGCGGCACGACGATCACGCTTCCCTCCCACTGCCCCCCGGGCCTGTACCTCGTCGATCTGCTCGACGCCCATGGATTGCTGACCCACACGAGCCGCATCGCCCTGCGCTGATTCGCCTCGCCGACCCCGCCCTGGTTCAGGAGTCCCGCCACATCGGGGCTCCTGATTTTTTTTCGCGGGATTTCAGTTTGACGCCATACGTCGTTCTGCGACCCCAGATTGCATCCGGTAACTGGACACACATCAGGAGGCGGCATGGCGCGATTGAACAGCGAGAACACAGCAGGGGACATGGCTGATCCCCGTGCCGCCTCCATGATGTGGATCGTCACCAGGATGCGCACCACGTTGCAGGGTTGGGACAGGGGCCGGCTCCATGGTCGGGTGCGGCCCGAAGAAGGGAGACTCTGCGGGCGGGTGCGTCTGTCGCCCGGCGGCCGGTGAGACAGGGGGCTGTTCACCGGTCGTCCGTGGCGGAAGTGGTGGAGCGCGGAACGTCCGGCGTGTGGTTGCATGCTGCGGCTTCACATGCTAGATTCCCGCTCAACAACCAGGGAAGCCGATGCCCGAAATGACACAGCTCGAGCGCGCTCTGCGCATCCTTCAACGCGTTTCAACCCATGACCGGGTGACGGTCCGCGAACTGTTCGACGCCTTCGACGGGACCGAGACGCACCGCACCATCCAGCGGACGCTGGAGCTGATCCAGAGCGCCAACATCCCGCTCCAGGTGCAACGCGGCCCGCACAACGAGCTGGCCTACTCCATGCGCCACACGTTCGACTTCACGACCATGCAGCTCACACCAGACGAGGCCATCGCCGCCGCGCTTCTGTCCCAGTTCCGCTCCGTGTTCCAGGGATCGAGCATCGGCGAGGCCATCGACAAGGTGTTCGACAAGATGCGGCAGATCGCACCGGAGGACTGCATCGTCCTCCCCTCGCCCTTCGGCGGCGCGGAGGGCATGATGGCCTACCATGAACCGGGGCTCGTGAACCTCGACGGGCGCGGCACCATCCTCCGCGATCTGTTCGACGCCATCGTCCACACGCGAAAATGCCGCGTGCGGTACAAGGACAAATCCTACACCGTGCACCCGTACAGCCTCGTCCTCCACATGGGGGCCATGTATGCCATCGTCTACCACCCGGGCCACGATCATCACGTGTTCCTGTCGCTGCCGAGGATCAAGTCCCTCAAGGTGTTGGATGCGACCTTTGTCCGCGATGCCGGATTCCGCATGAACGACTTTCTCAAGGACAACTTCGGCATCTGGCATGAGGAACCGCAGGATGTGGTCATCCGCTTTTCGGCCACGGTGCGGCGCTCGCTGGAGGACCGCATCTGGCACCACAGCCAGCGCTTCGAGCCCCAGCCCGATGGCGGGATCCTTCTGCACATGCATGCGGGTGTGAGCGCGGAGCTCGTGGCCTGGGTGCTGCGCTGGGGCGAATTCGCCGAGGCGCTCGAGCCGGCCGGGCTGCGCAGCGAGGTGAAACGCCGCATCACTGCCATGCGATCGATCTACGCCACTGCACGCAGGGCCTGACGCCATGCCCCGCCGCAGCACGCCGGTGGCGCCCGCCGCCCCGGCCGCACCCTCGCCCGAGGTGGATGCCTACATCGAGGGCTTTCCCGGTTTCATCCGTGAGATGCTGGAGCAGATGCGTGACATCATCCGACGCTGCGCACCGGAGGCGGAGGAGACCATGAGCTATGGCATGCCGGCATACCAGCTCAACGGCATGCTCGTGTACTTCGCTGCCTGGAAGAAGCACATCGGCCTCTACCCCACCGCAAGCGGTGTTGCGGCATTCCGCGACGCGCTCGCCCCCCACCGCACCGCACGCGGATCCATCCAGTTCCCCCTCGACCAGCCCCTCCCTGCCGACCTCATCCGACGCATCGTGGAATTCCGCGTCCGCGAGAACCGCTCACGCTGACACGCACCCAGCCCGCGCGGTGATCGACTGCGGCCCCGCCAGCCGGGGGCCGTGCCACTGTCCGGGACGCCCTTCACATTCCGACACAAACACATCGCGACACCGTCCGGAAGAAAATCTCCGTGCGGAATGGAGTTCGTCTCCATGCGTCGTCCTGCAACACCACCTTTGTCACACGAATCCGCCCACCGGAGTGATGAAGGATGGCACGGCATGACGAGAGCGGGCGGCGGAGCGTGGCGGAGGCGGGCTGCGACGGCACAGGATACATCCATCCCTGCGTCACCATGCCCGGCAGATGGCGGCCATATCACTCCGGACATGCGACAGTGAGCGCGGCGGAACGGTGCCGCCATGCGCAGGGGATCCACGGTGCGGAAACACATGCTGGTGGAGGGACAGTCCACAGTGGCAGGGAACAACAGGGTGATGGAGGAGACATGCGAGGGATGTGCCTGATGGGAGTGATGCTGGTTGCAGGATGTGCGGTGTGGCTCGGAGGATGCCGGTCGAACGGGACGTATGACAGATCCGCGGCGGTGGTCGCGGATTCCATCGTCGCCTTTGGAGACCGGGCACTGCGACTGTGCAACGAACATGCCGATGAGATGACGAGGGCGGGGGAAGACGGCAGAAGCGCCCAGGAGAAGCTGAGGGACCATGGGGAGCGCCATGCCGCGGATGAGGTGGTTCTTGTCCGGAAGAAGGCATGGCTCGACAGTTGCATGCATGACCTGGAGTCTCCTCCGTCGGGCAGCGAGGATGCCCATGCCTCCCTGCATGAAATGTATGCCGCCTACCTGGAACTGCATCGCCGGGTGCCTGCCCCGGACAGCCCGGTGCGCATCTTCAGCGCGGCCATCCGCGAACTGCGGGGGCGGATCGAGCGCGCCAACGGTGAGCTGCGCATCCGGCTGCGGACGGAGTGATGCGCAGCGATGCGCGATGACACCCGTGCAGGGAATGCGCCCGGGCGCTATCTTGCCGCACCGATCACCACCACGAGGAGCATGCCATGGCCAACCACGTCTTCATCGCGACAAGCCTCGACGGCTTCATCGCCGATGCCCACGGCGGCATCGACTGGCTGACATCCTTCCCCGCACCCGGGGGAGAGGACTTCGGCTACGCGGCCTTCATGCAGGGCATCGATGCCATCGTGATGGGGCGTGGCACCTTCGAGGTGGTCCGGCGCTTCGAGCACTGGCCATATGACAAACCCGTCTTCGTTGCGAGTTCCACGCTCGCCCGCCTGCCCCGTGCACACACCGCACGGGCGAGGCTGGTCAGGGGATCACCGCAGGCGATCGTCGCCTGCCTGACACGGATGGGATTGACGGAGCTGTACATCGACGGCGGCCGGACCATCCAGCGCTTCCTGGCCGACGACATGATCGACACCATGACCATCACGCGCGCCCCCCTGCTCCTGGGGGCGGGCATCCCCCTGTTCGGTGCTGTGGATCATCCGATACGCTTCACCCACCGCTCCACCGTCGTCTTTTCCAACGGCATGGTGCAGAGCCGCCACACGCGCGGGGCCTGATGCGATGACCGCGGACGCCACGGAAACGGGGCGTCCGGGAACACCAGCACACCATCGCTGGGATCACATGCGATACTGGTACCAGCCCTTCCGGTCGGCGATGAAATATGCGCCATCCTCGGTGAACTTCACGCGATAGATGTCCTTGTCCGTGGTCTTGAGCGCCTCGCGCAGTGTTTCCGGAACATCGCCATAGAACTTGTAGCCCCGGGCATAGACGGCGACGAGCGACGCCCGGGTGATGTGCACCGCGTACAACGCCCCGTAGGTTTCCGCCCCCTCGGAGAGGAACTCGGTGATGGCGCTGCTCGACGCCGCGTAGTACTCCTCGCTGATGATGATCCAATCGCCCGCGGTGTTCAAGGCAACAGAGGTGATGGTGTACCCGTTGTCGTTGTACTCCTTCATCTTCGCCTCAAGATCCTCATTGTCGAAGTTGTACGTCATTCCGTTGTCGCCGTAGAGCACGAGGTATTCACCATCCTCTGTCAGCGTGACGTCGTTGATCGTTTCACCGTCGTCGTGGAGTTCCTTGAGGGCTTTCACCAGGCCCGCGGGCACACCATCGGTGGTGGCATAGCCGTTCTTGCCATAGATCGCCACATCCCCGCCGGTGGCAGTGATGGCGACGGACTTGCATTCCCCCCATATTTCGATGGCGTTGCGGATGTATGCCCGGCTCTGTCCCCATCCCGGTTGCGCCATGGCAGCGATGAGCGTGCAGGCGATGAGCAGCGTGCGCAGAATGTTCATGACAACCTCCTCCTCTGTGATGGGGCGATGGCCTTCCTTCACCATCCCTGCGCGTTGTTGAAGGTGGTCCATCACCATGATGTCAATGGATTGCTCCCCGGACCGGGAGCCTGTCAACGATCGTCATCGACGTGCGTGCAAGATACACAACACGTGCTGCATCTCCAGACTGCGTCGGCCCGGCATCACCTGCCGACGACCATCCTCCGCGTCGCGCGGTAGCTGCCGCTGACGAGCCGGTAGAAGTACACGCCCGGCTGGAGGCCGCGGACATCGACCGTCACGGTGTGCATGCCGGCATGCTGCACCGCATCCACGGGCACCGCGATCTCGCGCCCGAGGACATCGTGCATCGTGAGTCGCACGGGGCCGTCGATCGCGATCTCGTAGCTGATCGTCGTGGTGGGATCGCAGGGATTCGGATGGTTCTGCCGGAGGTGATACGCCCCGTCGATGCGCACCAGACGGTTCCCTTCTCCCATGCAGTAGCCGATGAGGTGAAACACACCGCTGGTGCGGGACTGCACCCGCGCGCGACCCGAGGTGAAGATGAAGGCGGACCCCGGTGTCAGCGGCGTCTGGAGCGAATCACCCAGCAGCACAAGGCATTCGACCTGGACAAGTGGCATCGCCCCGGCGCGCACCTCCGCACCCGATGCCGTGAGGAACACGGTTCCCGTGCGATGCTCGTAGGACATCTGCACGTCCATGTCCTGCGACAGCGTGCCGGCGGTGACCACCGACAGCGGGTACAGCATGGTGCGGTTGAAGGTGATGGTGCCCTCCCAGCTCCGCACCCCCGCCGCGCCGAGATCCGTGGACGACTCCACGGGGATGAGAATGTGCTCGTCGATGCGACCCTCCAACCCGGGGATGGACAGGTCCGTCAGCAGCACATCGGAGGGCAGCCCCGTGCCCGTGGCCGCGAAGGCGGGGCGTGCAACACAGGGCGACCGCTGATCGAGGACCAGCGAGTCCGTGACCGTTCCCCCAACACCGGGCGTCCACATCACATCGATCCAGAGCGTGTCACCCGGCGCCAGCGTGGCCGGCAGCGCGGGCGTCGTGCCCGTCACCACCATCGTCGTCATGTCGGCGGTGGCGATGCCAATGGTGAAGGGTGTCGTGTTGATGAGCGGCAGACGCGCCTGCACGGGCGTCCCCACCGGCGCCTGCCCGGCATCGAGCGGAAGTGCGGCCGCGGTGAGCAGCGCAGGCTCCGTCCGGCCCGACAGGGTGCTCCACACATCGACGTCCGAGCCGCCGCGACGGATGGTGGAGATGCACTGCGCGGTGGACAGCGCCGGCGCGGTGCCGGGGCGGTACTCCACGACGATGGTCACCGAGTCGCCCGCCGGCACGGTGATCGGGAACGCTGTCGGAGCGATGACGGCGAAGTCCGCAGCATCGGTGCCGGCGATGCTGACGCCGAGCATCTCGATGGCCGCACCCTCGCCGTTCACGAGCGTGATGCTGCGCCGCGGCTGTTCACAGACTGCCGTGATGCCGAACACCGCATCCGTCTGATGCGAGCCTGCGGCCGCCGTGCCCGTCAGTGTGATGCGCGTGGTGTCCGTGCACGGTGTGTCCGTGGTCAGCAGCGCCGTGATGGCAAAGGCATCGGCCACACGCGGGGTCACACCCACCTGCACCTGCGTGCTCCCGCCGGCGGGCACGGTGATCGGCGGAGGAGGCGTGAGCGTCACATCCGCCGGCAGATCCGCCGCCGTGTACGTCACCGGCCGTGCCCCCGTGTTGGTCAGCGTCACCTGCACGAGCGTCTCGACACCGAGGGGAACGCTTCCCACCGGCACGGAGAGATCCGCGGGCGTGCGCTGCTGCATGCGCTGTCCCGACAGCGGCAGATCGATGGCGGGGTGAAACGCATCGGTGGTCGACACGCGCAGCGCTGCGGTGAGCATGCCATCCGTGCCCGTGCCTGGAGTGAAGCGGATGGTGAAGACGCGGAGTGCGCCACCGGCGAGCGTTTCATTCCCGCTCACCGGATTGAGCACGGTGAACATTCCCGCAGCCGCGCCCGTGATGGACGAGCCCGTGAGTGTGAAGGGCAGCGCCCCGGTGTTCACGAGCGTGTCTGTGAGCACCGGCGCCTCGCACTGGGCCGTGGCGCCGAAGCGCAGCTCCGGGGAATGGAACACGAGTCCCGTGTTCACCCCCGTCCCGGTGAGAAGCAGGACGATGGTGTCGGCGCAGGGCTGGTCCAGGATCACGAGCGCGCGGGCCGATGCGGCGCCTGTCGCGACGGGTGTGAAACGCAGAGCGAGTGTCGCAGTGGCGCCGGAATCCACCGTCATGGGGGTCATCACCTCGCTGGTGAACGGCCCCACGGGCTGGATCTCCACACGTGCGATGCGCACCGGCACGGCGAGGTCGTTGGTGAACGTTGCCGGGCGTGTCAGCCCCTGGCCGATGTTCACGCCTGCGAAATCGAGCGGAGATGGCGAGACGCGCGTCCCCTGGGCACGGTACGCCCCTCGGGCCTCGACAGGGATGCGCCAGCCGCAGCGCACCATCTCCAGCCAGAGCAGCCCGCCCAGCGTGTCGTCCGCCGCCGGCGCGTAGCGGACGACGATGCTCCGCGTCTCACCCGGATTCAGCGCAAGCGGCAGCGGTGTGACGATGCTCAACGACGGATCGGGCAGCGCCGCGACGCGGACGCTGTCGGGGAGTGTGCCGGTGTTTGTCACCGTGATGATCCTCTCCCCTGCCGACAGGCAGTGTGTGAGCTGGCCGAAGTCGATCGCCACCTCGTGGACCATGATGCCCGCCGAGTCGCGCGTGGCAGCGAGGTCCACTGTGAGCTGAGGATTGCCGGGGTCATTCGTCTCCACGATGAGTCGACCCGGGCGCGAGCCCGGCGGGAACGGATCGGCGCAGATGGTGAGCAGCATTGATGCGCCCGGATCCATCACCGCAGGGAGCGGCGTGGCCCCCGTGATGCGGAACACCGATCCCGGCGGATCGATCCGCATGGCGGACACGGTGTGGGGGATGAGCGCGTGGTTCGTGATGCGGACCGTGTCGCACACCGTGGCCGGAGCGCAGGGATCAAACGTGAGGACCAGGTCGCGCCGGTCGAGCCCCAGACCCGACGACGCGGCTTCGCCCCGGACGGCCACGCAGACCACACCAGGACAGGGGTCATCCACCTCCACGCAGAGGCTGATGGCGGTGAGCCGCCCCACGGCAGTCGGCGTGTAGACGGCCTGCACCGAGGCCGAGCTGCCGGCAGGGATCACGAAGGGTGGCGACGGCGTCCCCGCGATGGTGAGCTCCGGCAGGGATGGCTGGAAGAAGACGCGCGCCACGCGCATCGGGAGCGGACCGGGATTGGCGATGCGGACGAACCGCGTGCACGCGGCCCCCACCTGCACCGTGCCGAAGTCCACCGGCACAGGAGTGAGCTGCGGCAGTTGCTGCCGGCCGACGCCCGTGAGTGTGACGACGAGGGATTCCCCACAGGGATCAAAGCGGAAGGTTATGGCGCCGATCGTGACATCGGGGCTCGACGGGGTGAAGCGCACTGTGACCGGCAGCGAATCGCCGGGGGCGAGCAGCACGGGGAAGACCATGATGTCGAGGTGGAACTCCGGTGCCCCGCGTGTGACCGCGATGCTCATGACATGGATGGTTGCTGTGCCCGTGTTGCGCAGCACGAGCCGGCGCGTCTGCGTCGTGGTGATGCAGGCCTCGAATGGTGACAGCGTGTCGCCCTCCACCACGGCGTCCACGCGTTCATACACACCGGAAAGTGCGACCGTGCTGACGAAGTTCGTGGTCGCATCATTGTGATGGATGGTGAGCGTGGCGACGTTCACCCCATCAATCACGGGAGCGAACTCGATGACGACACGCAGGGAGTCACCGCTCTGGATGATGGCTGGCGGCATGGGGGCGACGACGGTGAACGCCGTGTGTTGCGGGCCGGTGATCTCGAAGCGCCCGAGCACCAGCGGGCCCGGGCCGCTGTTCCGCACCATGAGCGTGTCCAGCATGCTGAGGCCGCAGAGCAGCCTGCCGTGGTTGAGCGTCGTGTCGATGCGGGCATGCGGAGGTGCGGTGCCTGTGACCATCACCGGAATGCTCCTCACACCGTTGCACGGGGAATCGTATCGGAGCTCGAGCGTGGCCGTGATGCCACCCTCAGCCACCGGCGTGCAGCGGACGACGATCTGGAAGCTCTCCCCAGACGACAGTGTGTGGGGCATCGCCGGAGCACCGCTGAGCGTGAGCGCCGCGGGGGCGCCGACGAGTCGCAGCAACGTGAGGTTGACCGCGGCAATCCCGTTGTTCGCGACGGTGACGACAGCCGAGTCCGTCATCCCGACCACGACAAGCCCCAGGTCCACCGGATTGGGGGCGACCACGATGTCGGCCGCCTGGCACACGCCCGTGAAGGTGACGAGCCTGTCACCCATGCACCCCCCCGAGGTCCGCACCTTGACGCGGTAGTGACCGGTGATGACACCGATGTCGCCCGGTCCCGGAGTGAAGCGGATGGTGAGGCGCACCGAGTCGCCCATCCCGGTGGCGGGCAGCGTGGTGACACACTGGAAGCGATCCATGCCGGAGTCGAAGTCAAGCGCCTGCACCTCGAACGAGTCCACCCCCATGTTGACCACGTAGATGCGGCGAAAGACAGTGTCCCCCGGGCAGGTGAGCCCGAAGTCCCTCAGGGTGTCGATGACGCGGAAGGAGGGGCTGGTGCCGGTGCCGGTGAAGGTGAACACGATGGAATCCGGGCAGGCGGGGAGGCCGGCGACGAGGGTATAGCGGCCGCTGCGCGGTCCCTTTGCCAGCGGGGAGAAGCGGAAGACGAGATTGAGCGGGCCGCTCGTGGCGGAACCCGTGGAGGGCGATACGAGCGCCACCTCATCATTGCCGGAGACGAAGGTCCACTCGAGGATGCTGACCGGGAGATTGCCAAGAGCCGTTGCCGGGATGCTGATCTCGGACCGGCCGCCGACGCAGGTGGCGGGGAAGACGAGGGCGGTCTGGGACGGCAGGAGGCGCGCGAAATTCCGGATGCCGGAGAGGCGCACCTTCCAGGGTGAGTGCACCCCATCGTTGGAGGTCACCTCCATGAAGGAGCCCGCGGGGATGGTGTCGGCCCGTGTGAGCAGCGGCGTCCATCGCACGGTGATGGTGGTGGAAGAGCCGGGTGCGAGCGCGATGGGCAGTTGATCGGGAGGAGAAAGGCTGAAGCCGGCGGGCAGCGTGACGTTGTGCAGACCGATGCGCAGGGTGTCGGTGCCCGAGCTGGTGATGGTGACGGGCACGATCGCCGAGCTGTCGCAGGTGAGCGTGCCGAAATCCGCGAGCGTGTCCGACGAGCTGATGTCGGGCGACGTGGCCTCGCCATAGCGGAGGATCCAGCCGACGGCGCCGGAACGCGGGCCGCAGGCATAGCCGCAGCCCGTGTCGGGGAACACCAACCGCGCGACGGAACCGCTCCCGCCACCGGGGACGGCGACATGCCTGGTCCAATGCGCCCCGCAGTCCGTGGTGTGATACAGATCGGTGTAGGAGCCGGCGACCCAACCCGTGTTGGCATCGAAGAACCAGACAGCGTTGATCGTGCTGGGCGTGGGTGTGATGGGAGGCAGGACGGTGAAATTGGCACCCCAGTTGGTCGTGCGATTGACATTGGTGTTGACACCGAAGAAGACCGTGACGGCATCCACCGGGTGCACCCCCTCGAGATTGTCGGTGGTGTTGCCCGGGAAGGAGCCGACGAACTGCACGGTGGATCCCGGCGGCCAGGTGAGGCGGACGACCGACTTGTTCTCCCCGACCATCCACCAATCCATCGTCCCCGGAGCGTGCTTGAGGCCGTGCAGGTTCTGCATGACCGGACGAAACGGGACGGGCCAGGTGTCGCCGCCATCGGAAGTGAAATGGAGGTAGCCACCGGCACCTGCGGTCATGCCCTCGGTGGCGCTGCGGAAATCGATGTCGTAGATGGTGTACTGATTGCCCATGCCCACGTTCTTGAGCACCCAGGTGTGGCCATAGTCATCGGAACGGTAGAGGCTGTTGCCGACGCCGGTGATGACGGTGCCGCCGATGTAGCAGGTGGAGGTGCCGGGGACGGCGTGGACGCCTGCGAAGAACGGGAAGGACGCAGGCAGGGGTGGCGTGAACATGGCGGGATCGACGGCGACCCACGTGGGGGAGCCGGGTTCCTTGATGAGGACGCCGGAGTAGGCCGGCGTGGATCCGAGCGCCGCCGCGCCGACAGCGACGCCACGCGACGTGTCGAACATGGAGATGCCGAGGATGCGCGGCACATCGGTCGGCACGGTGGGTTGGCGGACCCACTGTTTCTGGGCCAGCGCAGCGCCGGGCAGGAGCAGGAGAGCGAGGAGGAGATGGAGGGAATGTTTCACAGGCTGCCACCGGGGGTGAGGAGGGAGTGCAGCCTAAAATACGACAATACCGTCGGAATCGGGGTGCGTGTCAGAGCACCGGGATGCCGAGGGAGAGGAGGTAATGAAACGTCGAATCGTAGTATTCCGGCTTACGCGTTGCGTCGCGAGTCGAGCCTTCAGGAATAAAGATCACGAGCCCCTGTCGTGCCCGAGTCAGCAGGACGCGATAGGCGTTGAGCTGATAGGACCGTCGTTCCGATGAAAGGATTCGTTCCCATCGGTTTCCTTTGAAATGAAATTGCCGCCAGCCTGCGGAAGTGTAGCGCAGGTCACCGTCCCAAGAAACACAACCCCAATCAAGCTCCAAACCTTGCACTTGGAATTCTGTCGCCACATCCTCCAAGTAGTAACTGGATTTGATGTGATCACGATCATTGAGGAACCAACTCACCGGATCGACATCCACTCGTACGTCGATGGCAAAGGGTTTAAGCCGCTCAGCCTTTGATGAAACGACGATCCCGTAGCGCTCTGATCCATGGGCATGATCTCGAAGCCATTCTTTCGCAGAATCGATACTCCTGGAAACAACAATGGGGAATTTCCCATCGATGGAACGGAGTGCCTCACGAGCTCCCTCAGTATCCAAAGCAATAAGTCGATCGACAAACCGCGATACATTCCCAGCACGGAACGATCGCATCGATACAGAGAGATGAAAGGCGTCGACATACGTCACACGCTGTTCCTCAAAAAGCGCGGAAACGTCTGTCCCTCTCTGTTCCTCACGCTCTCGGAACTGTTTTGGGAGATAGATTCGCCAGGCAGCATACTCTTGAAGCCCCAAAGGGATAAGCCACTCACCGATACCCGCTTCCCCAACATGTATTTCTTGGCCTTCACCCACTAAACAGATGATGACAGCCCAATCAGGATGACGATGCATGGTTGAGATGAGGAAGTCTGGTTCCGATCGGTCAAAATTCTGAAATCCTCGTCGTTGTCGCATGAATTTGCTCGTGTGCTCCCGATTCCAAGCACGCTGTGCTTCGTCGAAAATCGTCACATGGTCAATGGGAGGCCCAGGTTCTACAACAGCATTATCACGAAAGTGATGGACATTTTGGATGAATGATTTCACTTCAAGCTCGAACGATTTCTTCGATGCTTTTGGACCACCAGTTTGCTGCCGGTCTCTTGCTCGCCGGTGTTTATCACGCACGAGAGCCTCTCGAAGGACCGCGACGAGAGGTCCATTGCCCGACAAGAAAACACTGTGCAACTCCTGCGCTGGGTCACGATATGTTGACGCGACATTCAGACCAAGGAGCGTTTTTCCTGATCCCGGAACACCCGTGATGAAGCAAATCGCGTGCTCATGCCTCATTTGGGCCAGTTGAATGATCGATGTGAGAGTTTGTGTCGCAGAGGTCAAAGACTCAGCCGACGCATCGCACCGAGAAATCTCTGCAACCGAATGACCAGCGAAGAGCGCCTTCGCCGCCTCAATAATGGTTGGTGTGGGATTGTACCGACCTGCTTCCCATGCATCTGCATCGATATCCTCCTCACCTCGGATCGCTGTAACTTTCACCAGCAACGCTTGGAGATCATTTGCATTGGAACGTACCACATTCGCAAGACCAGGAACGCGCGACGACATCCCCACCTGGAATGGAACGCTTGCGGCATCTGTTGCGACGAGAATTGGGAATAGCGGGATGGATCGGCTGGTCTCATGAAAGTGCTTCAACTCCAGCGCGTAGTCCTGCACTTGTTCCAGATCTGCTGGAGTGTATGCATTCGCCCCAATTTTAAACTCCAGCACAATCACATTTCCACGCACGAAAAGAATGGCATCGGCGCGATGTCCCATTCGGGGGATTTCGAACTCGAGATAGATTCTTCCCTCCAAACCGTGCAGAACCTTTTTCAGGATATCGATCTCAGCCTGCCATGCACGACGCTGTGTTTCCGTAATGTCGAATGTACTCCGTCCGGCAAGCCGACCGAGTATCGTAGCACACTCAGATTCGAGAAATGCTTTGATGCTGTCTGAGTACCATGATCTCTGAACCAGCATGTTCTTCTGGGGTTCAAGCAAGCTCTGCATCAATAGCGAATTCTCCATAGGATGTAATGCGTCCAATTGCCAGCCATCAGCGAGACCCCAAGCGTATCAGATCAGCCCAAGGAATAGACACACATTGCGACGCGTGAGAACTGCTGCGGAAGACATCAACGTGCGACACACGCCTCCGTGAAAATACCACCCTCCTGCACCAATTCCCGCTGGCACTTGATTCGAGTCCCACTGTGGTGTGATCCCCCCTCGCCCATCGGTTCTGCGCGTCCACGCCAGTCGTCGCATCTCTGCCCGCTCTGCTCATCACATGAGCCACCTCGATCCGGCCATCACGTCTTCACACGCTTGGACGTTCGAATGCCGAATGATTCATGGCGTCACACGCAGACACCACCTTGACATTCTCCATCGCCTGCCGGATATTCACCACATACCGTCAACCGTCACAACAGAACTCCGGAGGCTCCCATGCTTTTTCGAATTGCTTGCACATGGCTGGCAGTACTGACCGTATTGGTCACAACGGGGTTCGCACAACCCGACGTCAGCGGAACCTACGAAATCAACGCGAACGGCCACATCGGAGATCTCTTCATCCAGCAAAGTGGCGGGACAATCACAGGTAAAATCCTGGGCGACAATATCACGCAGGGGACAGTGTCGCAGACCGGTGCCGTGCGCTTTGTCCGTTCAGGATGCGAACAGAAGTACAAGGGAACCCTGGGCAAGAACGCCGCAGGTGCGCAGACACTCAGCGGCACGTTTGACGACGCGTACAAGTGGACCGCAGTGTTGAAGCAGGGCGGTTCATCTGCGCCTGCCACCGTGCCGAAGGAATTCTCCGGCCAATGGTTCATCTATTCGGGGGGCAGAATCGGCGCGACGGATGAATACAAGGAGTTTTACCGCGGCACGCTGACCTTTCGGGCAGGGTCAGGCGGGGTCACGGGGGTGTTCGCCATCAACAAGGGCAATGAAAATTTGTGCGACATCGTGTTCACAAAAGGGAAGCTGAAGTTCACCCGTCCCGGCATACCGCAGTACTACGAAGGAACTCTTGGGTCGGGCGACAAGATCACAGGCATCTTCGATCACAAGGGAATCAAGCAGCGCTGGTGGGCCTCACGTACCGCTGCTGCTCCCACATCTCCGACCACCACAACCACATCTTCAACCACCACAACCACTTCCCTCACAGGTGAATGGAGTGTGGTGGCCAACGGCCACCGGGGCACCCTGGTATTGACACAGAAGGGCAACGTGCTGACGGGCACCATCCTTGGTGATCCCATCGCAGGCGGGACAGTCGATGCCAACGGCAATGTGCGCTTCACCCGCACCGGATGCGGGCAGAAATACACCGGCAAGGCAGGTGCAGCCGGAGGAAAGCAGAAGCTCACCGGCACCTTTGACAACGCCTACAACTGGGAGGCCGTGAAGAAGTGAGGCGGTACTGCCCGGAGCCGTCTGCAGATCAAGAGATGGGGGTGCAACGCTCTCGCCGTGCACCACCCGCTCTCTTCCTGACAATCCCCGATCAACAGACAAGGAGCATTCATGGCCTACGATGAAGGCTTGGCAGCACGCATCCGCGCAGTGTTGCAGATGGACCAGACCATCACGGAAAAGAAAATGTTCGGCGGTCTGGCCTTCATGTCGCGCGGCAACATGCTCGTCGGGATTCTGGGAGATCGGCTCCTGGCACGCGTCGGTCCCGAGGAGCACCCCGCAGCCTTGATGAAACCATCGGCGAGCATCATGGGCTTCGGTGGCCGGTCCATGAAGGGCTACGTCGTTGTCGATCCTCCTGGTACGGCGGGTGATGCGGACTTGGAGGCCTGGGTGACGCTGTGCAAGCGCTACGTCGGGACA
>CAYUYM010000040.1:0-19950 GCA_964449305.1 uncultured Chromatiales bacterium | reverse complement strand
GCCGAGGCTTGGGTCGGGGAACACGCTGCATGCCCTGATCGCCGTGGGCAGGATCACTCCGACCACGACATTCATGGAATCCGACCCGGCGGTGCAGCCATCGGGGGCGTCGCGCACCACCACGCTGTAGGTGCCTGACTCGGTGATGACCCATTGCCGCCCCGTTGCTCCCGGAATCGGAACCCCGTTTCGATACCATTGGTACCACGCAGCGTCCGACGCGGTCAGTGTGTCACCCTGGCGCGTGATGACAGGCCTTGCGGGTGCATCCCGTGCCACCACAACCGCTGGAGCACTGTCCCATGCGCAGCCCAGGGAGTCGACCACACGCACCGAGTATGATCCGACCTGCCTGGCGATGGCAAAGCGTCCGGTGCTCCCATGTGACCAGGTGTACGACACGAAGCCTGGTCCGGCATCGAGCACAACGCTGTCACCCGGACAGAGTGCCGCATCAGATGGAAGAATCACCGGCCGGGGAAGGTCCACCACCGTTGTGCGCGTCTCGGCATCGCTGCCAGTGCAGATGTCGACCGATGTCAGCGTCACCTGCCGCACACTGTCGCCAGCGCATCGGGCCCGGAAGCGTGCACGATACATCTGCCCAACCGCGCGCATGGATTTCAGGATGCGGAAATACACCTCCGGCAGCTGGATCGGCGACAGGGCGTGGTGATGCTCGCCACCAGTCTGCTGCGACAGCCATTCAAGAGACTGTGTGGACGCATCGATGCCCAGCCCGATGGTGTGAATCCGGATGTCATGCTGCAAGGCGTATCCGGCCAGGCTGCCAAGGGATGCGACACTCCCGGAGTCACGGCCGTCGGTCAGCAGGATGACGGACCGGTTGCTGTTGCGGGCACTGCGCACCACCTCTGTCATGCCACGCTGGCAGGCGTCCCAGATGGTGGCCCGTCCTCCCGGAGACAGCCCGCGTATGGCTGAAGCGAGCAGGCCGGTGTTCACCGTCATCTCCTGCGACACGCGGATCACATCCTCCAGCCGTATCACACATGCCTCGTCACGCACGCCATCGAAGGTGTTGGTCAGGCTGATGGCGGCATGCACCGTCGCTCCGAGCGGCGCTCCGCTCAATGATGTCGGACAATGAAAGACAAGCGCCGTGGTGACGATGGCCGCCCCACTGTCGGGCGGGACAAGGGTGAACGTATCCACCGGCATTCCGTCCTCGTGAATCGAGAAATTCTCCACGCCGTACCGTTGGCCGGCGATCTCACCGCAACAGCGCACGGTGAACCCGAGGTCGTGCCACGGCCAGGTGGTGAACAAATGCGTGATATCGATGTCGGCCATGGATGCGGTGGAGATGCCAAGGTGGATTGTGTCCTGCGTCACATGGTCGAACGCATCCGTCACGGTGCAGACATAGGTGATGGGACGCACAATTGTGGCCATGGGATTGGCGATGGTTGTCGACGACAGACCGGAGTCCGGGGACCAGGAATACCGATGGGGCGGTGTGCCGCCGGAGACGAAGGCGATGAGACGCGTGGTGCTCGCAGGGCAGACGACGGTGTCCGGGCCGAGATCCACCATGAAGCGTTGCGGTGGCCATGCCACCGTCACGAGCACCTCATCGGTGGCGGTGCAACCGGCGGAATCGACGACGTGCACACGATACAGCGTGGTGGTGATGGGGGCCGCCATCGGGCGGGCCGCAAGGGGATCGCTCAGGCCGGTTGATGGGATCCAGACATGGGTGTAGGGCGGCAGTCCCCCCGTGGCCTCGGAACCGAGCTGCGTCGAACTTCCCGCCTCGATTGTGCGGTCCGGCCCTGCATCCACCACAGGAGAGGAGACAAGGACGCGAATGTGCACGCTGTCGCGATGAAGGCTCTGATCGCTCACGATCAGTGTGTAGGTGGTGCTCACGGATGGCGATGCCATCGTCGTCCGCGACCGCGGGGACGATAGCCCGGCCTCCGGAGTCCACTGATACGTCAATGGCGGACCCCCCCCCACAACGCCACAGCTCAACTCCACCGCTCCCCCCGTGCATATGGCACGATCACCACCCGGGGTAAGACGCAGCTCTGTCGGCACGCCATCATCGATCGCGATGACGAAGGCATCCCTGTACCCACCCCTGTCCGGCTGATGCGTTCCGGCTGTCGCGATGCCTGTCCCACTCATGGAGTTGCCGATGAGGTAGTACATCTCCCCACGCACCGTCATGATGCTCTTGCAGATGTCCTCCGCGGGCCCGCCGAGATACGTCCCCCACACGCGCGTCCCCGCTGGCGACAGCTTCGCGGCGAAGATGTCGGCCTGGCCCTGATGTGTTGGAAGGATGCCATCCACTGTGGCGATGCCGGATGTACTGTTGGCATACCCGGCGATGATCACCTCGTCCCCGGCATTGGACGTCACCCCATACCCGACGTCCTGCTTCGTCCCGCCGTAGTAGGTGCCCCAGATGCGCGCCCCCGCTGAATCGAACTTCGCCGCCATGGCATCGAAATCACCTCCGCAGGTCATCTGATGCGCCCCTGCCGTCGCGATGCAGGAATCGCTGTCGGTGATCCCGGCCACGAGAAGATTCGCATGGTTGTCCAATGCCACCATGTACAAACGATCCGTCCTTCGACCACCAAGGTAGGTGGACCAGACAAGCCGTCCATCGGAGCTGAACAATGAGAGCAGGCCATCGGAATCACCGCCGCCATACACGGATTGATGCGCACCAGGCGTCGCAATGTTCACCATGCTGCCGGATTCACCGGCGATGACCAGCCTGCCATCAGGGAGCCGCTTCATCGACGCCCCTTCGTCAGTCTTCGGTCCACCATGGTAGGTGCCCCAGATCCGCCAGCCGTTGGCATCGAATTCCGCGAGAAACACATCATGCACCCCGCCGCCATAGGTCTCCTGCCAGGCTCCCACTGTTGCGATGCCGTCCCTGCTCCCCGTGGATCCGGCAACATGGAAGCCGCCGCCTGCAGTCGTCTCGAGGGCGTAACCAATGTCCTCGCCGGATCCGCCGAAGTATGTGGCCCAGATTCTCGTGCCGTTCGCATGGAAGCGCGCTAGCAGCACATCACGGTTCCCCCCGCCGTAGCCTGTCTGATACGCCCCGTTCGTCGCGATCCCGGCAATGCTCGACGTCGCCCCTGCCACCACCACATCCTGCCCGACAATCTGGACCGCGATGAAGTTGTCGTAGTCCGCGCCGCCGTAGTATGTGGCCCAGAGCAGGCGTCCCTCATCGTTGAACCTGGCCAGGAAGGCGTCCCAGTCCCCCGCCCACGACGTCTGGTACGCACCGACGGTGGCGATGTCGTGGCTGGAGATCGTGCGACCGGTGAGGTAGAGATTGCCGGCGGCGTCCACCGTGAGGTTGTGCCCGAACTCATCCGCCTCGCCTCCGAAATAGGTGCCCCACTTCACGAAGGGATCCACCACGATGGTCTCGCCAGACACCGCCCGGTCCACATCAAGGCGCACCTCCCCATCCACCACCACAAACCTCGCCGGCCGATCCGATCGCTTCCCATCCGACGAAATCGCGTGCGCTTCGGGAATGCTTTCCCGCACCTCTCCGAGCGACGTGCCGATGAGCAGGCTGCCGGTGGATGGCTCCAGGGCCGCCGTCGCCCCATGGACGGCCATGCGGAACTGCCGCGGATCCGCCCCCGGGTGAAGAACGATGTCGTATTTGAAGCAGTCGGACCGGGACACTGTCGACTGAAAGATGAGGTCGATCCCAGGGAACACGTCGTGGTAGGTCACCGTGCTCCAGTAACGCACCGCCGTGCATCCTTCCGTGCCAGGCCCGCGCCGATAGTGGTTCGACGTGTACATCTGCAATCCATCGGACGTGATCCTTGGCGCCGTCGTGGCACCGGGGAAGCGAATGTCCACCCTGTGCCGCCTCACCGTGGTCGGATCATCGTCGTCGAGCGTCATGCGATCAGTGCCCGGGCGGATGTCACGCTCAAGGGCGGTGAATTCATAGGAAAAGCCGGTGGAGGTCAGGTGAACGGCGAAGCGGGGAAACCTGGCGAGAAAACGAACATCAGGGCGCTGCGCACCGAACTGATCCCGGACCTGCCCGGCATTTTCGGCGAAACCTCGCGGCGACGCATCGTCACGTGCGGCAACGCCTCCTGTTGGTTGACTGTGGCTGACAAGGGAAAGCACTGCCCACGCGATGACGATGCATTCCCGACGTACGGTGCGTCTGTTCTTCATGGTGCTGCGGAAATATGTGGGATGAATCAAGCCGGATTCATCATGATGGTACGGATTCCACGGTTGCCGTCCAAACTCATGCGGAGGGACACCCAGCCCGTGAGCATCCACGCGGTGTGTGTTGCCTTTGTCAATATCGGGCGTTCTGGCTACATTTGATGGATAATGGACACGTCATCCTGAACCATCCGGCGCATCTCCATGAACACACTTCTGCGACTTTCTCTTCTCATCATTCTCACGCTGGCAACCGCCAATGCACAGCTCTCGCCACAGGCCATGAGTGCATCGAAGCCTCAGCCCGCCGCGAAGGCCGTAGCCCCCCGCTCCGCCACGCACGGCATCCAGACCATCTACAGCCACGGCAACCCGACCAACGAAGAGCAGCTCATGCTCGAGTACATCAACCGTGCCCGCAACAACCCCACGGAAGAGGGCATCCGGCTCGCAACAACCACCGATCCGGTCATCATCCAGATGTACAACTACTACAAGATCAATCCCGCCGACATCCAGGCCGCGTTTGCGACGTATCCGAAGCGCCCCCCTCTCGCCTTCAACGAGAAGCTCATCGCCGCCGCCCGCCGACACACGCTGGACATGATCACGCACGAGTTCTTCAGCCACACAGGCAGTGACGGTTCCACATTCGATGTGCGCATCAACGATGCGGGCTACAAGGGATGGACCAATGCCGGTGAAAACATCTCCTATGCCGGCACGGTGTGGACCATGCATCAGATGTTCAACATCGACTTCGGTGTCGCCTCCCTCGGCCACCGTGAGAACATCATGAACTTCAAGTCGACGAAGTACCATCGCGAGATCGGCATCGGCATCATGGATCAACCGGATCCGTCCAAGTCACCCGGTCCGAAAGTCACGACCGAGGACTTCGGCTTCATCCCGAAGGACTGGTTCCTTCTCGGTGTCGTCTACAACGATGTCAACAACAATGGCTTCTACGACATCGGCGAGGGAATCCCGGGCGTCAGCATCACGCTCGATGCCGGAAGCTGGTCGGCCGTGACATCCTCCTCCGGCGGGTACGCCGTGCCCATCGCCGGTCTGTCGGGAACGCTCACCATCACCGCCTCCGGCGGGCCCTTCGCCACACCCGCCGTCACGACAGTCGCCCTCACAGGCGAGAACGTGAAGGTGGACTTCGCAGCAAACGTCGCCTGGCCCGGGTCCATCGGTGGGATGACGCCCGGCAGGGGCGCGGTGGTTGGCAGTGACTCGGTTCGTCTTTCCTGGAACATCCCCGACAACACCGATGAGTCGACGGAATACGAGATCATCGTCGCCACCGACTCAAGCTTCACCAACATTGTCCTTTCCGACACACTCAGGGACACCTCCCTCGTCGCAGGGCAGCTCGGCAACAGCCTCACGTACTATTGGAAGGTCCGCGCAAAGAACAAGGCCGGCTGGGGACCGTGGAGCACCGCCGGATCATTCACGGTGGCCATCCTTCCCGCCAAGGTCGCTCTTGAGGCCCCCGCAGATGGATCGGCACTTCCCTCCGACGGAACCACTCTGCAGTGGCGGAAGGTGGCTCCAGGTGGCGTGGTCTACTGGCTCGAGGTGTCCACTTCACCCACCTTCGTCACGACAGTGCTGCGTGACACCAATGCCTCCGACACCATGCGCATCATGAGCAAGCTGCAGAACGCCGTGCGGTATTACTGGCGAGTCAAAGCCCGGAACATCGGCGGCTGGGGCGCATTCAGCGACACCTGGACCTTCACCCCCATGGTTCTCCCCGGCACCATCCGTCTCATCTCGCCGGCCGACAACGGCGTCGTTTCCACCACAGGCATCCCGTGCATCTGGTCCGCCGCGAACCCCACCGCGACAAAGTACCGTTTCGAGCTCGCATCGGATCCGATGATGACCACCATCGTCCGCGTGGATTCCGCCGCCACGGACACCATGCTCACAGTGAGCAACCTGCAGCACGACAACGTGTATTACTGGCGCGTGACGCCGGGCAACGCCGCCGGATGGGGCACGCCAACAGCAGTCAACAGCTTCACCGTCCGCATGCTTCCGAATGCCGTCCAACTCCTCGAGCCGGCCGCCAATGCTTCGCCCAATGCGGGCATGCGCACCTTCACCTGGCAGGCGGCCACCCCGGGCGTGACGAAGTACCAATTCGAACTCTACAATTCCGCGGGCGCGACGCTCGTCGTGATGGACTCCAGCCTCACAGCGCTGGAGAAGACCGTGACGCTCGATGTGACCACGAGCTACTGGTGGCATGTTCGCGCGAAGAACAGCGCCGGCTGGGGCCCCTGGAGCGAGGCACGCAATCTCTCCACCACCGCGGTCGGTGTGGCTCCTCTCACGGACAATGGTTTCGCGCTTGACCAGAACACGCCGAATCCCTTCAACGCATCCACCACGTTCCACTTCACCCTGTACCAGGGTGTGCCGGTGACGCTCACCATCATCAACGCCCTCGGACAGACCGTCGCCACCGTGACCGACGGCTTCCTCCCGGCCGGCAACCATGCCATCGCATGGACCGCACCTGAGGGCCTCTCCGGATCCTTCTTCTACCGGCTCACCGCCGGCCTGCACACAGAGGTGCGCCGCCTCATCATCCGGTGACGGCTGACACACGCACCCTCATCACGCAGACAGGCGCCACACACCATGGCGCCTGTCTCGTTTTCAGGCCGGCACATACGCGGGACAGACGGCTGCACCCGACTCACCGGCAATGCCCCGACTACACTGATCCAGCCCGCATCTTCTCCTCCAGGAGATCCCGATCCCTGACTGCCGCCTCCACATTGAGAAACAGCAGGAGCACAATGCCCACGATGAAGAACCCGATGAGGGCGAGGATGGAGTTGCGTGCACTCCCCGTCACCTGCCGGACGATGGCGAAGAGCAGCGGCCCTCCGATGGCGCTGAACTTTTCGAACACCGAGAAGAATCCGAAGAACTCGGCGGAGGCCGACGACGGGATCATGCGGCTGAACAATGAGCGCGACAACGCCTGGCTGCCACCAAGCACAAGCCCCACAGCAAGTGACAGGATGAGGAAGTGCATGGGGATGGTGATGAAGTAGCTGCAGACAACGATCCCGCACCAGATGACGAGCGAGATGAGAACCGTGCTCTTCGTACCGATCCTGTCGGACAGCCGGGCAAATGCCCATGACCCAAGGATGCCGACAAACTGGACGAGCAGGAAGCTGATCATCATGAAGGATGTCTCGAAACCGAGTTCCTCGGCTCCATAGATCGTGGCCATTGTGATCACCGTCTGGATGCCATCGTTGTACACCATGAACGCGAGCAGGAACACCACAAGCTGGCGCATGGAACGGACATGCCCAAGCACACGGAACACGCTTCTCACACCCTCCAGCACCGCGGTGTGACGCGGCACATGCTGAAACACCACCACGGGTTCCCGCACCAGGCGGAAGGTGATGATGGAGAACGCGCCCCACCAGAGCCCCGCCGCAGCCATGGCGATGCGGACAGCCAGGGACGGATCAGCCACACCAAGCTGCTCATGGAACTGGATGAAGAGCACACTCAGAAGAAACTGAAGTCCACCCCCGGCATAGCCATAGGCGAAGCCCCTGCCCGACACCTCGTCCTGCTCCTGATCCGCTGCGATGTGTGGAAGAAAGGCATCGTAGAACACATTGCCGGACACGAAGCAGAAATAACTGACGACAAAAAGCACCAGGGCGGGCACCACATCCCCGGGGCCGGTGAAGAACAACAGCGTGGTCGAGACGGATCCCATCGTGCAGAAGAACATGAGGAACGTGCGCTTGGAGGCCGTGTGATCGGCGATCGCTCCCAGAATGGGGGATGTCAACAGGACGAGGAAGGCGGAGATGCCGATGCTGTACCCATACAGGGATGTGGCCGATACGCCCTGCATCCCAAGCAACGGGATGTCGACCCCACCGGCCGGGACGATCACACGGGAAAGAAACGGTCCGAAAAGAGCCCCGATGATGGTGACGGCATAGGCCGAATTCGCCCAGTCATACATGTACCAGCCGAAGAGCGTGGAGGAATCGGAACGTGAGGAACGCGGCATTGAGAGGACGGCGGTTATTTGTTCACAAGGCCGCGTCCGGTCTTGAGGATCCGGTTCCCGGCCTGGAGCGATGCGAGGATGGAGTCGAGCATGCCATTGATGAAGCGGCCGCTCTGTTCAGTGCTGTACTTCTTGCCGATCTCGACCCATTCGTTGATGGTCACCTTGGGTGGAATCTCCGGGAAATCGAGGAACTCGATCATCCCCAGTCTGATGATGATGAGATCCAGCATGGCGATTCGATCCATCTCCCAGTTGCTGACATGCCCCTGGATGATCGTGTCAAGTTCCGGTTCACGGCGAAGTGCGGTGTAGACAAGACGCTCCGCAAAGCGGAGCCGTTCCGGATCCTCGTGAAGATCCTCGTACGCAATCTCCTGCATCTGATCCTCGACCGGATTCCCGGAGATCTGGTAGGCGTAGTACACCTGCATCGCCCGCTCACGCGCTTTTCGTCGAGTAATGGTCAATGAGTCACCTTTGGAACTGTCTGTTGTGAATGCCGTGGATCGGCACGGGGATGTGATCGCTTCGACACACATTCCAAAATACGGCCTCGGCGGATACTTTCGTCATGGTCGATCCACTTTTTCATCTGCATGACTCGGAAGAACGTACAGACCGAACCCTCCGTTGTGCAGTGCCACGCGTTCCACATGGACACCGAAGTGCCGGAGGATGAGTGCCGGCGTCAACACATCGGCCGGTGGGCCATCGGCAGCGACGCCCCCGTGATCCATCACGAGGATGCGGTCCGCATAGGCGGCGGCAAGGTTGAGATCGTGCGTGACGCAGACAATGGTCTTGCCATGCCGCCGTTTCAGAACACACAGCAGCTCGAACAGCTGCTTCTGATGTCGCAGATCGAGATGGGCGTTGGGTTCGTCCAGGAGCAGCAGCGGTGTCGCCTGCGCCAGAGCCCTGGCCATGAGCACGCGATGCTGCTCCCCGCCCGAGAGCTGCGTCACTGCACGCTCCGCGAGCTCGTCCACACCACAGAGGCGCATCGCCTCATCCGCCGCCGCATGATCCTCCGCGCGTTCGAAGCCGAAACCCGACAGATGCGGATACCGCCCCATGAGGACCGCACTGCGCACGGTCACCGGCAGGACGACCGGCTCCATCTGGGGCACCATCGCGGCAACCATCGCGCGTGCCCGCGGTGTGGATGCCCGCGTCTCCTCACCCGCCAGCAACACACTCCCGCGCTCCGGGACGAGGGATCCGGAGATGAGGCGCAGCAGCGTCGTCTTGCCCGCACCATTCGCACCGATGATGCACAGGAGTTCCCCGCGGGCAACGGTGAAGGATACCGCGTCGACAACGGGCGTGCCCGCATACCGGAACGTGACATCGCGCACGGTGATCACTTCAACACCTGCCCGGTTTCGCGGCTCCAGAGCACCAGGTCGAGCTCGTCCACGTCGATGCCACACGCGTCGGCAAGATCCTCGAAGCGCTGCTCAAGCTCACGATACCGCCTGAGCGACAGCGATGCCGGAGGTGGGGTGCACATGCCCAGACGCACGAGGTTGCGGATGATGTGCCGGTCCACGATCACCAGGCCCCGCACACCGATGTTGCGCAGGAAATGGCTGGCCTCCTTCATCCCAAGGCCCGTGATCTCCGCCGCCAGCGCATCACGCAACTCCTTCGGCGGAAGCCCGGAGTGCAGCAGCCCACGGATCTGCGGAAAGCGCTGCTTCATCGCCATGAGGCGCCGTGCCTTGGTGCGATGGAAGCGGACATAGACAGGAGGCCCCGGATGCAGCAGAGGTTCAGGATCGATGTCTCGATGCTCGAAGTCTGAGGCCACCAGGGAGTCGAGCACGGTCATGCAGTGCGTGGCGGACGACTGGGGCGTCATCATGCAGTAGCAGAGCTCGTAGAAATGCCGCCCGGGAGGCACGCAGCGGAACTCATCCAGCCTGGCGCGGATTTCGTCCCGCCGCACCGTGTGGAGCTCGCGCAGCTCGTCGATGTCCGCCTGTGATGGTCCGTGCACCATCATGCCAGCCTCACGCGCATGATGCCTCCACCTGCGTCCGCGGAGCGACGCGAAAGCCTGACCATGCCATCGCGTTCCAGGGATGTGAGGATGTCCAGCAGCCGGTCTTCGCGCATGCCTGCGGCATCCGGGTGGAGGTGACGGGCGATGTCCTCGGGCGTGGCAGCGTGGCCGGGCATGCGGCGAAGCATCTCCACCACACGGCCGCGATGGATGCGGCGTGGGACGATGCGCGGCCCCGCCGCCCCGGCGCGCTCAGCGGGCTCCAGCCGGCCGTGCGACGGGCAGCTCCGCGCAAGCGGGCATGCATCGCACTGCGGGCGACGGGCGGTGCACACCACGGCGCCGAATTCCATCAGCGCCTGGTTCCAGAGGCTGCCATTCCTGCGCGGCAGCAGGCGGACGGCATGCATCCATGCATCGGACTCGGCCATCATGTCCCGCTCCCGGTTCTGCACCATCAGCACACGCGACAACACGCGGCGGATGTTGACATCCACAACCGGAACGGTGCAGCCATGGGCAAAGCAGGCCACGGCATGCGCCGTGTACCTGCCGATGCCCGGGAGGGTGATGAGCACGGCGGGGTCCGCCGGGATGGTGCCGCCATGGTCGCGGACGATGACGCGCGCACATTCGTGGAGACTGATGGCGCGGCGATTGTAGCCGAAGCCCGACCAGGCGAGCAGCACATCACATCGACGTGCCCGCGCAAGTGTGTGGACATCCGGAAAGCGCGTCATCCATGCATCGAATTTCGCTGCGACACGGGATGCCTGCGTCTGTTGGAGCATGAATTCACTGACGAGGACCGCCCATGAATCGTGCTGGTTGCGCCAGGGAAGCACTCGGGCATGCCTGCGATACCACTGGATGATGCGCCGGCGCAGTGCGGAAAAATCGGAGTGGTCAGTGCCCGCCAAGGCCATGTCGTCCGTGAGAGATCAGAGGTGGGCGATGATGGGGCGGGAGCCCTCGAGCAGGTCCACCTCGGCCAGGCTGGCGACGGGAACCCACATCATGTTCTCGAACACCCGGTTGGTCAGTTCACCCTCGAATTCCTGGATCAGAAAGAAGGTGATGAGAAATCTGCCACCATCGGGGTAATCCGCGTGGATGGTTTTCAATTCGCGGAACGTGGTGGGGATGATGTCCAGCTCCTCCTCGAGCTCACGCACCAGACACTCACGCAGGTCTTCACCGGGATAGATCTTCCCACCGGGGAACTCCCATTTCAGGCCATAGCGATGATTGATGCCTCGTTGACAGATCAAAACCTCATCATTCCTGCGCATGATTCCGGCCGCGACGCGGACCGGTTCGTCTGAATCAAACATGATCGTTGCGATTGATACGTGTATGGGTGAACTGCAGGGGAGCATCACCGGTGCGGGAAAACCGTGCCCGGCGAGGCAATGGGTAATATACAGAACAATTCGGAGGTGGGAAATGAAAATGACCCGGGAAAAATCCTTCTCTCCGCCCGTGTTTCACGGGGTGGCGGGCAAATCGGACATCGCATGGATTGATTTTTATTATCCGGACAAGTATAATCCGTGAAATTCAATTTCATTCACCATCTGTTACAGGAATGCCATGACCGGTTTAACCTCGAAACTGTCCACCTTGTATGCAGCCCAACGCGATGAAATCCGCGCAATCACGAAAGAACATGGTGACAAGGTCATTTCCGAAGTGACCATCGCACAGGCCTATGGAGGCATGCGTGGGGTCAAGGGGCTGATCTGCGACACCTCCGAAGTACCTCCAGACAAGGGTCTCATCATCCGTGGCATCGAGCTCAAGGAATTGACGGCGAAGCTGCCCGAGGAGATCCTGTACCTGCTGCTCTCCGGTGAGCTTCCGTCGGCCGGTGAGCTTGCGGAACTCCAGACAGAGCTCGCGAAGCGCAAGGCCGTGCCATCGTATGTGTGGGACGTTCTGAAGTCCATGCCTGCCGATTCGCATCCCATGACCATGTTCGACACCGCCATTCTCGTGATGCAGAAGGAATCGGTGTTCGCACGGCGGTACAGCGAGGGCATGGCGAAAAACGACTATTGGCACGCATCGCTCGAGGATGCGCTGAACATCATTGCCAAGCTGCCGACCATCGCCGCTGGCATCTATCGCATGCGCTTCGGCAAGGGCGACATGATCGCTCCGCTGCCAGATGCCGACATGGGCATGGACTACGTGCACATGCTGGGCCTCGGTGATCCGGACGGTGAGTTCACCAAACTCATGCGCATGTACCTCGTCCTGCACAGCGACCATGAGGGCGGCAACGTGAGCGCCTATTCCGCAGCCACGGTCAACTCCGCGCTGTCGGATCTCTACTACTCACTCTCCGCCGGCCTCAACGGCCTCGCGGGCCCCCTCCATGGACTCGCAAACCAGGAGTGCCTTGGATGGATCCTCGAAACCATCGAGCATTTCGGGGGCGTCCCCTCGGCTGAGCAGCTCGAGAAGTTCGCCCAGGATACGCTCAACTCCGGCAAGGTTGTCCCAGGCTACGGTCATGCGGTCCTGCGCATCACCGATCCGCGTTTTGCGGCCTTCCTCGAGTTCGGCAAACAGTACTGCGCAGGCGATGCAGTGTTCGAAACCGTGTCACGCGTGTTCGACGTGGTTCCCGGCGTGCTGAGCCAGGTCCAGAAAATCAAGGATCCCTGGCCCAACGTTGATGCCTCCTCGGGCTCGCTCCTGTTTCACTACGGGCTCACGGAGTTCGATTACTACACCGTGTTGTTCAGCGTGTCGCGTGCGCTCGGCATCGCCTCCCAGGCCGTGGTGGCTCGCGCGATGGGCTTCCCCATCACCCGTCCCAAGTCCGTCACGACGGCATGGATCAGGAAACAGATCGGCGCCTGACGCATCCCGACGTCCTCTGGAACAAGGCTGCTTCGGCAGCCTTTTTTTTCCCATGCGGCAATCGCTTCTGCATGGCATCGAAGCAGGGCGGATGCGACATTGCAGCATGATCATTCCACCCCCCGGCTTCACCATGCGAGTCTCCTCCAGACACACGATAGGCGCACTCATCGTCATGATGCTCCTCATCGGGGTGGTGCATGCCTCCGCACAGAATCCGCCCACGGGTCGGCGTCACGCCGGCAGACACGCGCGCGGCCCGGCAAGCGGGGATTCCGCTTCGATGCACCCCTCCCTCGCCTTCATCTCCGACAGCCAGGAACCGATGTGGGTGGAAACGCTCTCACTTCCGACCGATCGGAACGAGGATGCGACAGCCGCGCTCTTCCAGAGCATCGCCGCGGAGCGACGAGTCTCGACCGTGTTCCACCTTGGCGACATGACAGGACTGGGACTGCCCGGCAGCTCCTGGAAACGCACGGACGACGACCTGGCACTGCTGCGCGCATCGGGCAAGGCGGTTCACGCCATCCCCGGCAATCACGACTATTCACCGCTGCCCGCGATCGGCATGGGCATGGCCAGCTTCCGGCGCCGCTTCCCTGAATGCGCGGGGGCCTGGCATGTGGTGCGCGTCGGCCGCCTGGCCGTGGTCCTCATCAACTCCAACATCTCTCGTCTGTCCATCGCCGAGCGGCATGAGCAGCTCCGCTGGTACACCGCGACACTCGACTCTCTTGATGCGGACAGCACGATCCGCGCCATCATTGTCGGAACGCACCATTCACCCCATACCAACAGCACCATCGTCATGCCGTCGACCGAAATCCAGACGGGTTTCGTTCCACCGTTTCTTCGCGCGCGAAAGGCCATCCTCTTCGCGAGCGGACACGTCCATGCCTTCGAGCACTTCGTCATCGGTGCGAAAACCTTCCTCGTCACCGGCGGAGGAGGGGGGCTGCTCCAACCGCTTCTCCCCGTGGCGGAACAGCGCTGGCCGGATCTCTTCGTCGGAAACGGGAACCGCCGCATGTTCCACTACATCGTCTGCGACCTGCGTGGGAACGCGCTGCACGTCCGAGTGCGTGCGCTGGCTCCCGATGCGCGTACCGTCGCCACGGCGTATCGCATCACCATTCCCCTGCCCTGATCAGGCAGCCTGCGCCTCCGTGACGGATCGCCGCACCGGAATTCAGCAGTGCTGTGGGCCGGGCGTTTCATCCATGAAGCGGAAATGGTATTTTGCGCATGCCTGCGCCAACTCCCTGTCATTCACGAACAAACGGATTTCCCATGCAGATAGGTATCGTCGGCCTTCCCTTCAGCGGCAAGACCACCCTCTTCCAGACACTGACGCGGTTGCATCTGGACGACGCGATGGCGCGCCGTCAGCAGACCAACATGGCCACCGTGAAGGTGCCCGACGAGCGTGTCGACCGCCTGGGAGAGTTCTTCCACCCGAAGAAGCTCGTCTACACGTCCATCGAATTCGTCGATGTGGTCGGCCTCAACAAGGGTGACCGGGAATCGACGCAGTTCACCAACACCTTCCTCGCATCGGTGAAGACCAACGATGCGCTGCTTCATGTGGTGCGCGTCTTCGACGATCCCCTGGCACCACATCCTGAGGGATCGATCGATCCGGTGCGCGACATCACCATCCTTGAGAACGAGTTCCTGTTGAGCGACATGGCAATGGTGGAAACGCGCCTCGACAAGCTCCGCAAGCAGGTGATGCGCGCCGCAGCGGATGACAGAAGCAAGGCCGAACTCGTGGTGCTCGAGAAGTGCGCCGCATGGCTCGAACAGGAGAAGCCGCTCCGCCTCCTCGAACTCGATCCTGCGCAGAAAAAGATCATCCGGGGCTTCCAGTTCCTCTCCGAGAAGCCTCTCCTCATTCTGCTCAACCTCGCCGACGACGCAATCGACCGCATGGCCACACTGACAGCCGAGGTGCAGGCGGCAATCCAGAATGCCGGCATCCTGGTCGATGCCTTCGTGGGAAAGATAGAAATGGAACTCGCGATGCTCCCGGACGAGGATGCCGAGACGTTCATGGCCGATTACGGCATCAGGGAGTCCGCCCTGAAACGCATCATCCAGTCGGCCTACCGCCTGCTCGGCCTCATCTCCTTCCTCACCGCCGGCGATGACGAGTGCCGGGCATGGACCATCAAGGCCGGTACAAACGCCCAGGAAGCGGCTGGCGCCATTCACACGGACCTGATGAACCGTTTCATCCGTGCGGAGGTTGTGCATTTCAACGATTTCGTCGCACTCGGATCGATGGCCGCCTGCAAGGAGAAGGGCCACTGGCGGCTCGAGGGCAGGGAGTACATCGTCCTCGATGGTGACATCCTCACCATCCGACATGGATGACGCCCGGCAGGGGTGAAGCGCCCACGCTGCCGGTGGAGCCATGAGCCCGACATCCGAACCTCGCCATGCCCATGCCGTCGAGGCGGCGTATGCCCATTGCGTTGCACTCGCGCGTGCGCATTACGAGAACTTTCCCGTCGCATCCCGTCTGCTGCCGGCGCACCTCCGCCCGCATGTGGCAGCCATCTATGCCTTCGCACGCCATGCCGACGATCTCGCCGATGAGGGGACGATGATCCCGGAGGAGCGCCTGACGGCTCTGCGACAATGGCGCGAATCGCTCGATGAGGCCCTGGTGGGAGACGCGGCTCCGACGAATCCCATTGTCCTCGCACTTGTCGACACCCTGCGTCATTTCTCCATCCCGGTCACCCATGTGCATGCTCTCATCGACGCCTTCGAACAGGATGCACGCAGACCCACGTTTGCCGGGTTCGATGACGTCCTCGACTACTGCCGCCGCTCGGCCAATCCCGTCGGCCGGATCCTTCTCCATCTGTTCGGCCTGTACGACGAAGCACGGGCAAGGCATGCCGACGCTCTCTGCACCGGCCTGCAGCTCGCGAATTTCTGGCAGGATCTCTCAACCGACATCCCCCGCTCGCGTGTCTACATACCGTCCGTTGATCTGCAGCGCTTCGGCGTGCGCATCCCGGATCTCCTGGACACACCCGCACCTCAGCATGTGCGCGATCTGATGCGCTTCCAGGTGGATCGCACCCGGCGCTTCTTCGATGACGCCCTTCCCCTCTTCCACGGACTTCCATTCCGGCTGCATCTTGAGTTGAAGGCGACACGTCTCGGCGGAATACGCATCCTCGACCGCATCACCAGCATGGCGTATGATGTGACCACACGCCCGGCGCTGTCCCGTCTCGACACCCTCGGCATCCTCCTCCGGTCGGTTCTGTGTCCATCGCCCCGCGGGGTCCGACCATGACGCAGCAGACCATCGCCGACGAGATCACGCGTCAGTCCGCCACGAGCTTCTCCGTTTCCTTCGCGCTGCTGCCACGGCCCAAGCGGGACGCCATCAGAACCGTCTACGCCTTCTGCCGCCAGACGGACGACATCGTGGACGAGGGTGACGACCCGGCCCTCCAAGCCAGGCAACTCGACGAATGGACCGCCACGCTGAGGCGTGCATTGGACGGGCCGGTTGGACATCCCATCCTCGATCCGATGGCCGATGTCGTCCACCGCTTCCACATCCCACCGGCGCTCCCCTTCGCCCTCATCGACGGGATGCGGATGGATCTTGTGCAGAATCGCTACGCCACGTTCGATGAGCTGCGCACCTATTGCTGGCATGTGGCCTCAACTGTCGGCCTGATGAGCAGTCCGATCTTCGGCTATGTGGTCCCCGCTTCGCTGCAGTATGCGGAAACGCTCGGGATCGCGCTTCAGCTCACGAACATCATCCGTGATGTTGCCGCGGATGCCGGGCGCGGACGCATCTACCTGCCACTCGATGAACTGCGTGCCCACGGTCTGTGCGAGGATGACATCCTCTCGCGACGAGACTCGCCGGAGCTGCGCCGCCTCATGGCCTTCCAGGTGAAACGCGCATGGCGGCATTTCGACGCAGCGGACCGGCTCCTCCCACGGGAGGACTTCGGTCACTTCGCCCCCGCCCGCATCATGGGGCGCGTCTATCAGCGGCTGCTCCGAGCCATCGCGGAGGAGGACTTCGATGTTGTCACACGCCGCATTCGTGTCTCATCCGCCACCAAGCTGCTCGTCAGTGTCGCTGAATGGGCCCGGCCGCGCTGGCTCGCCCGCCGCCCGGAGATGCCGTGACTGGCGACCAACACGGGACTGACGTGATCGACTGCCTTGTGCTGGGAGCCGGCGTGGCGGGACTTGCTGCCGCGGTGCGTCTGACCGATGGCGGGAGGACGGTGGCGATTGCCGAGGCCCGTCCGCATGCAGGCGGCCGCGTCTGGTCCTTCCCCGATGCTGACAGTGGTGTGACGCTCGACAACGGGCAGCATCTGCTCATGGGATGCTACACCTCCACGCTGGACTTTCTCCGCACCATCGGCTCCATCGACAGGCTGACCGTTCATGGTCGTCTGTCGCTCCAGTATCAGCACACCGATGGACGGCGGCATACCCTCGACGACCATCGGCTTCCATGGCCGCTTGGGCCGGCTGCCGCCGTGGCGACGTGGGGCATGCTGTCCATGCAGGATCGCTGGCAGGCACTCCGCCTCCTGCTGCGAATGCGGTGTGGTGTTGATGCCGCCGCTGTTGGTTGTCGTTCGGTGCTGGAGTATCTGGAGGACCACCGGCAAGGCAGGGAGGCGATGGAGCTCTTGTGGGAACCGATCGTCATTGCCACGATGAACGCACGCATGCGGGATGCATCCGCGGCAATGTTCCTGCGCGTCATGTCTGAAGTGTTCTTTCAGGACGCCCGGGGTTCACAGTTCATCCTCCCACGTGGCAGCCTGGACTCCGTGTTTGTGCGGCCCGCGCGTGATCATCTGCACAGGAAGGGCTGCAACATCCTGCTCCATCATCGTGCCATGCGTGTCATCACCGCCGGGGATCACTTCACCGTGGAATTCCAGAACGGTGCGCACCTCCGGGCACTGCACATCATCTGCACGCTTCCCCCATGGTCGCTGCGCTCCCTGGCCGCGGCATCGGATCTTGACGTGTTGAAGCGACTTCCCTTCGAGCGCTTCCGACCATCGGCGATTCTGGCGATTCACATGGTGACCACACATCCCCTGACGACGCAGCAGATGCTCGGGTGCCTGGGGAGCGACATCCAATGGGTGTTTCCCAAGGGGCGTGTACCGTCCGGCGGAGCGATGTCCACATGCATCCTGTCGGCACCAGGCCGCCTTGCCGACATGCCACGATCAGAGCTCACCGAACATCTGCAGCGTGAGCTCTGCCGGCTGTTCGCGCTTCATCCAACGGACATTCGCGCAATGTCCACCGTACTCGAGCGTCGCGCCACCTTCATCCCGGAGCCAGGCTTGGAGACTGTCCGTGCCTCGCTTGGATCCGGGCATCCCCGCTTCCATCTGGCGGGAGACTGGACCGACACCGGTCTGCCTGCCACAATTGAAGGTGCGGTTCGCAGTGCAGAAGCCGCCGTGGGGCATATGGTGCATGGTGGATGAAACGGACACGGCCCCGGTTGAGGGGGCCGCGGAGCAGGGGGAGGAGATGTCATTTGAGTTTCAACTTGTGACCGGATCGCAACAGCGCTTTTGGAGAGATTCTGTTGATCGAGCAGAGTTTCTTTACAGTGGTGCCATGGCGTCGTGCGAGATCGGAGAGGGTGTCCCCCTTCCGGATCGTGTATCCCCCCTTGCCGTCGCCGCGGGTCGAACGACGCCAGTGCCGCCCCGATTTCTTCTTGTCGGCGTCGAACCGTGTCACCTCGGAATAATTGACCGTATCCGCAATGACCTTGGTCCCGAAGTAGTCCAGGATTTTCAGAGGATCGAGTGGGACATCCTTGTAGCGAAGTTCAAAGTGAAGGTGGGGACCGGATGAGCGGCCGGTGCTGCCACCGAGGCCGACGACCTCGCCCGCCGACACCTCCTCATTCTCCCTCACCTTGATCGTTGACAGGTGAGCATAATAGGTTTCGAGTCCGTTTGCGTGGCGCACGATCACGAGGTTGCCATAGCCACCCTTGTTGCGCTGCGCATAGCGGACAATGCCATCGAACGCGGATTTCACAGGGGCTCCCATAGGCAGGTTGATGTCGAGACCGTCGTGCCCGCGACCGACACCTCTTATGAAGTCGCCGTTGTATGGGCAGACGAATTTCTGCGTCGCAAGACCGAGGACGAGGTTCGAGTTGGGTGGTAGTTTGCTGGTCTTTCCGAACGAGCGGATGGAGTTCGTGTTCCACTCATCCTCATCACCGGATTGCAAGACCGCATGCAGCGTTGTATCGGCCGCGGACTGCGCATACGCAGGGGCGGGGCTGAAGACGAACGTCAGAAGAAAAGAACACACAGGAACGGCGAACCACTGTTTCATATCGAAGAGTTCCGAAGGTGAGAACCTGGTTGTGTCGTGCCCGCCGTTAGTCGGCGAAGGCGCTGATGTGTTCTTACGGGATTTGTTGATTCACACCGTTGTGGGCCTGGCCCCTGAGGTGTGAATGAAGAAGTCTCGAAAGAACGTCGATGAACTGAAGGCAAGCGGATGGTGCTCACCGGAAGTGAACAAGATAGGGCATGATGGTCGCAAATCCAAGGGCAAGGCAGTGTACTGCCCGGACCGCGGGAGAGGTACCTCCCTGAGAGGAATGGGACACGGACAGATGGCGATGCGACGGGTACGGGTGACACAGTGCGTCGCATGCCCAAACGCCAACAGCCCCACATTTCTGTGAGGCTGTTGGTTGAAGATAAAGTTCTGG
>CAYUYM010000039.1:9443-20198 GCA_964449305.1 uncultured Chromatiales bacterium | reverse complement strand
CCAGGCCGACCGGCGCGATCGCGGGTACGAGGATGACGTCCACTCCCGCGCGGTCCAGAGAGCGGAGGCCGAGGTAGAGATGATGCGCGTAGTCCTCCGGCCTGCCGGCGCCGAGGCTGTGGAAGGCCGCTTCGCCGCAGCCCTTCATGGCGGCCGGTGCCATGAGCCCCACCCGTTCACCGTGGCGCACATGCGCTCCAACCGCGGCCGCGACGCGCTCCCGTGTCACGGCCGGCTGCGCGCTGAGCAGGCGCAGCGGCGTGGAGGGCGCATAGTGCAGGTACTTCATTCCCGGCGATGCGGGGCGCTCGCCGCCGTGCCGCGCGGTGCGGACATGGACGCCGAGTGCATCCTCCAGCATCTCGCGCGTCACCACGCCGGGCCGCAGGATGCGCGGCCGTGAGGTGGTGATGTCCAGCACGGTGGATTCGATGCCTTCACGACAGGGACCGCCGTCCACCACCGCAAACACGTGTGTATCCAGATCGCGCAGCACTTCATCCGCGGTGGTGGGACTCGGTGACCCGGAGATGTTGGCGGAGGGTGCTGCGAGCGGCACTCCAGCCGCGCGGATGAGCGCGAGTGCCGTGCCATGCGCCGGCATGCGCAACGCGATCGTTTCGAGCCCGGCCGTCACAACGTCCGGAACAACGGCGTTGCTCCGAACCACGAGTGTGAGCGGTCCAGGCCAGAAACGTGCGGCCAGTGTGTGAAACCGTGCGGAGAGGCTGGCGGCCAGCTCGGCCGCCTGCGCGGCGTCGGCGATGTGCACGATGAGCGGGTTGTCCGCCGGGCGCCCCTTGACGCGGAAGATGCGGCGCACGGCAGCCTCGTCGAAGGCGTTGGCGCCCAGTCCGTACACCGTCTCCGTGGGGAAGGCCACGAGCATCCCTGCGCGCAGCGCCGCTGCTGCGGGGAGCAGCGCCGAGGCGTCGCCCCCGGCGGGATCGTGCCGGATGCGCAGCGTGCGTTGGTCCGAGGTCATGCCGGCGTCCTCCGCCCGCGTGTCTGCGACCACGCGTCGAACGCCGCCTCCACGCTCCGGCGGCAGTGATGCAGCAGCGCGGCGGCCTCGGCGCCCGGTTCCAGACGCAGTGCAGCCACCGCGTCGGCAAGGGCGCGGGCGGTGACAAGAGCGGCGTTGATCGCCCCGGCGGTCCATGCGTCGATGCGGATGTCGGCAGTGAGCAGGTTGCCTCCGGCATGCCGGATGTGTGCGGCATGTTCATGCGCGGCTCCGGCCAGCGCCTCCCAGCCGTCCACCGCGGGCAGATGCACGTCCGACAGCAGAACGTGGTCGTCCTCGATGCGGAGGCGGAGGCCGCCGCGGAAGCCCTCACGCAGCAGGAAGGACGGGAGGATGACGGGAGGATCCAGCAGATCCAGCATCCCCGGGTGTTCCCCCTCCTCCAGCCGCACCTGCTGCACCACGCGCAGCGCCACGCGGTACTGTACCGCGGGATCGTTGCTGAAGGGGTGCCAGCGGCCGTCCTTCTCCAGCCGCCGCGCGGCGGTGGAGAGGCGGGTGATGGAGGTCTGTTGGTAGTGCATGCGCTCGTTTCCAGATGGGGTGATAATCTCGCCCCTGCGTAATTTGTCGAAAAAAGCTCGTACTTTTGATGACCATTTTTGTGTTCATCAACAGTCATTCAACACGTATGCCGTACAACATTGCTGTCATCGGAACCGGATATGTCGGACTCGTTTCAGGCGTGTGCTTCGCTGAAAACGGCAATCAGGTGATCTGCGTCGACAACGACCAGAAGAAGCTCTCGAAACTCAACAACAATCAGATTCCCATCTACGAACCTGGCCTCCATCAGATCTACGAGCGCAACGTCAAGGAGGGCCGACTCACGTTCACCGACGATCTCGAGGCTGCCACCATCGCCTCCGACGTCATCTTCCTCTGCCTGCCCACACCTCCCAACGAGGATGGCTCAGCCGACCTTCACTACGTGCTCCAGGTGGCCGAGAAGATCGGGCAGCACCTCGCCGCGCACGCACCCCAGGGCTACAAGATCATCGTCGACAAGAGCACCGTGCCCATCGGCACGTCGGAGAAGGTGACCGCCATCATCCGGAAGAACTACGCCGGGGAGTTCACCGTCGTCTCCAACCCGGAATTTCTCCGTGAAGGTTTCGCCGTGGAGGACAGCCTCCGCCCCGACCGCGTTGTCATCGGCTCGTCCGACGAGCGCGCCACCAAGGTGCTCGTGGATCTCTATGAACCCTTCGTGCTGTCCGGCAACCCCATCGTGGTGATGGATGAGCGCAGCGCGGAGATCACGAAGTACGCCGCCAACAGCTTCCTCGCCATGCGAATCTCCTTCATGAACGACCTCGCCAATCTCTGTGAGATCATGGGCGCCGACATCGACCAGGTGCGCCGCGGCATCGGATCCGACACACGCATCGGCAAGAAGTTCCTCTTCGCCGGGGTCGGCTACGGCGGCTCCTGCTTCCCGAAGGACGTGAAGGCCCTGCTCAAATCCTCCAAGGACGAGCAGTTCCCGCTGCGCATCGTGCAGGCGGTGGAGGATGTGAATGCCGATCAGCCGCTTCACTATGTGAACAAGATCCGCGCCTACTTCGGCGGTGAGATCGCGGGGAAGACCTTCGCCCTGTGGGGCCTGGCCTTCAAGCCCAACACCGACGATGTGCGTGAAGCCCCGGCCTACGTTGTGATCGACGCCCTCCTGGAAGCGGGCGCCACCATCCACGCCTTCGACCCCGAGGCGATGGAAAACACCCGTGAGCGCTATGGCGACAGGATCCGGTATGCAGAGCGCGCCATGGATGCGCTCGAGGGCGCGAATGCGCTTCTGCTCGTCACCGAGTGGAACGAATTCCGCAAGCCCGACTGGACACGCGTGAAGGAACTGCTCGCTGAGCCGGTCGTGTTTGATGGTCGCAACATCTACAGCGCCGACGACATGGTGAAGCACGGTTTCGACTACTTCCCCATCGGCAGGTCGGCCACAAGGGCCCGCGGCTAGGGTTCCTTCGGAGGCACGTACTGCACGTCCGCCACCTTGGACGTGTCGTCGAGATTGAAGAACGCCAGAAGCTGTCGGCTCAGGAATTCATCCGTCCTCGGATCCATCAGGTTGAGCCGGTATTCGTTGATCAGCATGATCTGCATCTTGATCCACTCCTTCCAGCAGTCCTCGCAGGCGTGGGCTTTGAGTGCATCGCGCACCTCACCCGTGTAGAAGGCGGTGTTTTTGACGGCCTCCTTGTCGAGGCGGCAGCGTGAGCAGTGTATGACGGGCATGGGCGTTCCGATGCTGTTGATGTTCATGGCAACGGAAAATACAACCCGGCATCATTTTTTCCATTCCTTGTACTTCACCACCTGCGAGTCCGGCACGGTGAAGGAACTGTCCTTCGTGATCGATGTATCCCCCTTCTCCGCGGCGATCTGCCCGATGGATTTCACCCCCCTGAGCGTGGACGTGGGGTCGATATCGTGCAGGTGCTCGTCGTACAGGGCGAACCAGGGATAACCGTAGCGCGTGTACGTCTTCGCGTCCACCGGCGTCGCGGGCGGTTCCATGCCCGTGATCTCCCGGAACATCGCGCTGTTGACGATGTGGATCACCGCCACCGCGGGCGACGCCTCCTCCCACGTGTCCAGCCCATGCCGATCCTCGTACACCTTCTGCGTCATGCGCCCCCCGGCGCCCAGCCCCATTTCTGCGGACTTCGCGCTCATGGGGGCGGCCGCCATGTACATGTCGCCACTGTTCCTCCGTGTCAGCGCCGGTGGCACGTCCGGGAAGCGCCCCGGCTTCGGTTCGTACACCGCGATCTTCATGCCCCCCACATCCTCCCGCCCCGTCACCTGTGCCTCCACCGTGTACCCCTTCCCCAGAGGCATCGCCACAAACTGACGGATGAACCCCTCACCCGCCTTGATGCCGTCGAGCCATGGCTGTTCGGGGGCCACCAGGTAGTTCTGCGGCGACGCCCGCAGCGCCAGATCCCACGCCTTCCCGTCCAGCACGTTCACATTTCCCACGGCAATCTTGATGACGTTGGGTTTCCAGTGCGCGGCATCGAACGACAGCCACATCGCTTCGGCTTGATACATCGGGATGAAGTACCCGCCATCGCGACGCCATGATGCCGGGACGCGGTCGGCGTAATCCTCCACACGGTAGATCGGGAACTCCCCCAGTCCCGGGGGAAGCGGATAGTCCTTTCCATCGTCAGGGATGCGAAGAGTCCGCATGAAGCGGATCGAACATCGCTCACCGAAATGCAGCTCCGCCCCCTTGAGCCAGACCTTCTGCTGTGCCTCCCGGTCTTTGTGGGGACTTTTTAACCTGGCGGGTTGATCGAAGACGCCGATGGCAAGGACCAGCGCGGCGACGGCGTAAATGACGGTGTTGGATGACATGACAGCTCCGTGACGTGATTCACGGGGTTGTACCGCGGCATCGGGCGCCGTGTTCCCGGATGCCGCGCGCTGTCAGCGCTTGATCATGCGGATCGTCCGCACCACGCCCTCCGCCCGCAGCGTGCAGAACCAGGCTCCGGACGGCAGTGCGCCTGCGTCGAACATCACGCTGTGCGTCCCGGCCGTGAGGGGTCCGTGGAACGGCTCCGCGACCACGCGGCCGAGGAGATCGGTGACGGTGATCCGTGCGGTGCAGGCCTCGGGCACGGTGCAGCGCAGCAGCGTTGTGGTGGCGAAGGGATTCGGCTGGTTCTGCTCAAGCTGCCACTCCACCGGCGCCACGCGCGGGCCGCCATGGTCGGTGAGGATGTCGGTGATGTCGAGGCGCCACACGCCGCCCTCCGTGCCGGCATACAGGTACCGCCCGTCGTTGTGCAGCGCCAGGATGCGCATGTTCCACAGCGCGGGGTTGATGTCGCGCCAGGACTGCACACCTGCACGCGCCAGATGCACACCGTGCGCCGCCGAACCCACGAACACCGCCGTGGATGCCGTGGTCAGCGCTGTGAAGGCATCCGTCGGCAGCCCCGCGTCCGACCGCACCCACGTGCCTCCGTTGTCGGCTGAGCGGAACACGCCGCTGCCGGTGGCCGCCACCAGCTCTGTTCCGAACACGGTCAGCGCATGAACGTCGGATGCGGGCAGCCCGTCGATGTGCGTCCATGCGCTTTCTGTCGCGCTCATGCGGTGGAGCCCGTGCCCCGCCACGCCGGCGTAGCGGACGCTGTTGATGATGGTCAGAAGCGTGATGGTGGAATCAGCGAGACCACCCGACTGCTCCATCCATGTGAGTCCCTCGTCGTCGGAGCGATGCACCGCACCAGAACGCGTGCCGACAAGCGCCACTGTGCCCGCACAGGCGATGGCGGTGATGGCCGTGTCGGAAAGATTCCGGTTGGACTGCTTCCACGTGGAGCCGTTGTTCGTGGAGCGATACACGCCGTTGCATGCCGTGCCTGCGAGGAGGATGCTGCCATTGCCCGCAAGCGCGCGGATGTCGGTGGCGGGGATGCCGTAGCTGGCGGGGGTCCACGTCACGCCGGCGGTCTTGGAGCGCGTGACACCGCCGCCCATGGTGGCTGCAAGGATGTCGTTGCCCGCGGCGATGAGGGTTGCAGCGCGACCTCCAACGAAGCCGCTGTTCACCGATGCCCAGGCGCTCACGCGCGGTGTTGTCCGCAGGAGGCCGGAGCCCGCGGTGCCGGCGAAGATGGTGGTGTCACGCAGCGCGAGCGCCGTGACCACGGAATCCGTGAAGCCGGCGTTCCAGGGCTCCCACGATGTGCCATTGTCGATGGAGGTGAACATGCCCGATCCCGCGGTGCCGGCATAGAGGCGCCCGCCCGCGCTCAGCAGCGCGTGGACGCTGGCCGAGGCGATGCCCCTGGGCTGCCGCATCCACGACGAGCCGTTGTCCGTGGAACGGTACACTCCTCCAAGCTCCGTTCCCGCCAGCACCGCCCCCTGGCCGAACGCCAGCGCGCGGACGTCTGTGTGCACCATGCCGGTTGAGGACTTCTCCCATGTGGCGCCACCGGAGATCGAGCGGTACACGCCGTCCGCCGTTCCAGCAAAGATGAGCGAGCCCGAGACGGCGAGGCAATGGGCATCGATACCGGGGATGTCGGCAACCGCCGACCAGTTCTCCCCATCGTCTGTGGAGTGATGCACGCCACCACCGGTCTGCGCCACGAACACCGAGGGACCGGCGAAGGCCAGGGTCTCGATGGGCTTCTCCGGCAGACCGCGGCCGACAAGCTCCCACGACTCGCCGCGGGTGACGCTGCGATACAGCCAGCCCTGCGGCGTTCCCGCAAGGAGGACGTTGTCATTCACCGCGATGGCGCTGATGGTGCGCACGGAGAGGTTCCCGTTCGCTGTGAACCATGTGCCCCCGTTGTCCGTGGAACGCAGCACACCCGCGCCCTCCGTCGCTGCGAACAGCTCGGCACCACGCACGGCCAGGCCGTGCACGCGCCCGGATTCCGGGCCGTTCATGCGCTCCCATGCATCGCGGCGCCATTCGGGCACCGTCATAGTGGTCACCGGCGAGAAGGACGAACGCTGCGAGCTTTTCGTGGTGCGCACGCGGTAGAACCACGTCTCCCCGGGCAGCACATCGCGATCGATGTACACATCAAAGCCCGGACCGGCCACCGGCTCCAGCAGGGTGTAGCTCGCTGCTCCACCGGACTCGGAGCGCTCCACCTCAAAGCCCGATTCACCGAAGCTGTCGAAGTCCCAGTACAACTGCACGGCGAGCGGCGTCACCGTGCCGGAGCGCAGGCGCGTCGGGGCATGGAGCACCAGGATGCCTGGCTTGGCGCATGCCGTGTCGGACCATTGCGATGCGGCATTGCCGTAGAGCGCTCGGATGCGGTAGCAGTACGAGGTGCCCGGCGTCAGTCCCGAACGATCGAAGTAGGCGTTCTGACCAAAGACTGAATCGATCCGCACCCATGTGCCGTTCGGCGCCAGCCGCTGGATCTCGATCGGCCTGTCTTCGATCGTGGGATTCGTCCACCCCAGGCGCACCATGCGCTCGTCGAGAGGGATTGCCGAGAAATCACGCGGGCGCGGTGCCGCAGGCGTCATGACACCGGCGGAATCCGTCCACTCCGAAAGATACTGCCCGTTGAATGCACGCATGCGGAACCAGTAGAACGTTTCGGGGAAACACCCGGCGATGGGGACGCTCTGGATGTCGGGCGGTGTGGTGAGGATGGTGGTCCAGGAACTGTTCTCCCGCCGCGTCTGGATCTCGAATCCGCTCTCGTCATCCGCGTTGTCCTTCCATTGCAGGAGGATGGTGTTGAAGGATGTGGCTGTCGGCACCAGCACCGACGGCTTCATCGGCGGTTTTGGGACAATGATGTTCACCGTGAACCAGATGCTGTCACCCACAGGCCCGACCTCCGACACGTCCAGCCCACCGCGGCCGCCGAGCGTCAGGAAGCTCGATGGATCGGTCTTGTCGTTGATGGCCGTGCGGCTGCTGTTTGCGCTGAAATTGGCGATGGAAGGTGAACCATCCTCCGTCACCGTCCCGCCCGGCCGATAGAGATACACCTCATCGGGGGGGCCGTTGCTGTTGCCGCGGCCGTCGTAGGTGCTGTTCACCCGCCACACGAGCAGTCCCTCGTTCGGGATGGACCGGTCGAAGTTCGTGTTCCTCCGGCGGAATTCAAGCACAAAGAACTCCTTCGGTGCATAGGGCGAAACGATCTTGAAGCAGTTGTTGGTCAGTGCTGTGGATGGCTGGAGGAAATACCGTCCCGATGTACGAATCTCCGGGATGCTGTCCACCCATTTTCCATAGCGCCACTTCATGTACATCGATGAATGCTGGGGTGGGAAGCGGTTCTGCTCCATGATGTCCCACGAGGCGGCAGGGGCGAGACCGTCGTAGCTGTAGTGATAGAGATCGGGGAAGCCGAGCGAATGCTGCATTTCATGGCAGAGGACGCTGGAGCGATCCTGCATCAGGGGGTTGTTGATCTGGAAGTTGTAGGAACGGATGCGGGCCTTGTTGATGCGCACATCAAAGCTGTTGATCGTCCACATATGCGGCCATAGCAGCGTGCTCCAGGCCGTGGGCGAACCGGACACGATGAAGCACACATTGTCCACGTTGCCATCGCCATCGGAGTCCACCACAAGATCGGCGGGGATCTGGTTGGCCACCGCATCCACGGCATCGCGCAGGAGGGTGTGCTCCCGCAGGTCGCGATCGTTGCCATAGCCCAGCGGTTCGGTCTCGCTTTGGGGCATGAAATACTGGCGGGGATGGCTGTCCCGGAAGGAAAGCACGGTTGTGGTTGTTGTTTTGGGATAGAAAGTGGAACTGACGTCGAGTGCCCCGTGGGAGACGTCTGCGAAGTAGTTCCGCATGGACGACTGTCCGGTGTTGAACATATCCTCGTAGGTGGCGATGGGTGTGGTGAACTCCGGATCGTCGTTGAAGCGGATGAAGATGACGATGTTGTTGATGACGCCCTTTGTGGGAGTCAGCACCTCGCCGCCACCGCCAAGGACGCGGTTGCCATGGAACTGTCGGTCGATGGCGACGCGGTCGCGCATCCTTGCCCATGGCGCCACGCCGATGGTGGCGGGATCCACCAGGCCGGGGATGTGCTGTGAGGGCACCAGCGTGCGCTTCGCTTCGATGGCGTAGGTATACCACCCTGTCGCCCTGTCCTGGATGATGGTGTAGCCATTCTTGTCGTGCAGCCAGTTGTAGTACTCATCGCCGCTGGCATAGCAGTGCAGAATGCTGCCGTCGGGTTGTCGCAGCTCCATCGGAAAGAAGCGGAGGGGAGCGGCGGTGGCAATCGAGCAGAGGATGAAAAAGAACAGTGGAAGCAGGAGGCGGGGCGACGAAGTCATGGAACGGATGGGTTGGTGAAAAGAAGGTTGACGAAGGCGGATGCCTGACAAACATGAAAATTACGAGAAATTCTGTGGATTTCACGTCCCGAAAGGGCATTTTCCCGGCCCTTGCGATGAAGATGTTTTCGCGACACATTGCCGGCGCAACCACAAGGAGGTCACCATGAAACGCGTCACCGGAATTGGAGGCATTTTTTTCAGAACGAGAGACACCGGGGCCAGCCGGGCGTGGTACGCGAAGCACCTCGGCATCGAACCCGCAGATGATTACGGCGCCGTGTTTCAATGGCGGGCGGGCGATGCCCCGGATGCCACGGGGCATACCATCCGGGCTCCGTTCCCGGAGGATTCAAAGTACTTCGGCAGCCCGGAGCAGGCGTTCATGATCAACTACCGTGTCCAGGATCTGCGTGCCCTGCTGGCGACGCTGCGGGAGGAGGGGGTTCAGGTGGATGACACGGTGGAGGAAGGGGAGTATGGCCTGTTTGGATGGATCCACGATCCCGATGGCAACCGCATAGAACTCTGGCAGCCGCCGGAGAACTTCGATGTCGGCAATGCCATCCCCATGGGTTAGAGCATCACCGACACACCGCCAAGCACCATCCCGCGGTGTCCAAGCCCGATCTCGAGGAAACCACCCACTCTGCCACCGACGCGCACGCGCAGCGGACTCACCTGAAACGCCATGTACATGTCGGTCACCTCGGCAATGGACTGATCCTTGATCTTCGAGGGATCGGATTTCTGTGACAGATACAACACGCCGGCGGAAATGCTTGTTGACAGCGTGAACACACCGGAACGCAGCCAGGTGAGATCGAGTCGCGGCATGAGCGAGTAGTACATGTTCTTCACCGTGAACGGATACGTCGTGCCGGAAAGGTTCACGTCGCATTCCTTGGTGAGCTGCACCACGTTGGCCTCGACACCCAGGCTCACCACGTCGGACATCCTGTGGGAATACGCAAGCGTCACCGGACCCAAGCCGTCGGTGGAGTTGGTGGTGATGACACCACCCATGATGTCGAGAAAGATGTCGGAATAGAAGTCGAGAATCTGCTGCATGCCCAGCACGCCATAGCTCACGGACAGCTCGCCAGTCGGCGGGCGATCCTCCTGCTGTGCCGATGCGGTCCAGGGCAGAATGATGAGTGTGAGAAGCACGGTGAAGAGTCGTTTCATGATCAACCTCCGGTGATGGGAAATTCGACCGAACGGGCAAACATACACAATGCCGACGTCTTGACGTGCATGATGCAAGTCGTGCCGGGAATTCCCATATTCGTGCTTCACCATCCTCCCACCATCGCTTGCACCCCCATGGATACGGACACATTCACCTCACGCCTGAAAAAAGGAGCCGGCGGTTCGCCAGGAGGCTTCGGCTCCTTCTTCCTCGGACTCGTTCTCCTTGCCTCCGGACTCTATCTGTTCCTGAGCCGTGTCACCGTCGTCTCCGGCCTGTGGACAATCCTCGGCTTCAATGGCTTCGGCACCATGCTGCTGCCGTTCATCATCGGTGTGGCGCTGCTGTTCATCAATGCGAAATCGATCGCAGGATGGGTTCTGGCCGCCGGGAGCTTCGTCGTGATCGTTGTCGGCATCATCACCAACCTCTCCTTCTTCTTCATGCCGACCAATCTCGTCGTCACCCTCATCATGCTCGGACTCATCGGTGCCGGAGCAGGGCTGATGCTGCGCTCATTCAGGGCTGCATAGAACGCACCGCTGGCTGCCACAGAGGACGCAGGGAGGTGTTGCCGCAAAGGACACAAAGGACGCAGGGAGGTGTTGCTGCAAAGGACACAAAGGACGCAGGGAGGTGTTGCCGCAAAGGACACAAAGGACGCAGGGAGGTGTTGCCGCAAAGGACACAAAGGACGCAGGGAGGTGTTGCT
>CAYUYM010000039.1:0-9343 GCA_964449305.1 uncultured Chromatiales bacterium | reverse complement strand
AGGACACAAAGGACGCAGGGAGGTGTTGCTGCAAAGGACACAAAGGACGCAGGGAAGTGTTGCCATACCTCTTCCTCCTTTGTTGACCTATGTGAGCTATGCGGCAAATGCGACCTTTGCGACCTCTGTGGCCTTCTCGGCCTGCATTATCCCAGACGTGCCGCTCCCTCTGGGTGACTCCAGATGTACTTGCGTATCTCGAACTTGGCAGACCCAAAGTTGATCAATAACCCATGTTCAATACCTGTGGCCTTGAGATACCCCAACAGCTGTGCCGTGTGTTCCGGCACCAGCATCTTGCACGCCTTCACTTCAACGATCATGCAACCATCGATGAGCAGATCTGCAAACAATGTCCCCAGAATCGTTTTGTCCTCATCATACACCGTTATCGCAGCTTCCTTTTCAACAAATACTCCGATCTTCTCCAATCGGCTGACCAACGCGTTTTGATAGATCCTCTCAAGATGACCATGACCAAGGTAGACGTGGATGTCCCATGCCGTTTGACGGATGATGTCGCAAAGTTTTTGGATGGTATTCATACCAATCCTCCCCGTGATATGTAGAGATGTTGACCTTGAAAGGTATCACTCCACCACAATTTTCGCAATGCGATCTCCGTCACGGAAACGTACCCGCACCATGTGCACCCCCTGGTGAAGCGACGACACGGGAATGCTCACGCTGTGCCTGCCTGCAACCTGCGACAGTCCGGACTGCACATCAAACACCGCGCAACCTGCCATGTCGAACACGGTGATGGACACCGGACCAGCGTCCTTCGCCTCATAGTCAACACATATGGCTCCTGAGGCCGGATTGGGAAAGACTGACAGCAGCACGTCCCCATGCATCGATACTCGCGCATCGCAGCGCAGCGTCGGCGACCACTGCACGCTCCCATCCGCATCCACCAGTCGCAGGCGGTACCACAGATCCCCGCCGGGCGCGTCGGCATCATGCCATGCGTAGTCCCGCGGTCCGTCGGTGTCGCCACCGGCAGCAACGACGCCCGCACAGCACCATCGCCCGGATGCCGCATCCGCCGTGCGCCAGATCTCAAAGCGGGCGCTCCCCTGCTCGCGTTCCGTCCGCCAGTGCACATCCACGCCATCCGCCGTGCGCTGCACCTGGAACAGTGACAGCTCCACCGGCACCGTCCCCATCTCGTCCGCACCGATGTCGTATCCCGATCCGAAGGGACGTGGCTGGCCCTCGAAATCCGTCGGGACATCCGCTCCCGGCACCACGCCCGCATCCACCGCGGCCGACGATGCCAGCAGATGGAGATCCATCCCGTTCATCGCCCCGGATGCGTTCACGAAATCCCCGGCCGCGCCCGTGATGTTCTGCTCGTCCGCCTGCAGGGTCGCCCCATTGCGCAGGCGCACCACCGGCTCACCCGGATTCGTGGGACTCGGTACCACAAGGTTGTTCCTCACCCAGCCGGTGGACTCCGCATACCGATACTGGATCGTCAGCACGCACTGGAACAGCGTGTTGTGGTACACCTTTGCATCGTGCCCCTTGTTGATGTACACACCGGCATCGCTGCATCCGATGAAGATGTTGTTGCGGATGATGCCGTTGCGATGCTCGTAGGTCTGGTCGCCATCGCGGAAAAACTGTGGTGCCGTCCCGCCACCACCAAAGGATGCACCGATGAAGCAGTTCTCGAATCGGCAGGCCTCGATGATGGTGTTGGAGGAGTTGCCCTTTGTGAAGACCGCATACGCGGGGTTCCCGTTCTTCTGGATGTTCACGAAGCGCGATCGACGGATGATCCAGTCGTTCACCCCCACGCCGTCCACGCCCTCCACCACTGTGCGCGTGCCGCCGGTGGGCGCAGTGAAGCCGATGTCGCAACTGTCGATAAGCAGACGATCCGGATAGATATCCGCCACAGGATCGGAGGTTCCCTTCACACCCGACTCACCGTGATCGCGCATCACCACGTTGATCAACCGGCAGTCGGTGGAACCGAGGTCGAATTTGAAGCCGTGGTAGTACGACCTGCGCGTGGTCAGGTCACGGAAGGTCCAGCCGGGCGAGTTCTCGAGTTGGAACACCATCTCCACGGAGGCATCGTCCTGCCCCTGCCCTTCCACAATCACATCCCCACGATCGCCAGTGGCGCCCTTCACAAGCACAGGACCCGGGCGTCCGACAATGTTGATGCGTGTGACGCCGGTGACGGTGTATACACCGGGGGCGATGACGATGGTGTCGCCGGGAAGCGCGGTGGTGCACGCCGTCCACAACTGCGACCATGTCGCAACAGGAACGATACGCGCTAAGGCTGACAGCCAGGGGAGGGCGGCCAGCAGCAGGGCGGGCAGCAGCAGGTGCCGCCAGCGGGGGGCACGGTGCGGCGTCATGACACATCATCCTGCTTCCCGGTGGAATCGGTGTCCTGCATCGACGCAGAATCCATTCCCTGCATGCGCATGCGTTTCTGCACCCAGAGGATGAGGAAGAGATCCGCCGGTGCGATGCTGATGATGAGCATCAGCACGCCCTCGATGGATTGCAGCATGCCGATTGTCCCGAAGAAGGCCACGGCACCGATGGTGATGATGACACTTCCCGTCAGCTCCCATTTCAGGGCCAGGAGATACCCGGTGAGCAGGAGGAGATGAAAGAGCTGTCGCACCACCACACCCGGAGGAGGCGTGCCAGTGGTGGTGGAGAACCACGACATGTGTTCCAGGAAGAACGCCCCCCAGAAGAGGAGGAGCAGCACGGTCACCGCCCGCGCCACCCAGCGCAGGAGTTTGATGGCATAGTCGTTGGCGATCATGGCGAGGCCTTGATGGTGGAAGATGCCCTGCAACATAGGAAACGCCGGCGAGAAACGCCCGCGGCAATACCCTCATGGGAAGGCGCTACCATGGCGTTTGGCGGGGCGAGGCGCCACGGACCCGTCATTTGATCCGCACGCATTTGCATGATATTTTCTCGCCTGTGCAACGATGAACCTGCACATTTCCCACCCCCATCTTCTGCGAGTCTCCATGAATCCGGACCTCCCACTTCTGACCAGACGCGATTGGAGTGTCGACACACTCCGCGACCAGATTGACGGCATCGACACACTTGTCTCCCTGCTCGACGGGCGCCGCGTGCCCTATGTGTTTCTGGACAATGGTGCCAGCACACCAGCCTTCCAGTATGTGAACGATGTGGTGCGCGAGTTCATGCCCTTCTATTCGGGCGTCCACCGCGGCTCCGGCTTCAAATCCCTGCTTGCGACCAAGGTGTTCGACGAAGCGCACGACATCGCCGGGCACTTCGTGGGAGCCGATCTGGAGCGCAACGTGGTCATCTTTGGAAAGAACACCACCGAGGTTGTCAACAAGCTTGCCAACCGCTGCGACTGGCAGCCGGGCGATGTGGTGATCACCACGCTCATGGAGCATCACTCCAACGATCTCCCCTGGCGCAAGCATGCGAAGGTGGTGCACGTGCCTGTCGACGACCTGGGGCGGCTCGACATCGCTGCGCTGCACGAGGCCTTCACGCGTCATGCCGGACATGTCCGCTTCTTCGCGGTGACCGGGGCCTCGAACATCACGGGCATCGTCAATCCCGTCCACGACTTTGCCGAGCTCGCGCACCGCAACGGCGCACTCATCTTTGTTGATGCCGCCCAGCTTGCACCGCACCGCCCCATCGACGTTCTCGACGACGATGATCCGCGGCACATCGACTTCATCGCCTACTCTGCGCACAAGATGTACGCCCCCTTCGGGATCGGCGTGCTGGTGGGCAGCCGTGAGTGGTTCACACGTGGCGTGCCCGACATGGTGGGGGGCGGCGTGGTGGATGTGGTGGAGGAGGAATACGTCGCCTGGTCGCTGCCACCCGCCAAGGAGGAGGCCGGCAGTCCCAACGTCCCTGGCGCCGTGGCGCTGGCCTCCGCGATCCAGATCCTCACGCATGTGGGGATGGACGACATCGCCCTGCACGAGCACGAGCTTGTGTCGTATGCCCTGGAACGGATGTCCGCCATTCCAGGCCTGGTGATCTACGGCCCCACGGATTCCGCCGCCATCAGGGACAAGGTGGGCGTCATCTCCTTCAACATGGAGGGGAAATCGCATGCCCTCGTTGCGGCGATTCTGAGTGCCGAGGGCGGCATCGGTGTGCGCAACGGCTGCTTCTGTGCGCATCCCTATGTGAAGCGACTGCTGAATGTGGATCCCGTGGAGGTGAAGGAGGTGACCGCGGAGATCCTCGCAGGTGACCGCAGCCGCCTGCCTGGCATGGTGCGTGCAAGTTTCGGCTGCTACAACACCACCGCCGATGTGGACCGCCTCGTCTCCGTGCTCGAGATGATCGCAGGGGAGAGCTGGAAGGGCGGGTACATCATGGATCCTGCATCCGGCACATGCTGGCCACAGGATTTCGCATACGATTTCACCGCACATTTCCCGCATTTCGCTTACAAACCCTCGGAAGGCCTGCCAGGCTTCGGCGAAGCCTCCTGATCGCATCGTGGAAAATGAAACGCCGCCGACACCCGAGGTGAAGGCGGCGTTGCCATGCAGGATCGAAGAGGTTATTTCGCGTTCTTCAGGTACTTTTCAGGATCCATCGCGAACTTCTTGATGCAGGAACCGCAGCAGAAGCCATAGACTTTGCCGTTGTAGGTGACCGTGGTCACGTTCTTGTCCACCTTCTTGCCCATGACCGGGCAGATCTCATTCACGATCTGGGCGCTCATATCCCTGCCGGTGTTGATCACGCCCTTGAAACCAGCCGTGTTCTTCACCACCTCAGGTTCCTTCACCTCCGCCTTCGGCGCCTCGCCCTCGGGGTGATCACAGGCCTCGAACTTCTCGTCCTTCATGTTCTTGAGGAAGGATTCCGGGGTCTTCTTGAAACGGGCGACGCAGCCGTTGCAGCAGAACGCATAGGTCCTGCCCTTGTATGTGTAGGTGACGGCCGGATCAACATCCTCACCCGTCACGGGGCATTTCGTGTTCACGATCTTCACGTCCGCCTTCCTGCCGGCGGGTTTTTTCGTGTTCTGGGCATTGGCCGTGAACAGGAAGACCACGAGCAGAAGGAGGATGCCGAGTGTTTTTGTCATTGTTTCTCCTGAGTGTATGGTTGGATGAGTGAACCTGTGACGAAAAATATTTGTTGGAAAATGTGTAGTTTTGTGCCGGTCACGGTGCCTGACTTCCACTGATGCATGAACACCACAGGAACGACATTTGTTCGGAAACGTAAGAAAATTTTCGCAAATGGAAGGGGCGGTTTCTGCCCCCGCATCCACGGTCCACGTCAACGGTGTTGCCTTCCGGCCTGATCGCTTCGTCGTCATCGCCGGCCCCTGTGCCATCGAATCGCGCGAACAGATCCATGCGACGGCATCCGCTGTGCGAGCCGACGGTGCCCACATCCTGCGGGGTGGGGCGTTCAAGGCCCGCACATCTCCGCACAGCTTTCAGGGGCTGGGCTTCGAGGCCATTGCGTGGCTGCGCGAGGCGGCAGATGCCAATGGAATGCCCATGATCAGTGAGGTGCTTTCCGAACGCGACATCGAACGGCTTGAGCCCCATGTGGACGCCTTCCAGGTGGGATCCCGGAACATGGACAACACCGCGCTGCTCAAGGAGCTTGGCCAGACCCGCCGTCCCATCCTGCTCAAGCGGGGCTTCGCCTCCACCATCCAGGAGTGGCTCTATGCGGCGGAGTACGTGATGCTCGGCGGCAACGACCAGGTGATCCTCTGCGAACGCGGAATCCGCACATTTTCCGACACCACCCGTTTCACGCTCGACCTTGCCGGCGCGGTGCATGCGAAGCAGCTCACCACGCTCCCCGTCATCGTCGATCCCTCCCATGCCACGGGCACACCGTCACTCATCCCCCACATGGCCGCCGCAACGCTCGCCGCAGGACTCGACGGCCTCATCGTGGAGGTCCACCCCGATCCTCCCACGGCCCTTTCTGATGCCATGCAGGCCATGACCTTCAGCCAGTTTCACACGATGATGAACACGCTGCACCCCGTCGCCCACGCCCTCGGCCGCACCCTCTGACCCCCCTGCGTCCAATTCGCACTCCGGAAGTCCTCCAGCCTGTCCCATGAGCAACCACGTCCGTTCCATGTTTGCCGAGATCGCCCCGACCTACGACAAGGCGAATTCCGTGTTGTCGAGCGGGGTGCATCATCGCTGGAGGAAGCGGACGGTGCGGGAATCGGGTGCACGAGAGGGAAGCTCCGTCCTGGATTGTGCGACGGGCACGGGTGATCTGGCGCTGGAGTTCAAGCGCGCAGTGGGAGCGGGTCGGGTGGTGGGAAGCGACTTCTGCAGCGAGATGCTTGCCTTTGCGCCTGCCAAGGCCGGACGTGCCGGTCTCGACGTGACCTGGGAGCTGCAGGACGTGATGAACCTGACGCATCCCGATGCCTCCTTCGACATCGCTTCCATTGCCTTTGGCATCCGGAATGTGGACGACACCGTGCGTGGGCTGTCGGAACTCGCCCGCGTGGTGAAGCCCGGCGGTGTGGTCTGCGTGCTGGAGTTCGGAACACCGCTGTGGTGGATGAAGCCCTTCTTCACCGTGTACAGCCGCGTGATCATCCCCGTTGTCGGCGGGCTCATCAGCGGCAGCCGTGATGCCTATGCCTACCTGACACGTACATCCGCCGCCTTCCCCACCGGACCCGCCTTCGTCGCGCGCATGGAGCAGACCGGCCGCTACAGCGCCGTCCGCACCATCCCGCTCACCGGCGGCATCGCGTACCTGTATATCGGGACTGTCACGGAACCGGCGTAGGTGTCAGGGCACCGCACATCGTGCTCGGACCGCCTCCCTGTCCACCTTCATGCCGCTTTTCATTGGCAGGGCTGCAACCAGCGTCCAGCGCCGTGGGATCTTGAAGCCTGGAAGAAGTGATCGACAGTGGGCATCAAGCATCCCGATGGCTGCATCGGGATCGGCACCGCTGCGCAGCACCACCATGGCGGCCACACGCTGTCCCCACTCCGCATCCGGGACTCCCACCACGGCCGCCTCTGCCACCAGCGGATGCGCGAGCAGGGCCGCCTCCACCTCGGCGGGACGCACGTTCTCGCCACCGGTGATGATCAGATCCTCCCTCCGCGCCTCAATCCACAGATACCCATCGCTGTCCAGCAAACCGATATCCCCGGTCTGCAGCCATTCGTGTTCGGTGTGCTCTGCCATTCGTGCCTCGCTCCTTCCCAGCATCGTGCCCGCGATCCACACCTGTCCGGTGATGCCGGCGGGGAGGGCTGCGCCGTTCTCGTCGCGGATCTCGATGCGGGCACCAGGCAGGGGGCGCCCGGCGGAGCCCCGTTTTTCCGGGCTGTCGTTGATGTTCAGCGCGGCGATCTGGGAGCAGGATTCCGTCATGCCATAGGAGGTGAGCACCGGGAGACCACGAGTTGCGGCTTCGTGGAGCAGCGCCATGGCGGCAGGCGCTCCTCCAAGCAGAATGGTCCGGAGACGGGGTGTGGAGGTTGCGTCCCAGCGCGGGAAGTCGTCGAGCAGCCGCTGCAGCATCGTCGGCACAAGCGACACCTGTGTCACGGGCGGGCGTGTCGCCGTCCCGGTGAGGAGCGCCATCACGGCAGCCGTGTCGAAGCGTGGCAGGAGCGAGGCGCAGGTGCCTTGGATCGCCGAGCGCGTCAGGATCGACAGTCCACCCACATGATGCACGGGCAGTGTGCACAGCCAGTCGTCATCCGCCTCCACGCCAAGATTCAGCGCCGATGCACGCGCGGAGGCCTCGAAGTTCCCCATGGTCAGCAGCACCTGTTTCGGCTGCCCGGTGGACCCGCTGGTCCGCATCACCACCGCGGGTGTGCGTGTGACGGAGATGCAGGGACCGTGGTTGATGATCTGTGCATCCACCGCGTCCTCCGCGGGTGCCGGGGTGATGATGGCGCCGAGGTGCAGCAGCGCATGGAAGGCGACAGCGAACTCCATCGACGCCGGCATGCGCAGTTCCACACAGTCGCCGGGATGCACGTTGAAGCGATCGTGCAGCATGGCCGCCGTTGCCGCGGCCGCGTCACGCAGACGGGCATGGGTCAGAAACGCATCGCCCGCCCGAAGAGCCACGGCGTCCGGATGCTCACTCGAAGCATGCTGCAACCACCGGTTCATGCCACCACGCCCGAGCCATTCCTCCGACCGTTCTTCATTCATCATGCCTCATTCTTCCACCCGCTCTCCAGTCTTCTTCAGCACATCCGTCATCCATCCCTGCGCTTCACTCCGCCTGGAAATTCATCCCCTCTTCCACCACCACATCGATGATCTCCTCCTCCTTGAGGCGCCGCACCATCTCACCCTTGCGGTAGAGGAGTCCCACACCGCGGCCGGCGGCGATGCCAATGTCGGCTTCCGACGCCTCGCCCGGGCCGTTCACGACGCAGCCGAGCAGGGCGATCTTCACCGGTTTGCGTATACCCGCGAGGCGGCGTTCCAGCTCGTTCGTGATGGTGAACAGATCCACCTCGAGGCGTCCGCAGGTGGGGCAGGAGATGATCTCGACAGCACGCGTCGCGAGGCCGAGTGAGCGCAGGATCTCCTTGCCCACCTCCACCTCTTTGGACGGCTCATCGGTGAGGGACACGCGGATCGTGTCGCCGATGCCCTCGGCCAGGAGTGTCCCGATGCCAACGGATGATTTGATCGTCCCGATCTTCGTGGTGCCCGCCTCAGTCACGCCCAGATGGAGCGGGTAGTCGGTCCTCGCAGCCAGCAGACGATACGCCTCGATCATCAGGCGCACATCGGTGGACTTCACCGAGATGATCACATCGTGGAACCCGGCATTCTCACAGATCTCTGCATGCCGCATGGCTGATTCGAACAGCGCCTCCGCGGTCGGGTAGCCGTGCTTGTCGAGGATGTCCTTTTCCAGCGACCCCGAGTTGACACCGATGCGGATGGGGATGCCACGGTCCTTCGCCGCATTGAGCACCTGCAGGATGCGATCCTCGGAGCCGATGTTGCCGGGGTTGATGCGCACCTTGGCCACGCCCGCCTCGATGGACCTGAGTGCGAAGATGTGGTTGAAGTGGATGTCGGCAACCACGGGTATGTGCACGTTGCTCACGATCTCCGGCATCGCATCGGCGGCCTCCTGGTCGTTGACCGTGACGCGGACGATGTCGCACCCGGCCTCCTCCACCTGGAGGATCTGCGCGATGGTGGCGGCAGCATCGCCGGTGCGCGTCTTCGTCATGGTCTGCACGGAAACCGGAGCACCACCGCCCACGGGGATGGAACCCACCATCACCTGGCGCGTGGGGCGACGGATGAGCTTGACCACCGGGGCGGTCCATAC
>CAYUYM010000038.1:0-20539 GCA_964449305.1 uncultured Chromatiales bacterium | reverse complement strand
TTGGGTCACGGCGCGCCGTGACCCAACGGGCGGGTTTTCATGGTTGTCAATGAATGACGGAGGGACGCGCGCCGCTGCCGTCCACGATCATCCCCCCTTACCCTCCAAGTACTTCCTCACCTTCGGTTCGATCACGTATCGACAATATGGCTGCGCGCGGTTCTGCGCGAAGTAGTTCTGATGGTACTCTTCGGCCCGATGAAATCGCGTCAGCGGCACGAGCTCGGTGACAATGAGGTCGTTGTAGGCGCCCTTCAGGTCGAGGTCGTTCATGAAGCGCTGTGCCTGCTCGCGCTGCGCATCGGTGTGAAACAGGATGATGGATCGGTACTGCGGGCCCACATCGTTGCCCTGCCGGTCGGGCGTGGTCGGATCGTGCATCGAAAAAAGCACCTCGAGGAGCTGCTGGTAGCTGATCACCGTCGTGTCGAACACGATCTGCACCACCTCGGCGTGCCCGGTTGTCCCTGTGCAAACCTGCTGGTAGGTTGGGTTCTCCACGTGCCCGCCGGCGTAGCCGGAAACGACGCTCAGCACGCCGCGCACCTGCTGAAACACTGCCTCCAGGCACCAGAAGCATCCTCCACCAAAGGTGGCCGTGTCGCGTGCTGCAGGGGATTCCAGTGAGGGTGTCTCATCAATCATGCGAATCTCTCCACGTGTGTCGTTCTGCCGGGAACACGATGGCATCGCCGCAAACAGCAGGCTCATCGTGGTCCACAGCAGGATGGGTGATATGGCACATCGGTGCAGCATGAATTGCCGGGCGGGGTCACCCGCGGCCATGCAATGATACACTCCGCATCATTTGCAATCCACCGGCTGCGAACGGACCGGGAGGGACTCCGCTCCGGATCGCGTGAACACCTTCACCGCGTATTCATACCGCGACCCGCGGGCCACATCGGTGTCCACCACGCCGCGTGCTGCTGCGTCGGTGAGGCGTGCCATCGTCTTCAATCCACCTCCGTTCACCGACCGGTATACCACGAAGTTCCCGGCCTCGAGCTGTGCACCGTAGTCCCAGCTCACGCGGATGCTTCCCGCCTTCTCGTCGTAGCGTGCGCTCAGCGCCGTCACGCCCGGACGGATGCCGCTGTCGTAGGGCCTGGCGTACACCGTCTCGGACCACGGCGATCGCAGTCCGGCGCTGTCCACCGCCTGCAGGGCGTATTCGTAACGCACGCCGTTCACCACGCCGGTGTCCAAGGCTGCCACCGGCTGCGGCCCGAGGAACATCACCTGCCGCCATGCGGTGTCACGTTCGGAGCGGCGAAACATGATGTGCGATGCGGCGTCCTCGCTCGGACTTGGGACGATGGTGAACACCACCGCCTTCTCCATCACTGTCACATCGCTGATGACGGGGGCGGCCGGAGGCACGAGATCCGGGCGTGGCACGGCCAGCACCGCGGAGAAACCCGATTCATTGTAGTTGCGGTCCAGCGCCGTCGCCACGTAGTACACGTTCCTGGTAAGCGACATCACATCCACCGTGTCGGTCAGCAGCGTGTCGCGGGGGCCAAGCGGGCGGTCGTCGCCGTAGGCTTCGATGATGCTGGAGAACTCGTGCGACGGATCGTTGGCGCGCAGGATGCGGTAGCCCATGCAGTCGCGCTCCCTGTTGGTCCTGAGGCGCAGCGTCACCACGCCAGAGGAGTCCATGGTCCCCCTGATCCACACGGGCGCAGCGGGAGGGATGGAATCAATGAGTGCGACATACGCGGGATGCGACCGACCAAGGTTGCCCGCCGTGTCGACGGATGCGACCATGTAGTAATTCGCTTCATCCTCGCTGAAGGAGGTGTCCACATACGTGCGCGCCGTCTTCGGCAGGAGCTTCCGCACAATGGGTACAAAGGCGCCCTTGTCCGACGTGTCACGCATCACCGCGAAGCCCGCGAGGTCGGCCGCAAGCGGCTCCTCCATCGTCCAGGTGATGGTGACAGCCCGGGTGGCGGTCTGCTTCGGCTGCGGGACGAAGGGGATGCCCGCATGCGTCCTGTCGCGCCCCATGGCCTTGACCTCGCCGACAAGCTCCTCCGTTCCGAAGGCCGTGGCCCCATGGACACGGTACACGAAGGGTCGGTAGTTGACCACGTTTGAATCCAGAAAACTTTCGGGAAGCGTGTCGGCCGTCACCGCCGCACGAAGCGTGATGAGTGGGGCGCGGGTGATTGCGCTGAAGGTTTTCCCGCCATCGTCGGAGCGCTGCACGGTGTAGGATGAGTACTCCCTGAACGCCGGCCAGAACAGCGTGATGCTGCCGTCGTTCTCGTCGGCCTGGAGCGCGCCCGCCCGTGTGGGCGGGGCATACGGAACGGCCCTCACCACCACGTATCCCGTGTCGACACGATACACGGGCGAGGTGCCCGCGAAGCGGATGCGATAGGCATAGGTCCGACCCCGCGTCACCGAGGCATCGGCGAAGCGCAGCCCCAGTCCCTCGGCGGCCGCCGACGAACGGTCCGCGGCGATCATGGCAAAGCTGTGGCGCATGTCCAGCATGGAGCGGCGCTCCTGAATCTCCCGCTCATCCCCGCCGCCATCGTCAACACCGCCGTACTGCCCCTTCTCCAGGACGGAGGCGGCCACCATGGCGTGGTCGGGCTCTGCGGCCTTCACCTGCGGGGCGTTTGCGAAATACCGCGACCAGGCCTCGGCACTCCAGGGCAGCACCGGATCCTTCGTGAGCGTGGTGAAGGCGGTTGCCGGTGGAATGCGCCCGTCGGTGGACTCGGCTCGGTCGATGATGTAGCCCGCCTCGAAGCCGAGGAAGAGCACGGTGGGCTTGTCCACGCCCCAGCGCAGGATGACGGCATTGTCCATGTACCGCGCCGCGCCGCCGATGTGCGCGCGCAGGGAGGCGTTCATGTCGTCCTGCGCTGCAGCCGGCCGCACGAGTGCAAACAGCAGGCACGCTCCGAGGAGGAGACGGAAGGATGAGGCACTCCGCCGATGGTGGGAGGAACGGTCTGTCCTGTGCGGTGCATGCATGGTCATGGTCCCGGATGTGGGGCGTGTGGGAGCGGTGGTTGTGGGTGAAGCGTGTGTCATGTCATCTTCCTCCATCACTGAACGCCATCCCGGGAGAAATCGTTCGTCCGAGCGGGCCCGGTGCGTCGGGCGTGCGCAGCAGCGATCCCTGCTGCATCGGCGTGCTGGTGTTGATGAGCCGCGGCGGTGGTGGAGGCACGGGGCGCGCCACGGTGACGAACTGCACCTCCTGCGTCTGCGTCACCGGCTGCCCGTTTCGCTTGAGGGCGGGCACCCACTGACCGTTTTTCAACTCGAAGAGCGTCGCCGCCACGGTGAAGCGATAGGTGGTGGCGGAATCGAGGTTCGGCCCGAAATCCGGCGGTGGTGGCGGCGGTGGCGACTTCGGCGTCGGGGGCTCCACATCGATGAGCGTGACCGGCGCCTTCGGCCCGGCGATCGCCACGGGGCCGGACGGGCCGCTGGCGTTGGGGCGGTAGGCCGCGCTGATCGGGGCGATCGGGGCGTTGATGCAGTAGATGTACTCCCCGAGCTCGTTCACGATGGACCGGTGGCTGAGCGCGACAAAGGCCTGCCCGTCGAACTTCCGCCACGTGGTGGTGTAGCGCGCCTGGAAGGTGCGGTTCTTTGTGGAACCCGCGGCGTCGCCCTGGCTCTCGATCACGTCGAAGGCCTCGTTCGGGACGAAGCCGTACAGCACGCGCGGCCGCGCGTCGAGCGGGATGCCCGTGGCGCTGTGCGCGGGCGTGATGCTCTTGATGAGGCGCATCTGTTGCTCGGCAGCGGCATCCTGCGCCGGTCCGGCGGCCGTGGTCACCGGCGGCGACGAGGGGATGCACTTCGATCCATAATCGATGTCCACCGTGAAGGACCCGGTCACATTGCCGTTCAGGAAGTTGAAGGATCCGCTTGCCTGCCCCTCCAGCCACAGTGGTTTGGGGAAGCCACCCATGAGGTAGGCCCCGAGCTTGATGTCCGCCAGCGTGAAGTCACAACCGTTGGGATGGTTGTTCTTGCAGCAGTAGAGGCAGGGGTCCTTCCACGTGCCGTCCTTCATGTCCACATGGATCACGCAGTTGAAGATGGCGAAGGCAGCCACCGATCCCTGCGTGTACCATTTGTTGATGCCGGTGAGCGTGCCGCCGCCGTAGCACACGGCTGTCGGCGGATAGCGCACGAGCGAGAGGTTCACCTCGAAGCCGCCGGCCACATGCGAGCGCAGATGGACGCGCCCGAACAGATGCCGGTCCTTCGTGCCGTTGTCGAACACGACACCCACACCCGTGGCGAAGCCCGTCCCACCCACCGCCGCGTTGACCGCGTTCGGATCGGGGGTGAAGCTCCAGATGCCCACGCTGTGCAGGCCGTTCGTGATCGCGGGGCTGAAGCCCTGCGGCGGGGTGATCGTCTTCCCCATCATGAAATATGATTCCACATTCACGCCGGCGATCCTGATGATGTTGCGGTTCGCCGGCTCGCCCACCTTCACATACCAGTCCCCCGTCTTCCCATCGAAGTGCGCCACCATGTTCACACCACCCGGCGTGGTGATGGGATCCTTGTTGATGTTCACCTGCGCCGTCATGTGGAAGATCTTCGTCGGGAAGTTGTAGTTCAGCGAGATGTTTCCCGTCACCGGCGCATTGGACCGCTCCGTGAGCTTGGCCATCGCCCACAGGCTGCCCTGGATGCCGATGTCGATCATCCCCCCCGACGTGGAGAACTGCCCGGACAGCGTCACATCTGCATTGCACTTCGAGGCATCGGGCGTGGTGCCCAGCACACCGGTGAGCTTGAAGCCGAAACCGATGTTCGGGTTGGGCGTGAAGGACATGCCGGAGGAGGTGGCACCCGTCGCCTGCGTGCTGTTCTCGATCTGCGCCACGTTGAGCGTCGGCACGGCCGTCACGTTCATGCGCTGCCACGCCCCCACGCCGAAGCCGTAGAGCGCCACGCCGGGCAGGAAGGTGATGCCGGGCGGCGGCAGGATCACCTTCGCATCCACATACCAGTAGCGGTACTTCGACGTGGAGTTGTAGGACGTGCTGCCGAACATGGCCATCGCCGACACCTCGATCTGCGCGGAGTTGAACGTGGCCTTGATGGCACCCGAGAAGCCGTTGCCCATGATGGGATGCTCCTGCATGAAGGCCACCCAGCCTTCCACGTTCACCGCCGACGTCTTCGCATGGACATGGATCGAGTCCACGCGCACGCTGATGTATTTCGCCGTGAACTTCTTCCCGGGTGGCCGCTCGATCGCGCCCACCACCTCGAGCGTGGAACGCCCGCCGATCTTGTTCTCGGAAAGGTTCACCACCACGGTGAACTGCAGCGCCCCGCGCAGGATTTCGTCGCCCTGTTTCGGCTTGTTCACGAACTTGATGTTTTCGATGGTCACCGGGAATTTCGAGATCGACTTCTGCGGCGATGCAAAGCTCCACTGGCCGATGGCATAGGTCATCCCGGCACTGTCGGAATACGCCATCCCCATGTTTTGAAAGGTGACCTTGAAGTTCACATTCTTCACCGGGCCGATGTCGAGATCGGCCCACTCGAAACTTCCATTGAGGTTGAGGTTGAAGGACGCCTTCTTGTCGAGCTTCAGCGTCATGTTCGACGATTTGTTGAGCACGAACTGACCGCCGGCAAAGAGCTTCGCGGTGATCGGCCCCTTCGGATCGAGCGTGAACTGGAAGCCGCTGCCATTGGTGAAGAGCGCCTTGTAGTCGAGCGCATTCGTCACCGTCGTGTCCGACACGGGCAGCGTGATGAGTCCGCGCATGTAGGCGTTGGTCACCGAGCTGTTGACAAGCGTGATGCTCACCGTGTCGATGGATGCCGCGAGCGAGGAGATGTTTCCCTTCGGATACTGCACCACGTTCTTCGCGAGCAGGTTGCCGTTGATGCCGTGCTTGTTGATGATGACGTCGTTCACGCTGATGCTGATGCGCCGTGTGGAATCCTCGAAGGTGCGCAGCTTGTCGGGCAGGTACACCGAGGCGAGCTTGATGGAGAAGCCCTGGTACGTGGTGGTGGTGTCGCCCTGGTAGCCCTTCGGAAAGAGGATGCCCGCGGGGTTGCGCGTGTCGGAATGGTCGTAGGCCATGTTCACCACCTCGATCTCCGTGCCGTTGGTGCCGGCGATGGTGCAGCGCGGGAGCGCGGTGGACACCATCCAGTCGTCCCAGTCCGCCACGGTGGTGGTGATGCGTGCCTGCACCTTCTTGTTCGGGTCGGGATCGGGGGAGGGCACGAGCCAGCTCCGTGGGAAGCCGATGCCGATGTCCACATTCAGCGTGCGGAAGCCCTCGCAATCCCAGTCCACCCATGTGCCGTCGCCGCTCTGGTTGGCCCCGAGAAAGCTGATGGTGTAGGTGTCGCCGGAGGGCACATTGCCGGTGAAGGTGATGTCGTTGAGCAGGCCGAGCTTCGCCCCGGAGAGCGACGGGCCGGAGGGGCCGAACAGCAGGCTGGACACCTTGAAGCCGAGCGTGTCGTTGTGCTCGGGGATGGGGAAGGCTGCGACACCCACAAGCTGCGCACCCGTCACATTGAACTTCATCTCGGCGATGGCCACGGTGTACCCCTTGAGGTTGTTGAGGCCGAGGGGCAGCTTCACCGGGTTGTTCGTCGCATTCGCCACCTGGGTGTTGAGATCGAGGTTCTTCACGAGCTTGTTGAAATGCGCGTGGAGCCAGGTGTTGAGTTTCGCCACCTGCTTGTGCGTCCACGGCAGACCGCCCACCACGTTCGTCACCCATTGCGTGGAATAGGGATCAGGTGTGGCATCGAGCGTTGCCACCACGTCGCCGTCGTACACCACGTTGTCGGTGTTGACCTTGAGTGCGGAGAACTGCACGGCAATGGGCGTGCGCAACCACGACACAAGGATGGACCCCGTGCCGGCGAGGGCGCTGGAGGTGCCGGAGGCGGTGAGCACCTTCATCGGAAAGAGTCCGACGGTGATGACTGAGTCCACGAAGTCGTTGGCGGCCTTGGTCGAGGGTGTCTGGTTGTTGACGAGCGGTGGTGTGACGCCGGCCGGCTGGCACGAGCTGGGTGCGGGCTGGGGATTGCCGGCTCCGTAGTTCTGCGGGTCCACCGTCTCGTTGCCCTGCGCGGGTGCCTGCCGCATCTGACTGCCTCCCGGCGGCGGGGCCTGCGTCATGGTGCGCTGCGTCTGTTCGCTGCCGGTGATCTGCGTCTCCTGCCCGCGGCGCTGGGCTGCTGCAACGGTGAAGCTGAACGGCTCGGCATACCCATCAGGTTCGCCGAGCGGCGAGCCCTGCTCGTCCATCGCGCGCACGGTCCACACATACTGGTTCACGCGGCCCGGCAGGAGGAAATCCGCCGGCCAGATGAGCTGCGTCATGGCGGCGACCTCGCGGTCCAGGATGGGCCGGTTGCTGCGGAAGGCCTGCGTGGGAGTCTGCCCCTGCAGCACCTCGAAGACGAGCAGCCGATGGCGCACGATGCCCGGCGGCGTTGGGGTGACGGCCGACCAGCGGAAGATGGGGCGCTCCTGCGGCTGGAGCACAGCCGCGTCGGGCGGGAACTGCAGGATGGGTGCCTGATACGCGGTGATGCTGAAGAAGCGGCACACCGGCGCCGTGAGCCATGAGCTGCCATCGGCGGGGTTGATGAGATCCACGCAGAACTCGTAGTCCCCCGCGGGCAGCATGCCCGTCTTCGTCGCCGTCTCCTTTCCGGATCCCAGGAGCTCAACCGCATTCATCGGGATGAGCGTCTCCGGATAGTAGGTGGAGACGCCGGCAGGAATTGTTGTGACCGGCATCGACGCCAGCTTCGTCCGCGCCTTCAGGTCGCCGTCGAGGCGGATCTCCACCTTGAACTTCGCCTGGATGGGCTGCGCATTCGGCGGGATGATCACCGTGAACATCGCCGTCTCCTTGCGTGTGGACCAGGCGGAGATGTAGGGGTTCGGCCTCGCGGTCACGTTGAGTGACACGTTCAACTGCGCCTGGAGATCGCCGGCTCCGGGAACCAGGAGCAGGGCGAGGAGCAGGAGGCGGCGGATGGACCGCATGCCGCGCTGCGTGGAGGCCGGTGACTCGACCGGGGATGATGGGGCTGCGTTCATGGGGACACCGATCAGAATTGAGTGGAGAGGTTGGTTTCGAGCATGGTCTCGTGGAACGAGACTCCGGGCCGCGAGGAGCCGTAGGTATGGCTGTTGCGTGATGCGGTGATGGAGAGGTTGACCGCCTTCGTGATGCTGTATTGAATCCCGAGGCGCAGCACCACCTGGTTGTCGGCGGTGAAGCCCGCCGTCTCCGATCGTGTGAGCGTGACCGACGCCATGGGACGCAGCGCGTTCTCGAGGAAGGCCCATGTCACCATCCCGTTGATGCTGGAGATGGTGAGCATGCGATCGGGCAGGTCGTTCGTGAGATGCGTGCCGACGATCGTGGCCGAGATGGGCACGGTGAGGAACAGGAGCGAGTACAGGCCCGTGATGGTGTTCGTGTTGTTGCTGCCAGCCTGCCCGGTCACCGTGTTGAAGTCGGTGAAGGCATCGAGTGCCCAGGAGGCGGAGATGGTGTGCACGGCGGAGCGCGTCTGGAGCGCATACGTGGGTCCGATGCTGAAGGAGTTCGTCACATTCTCAATCTTCAGCGTGTCGTTCCGGTTGTTGTTGCGCATGCCGAAGTTCGCATAGCGGGCGTTGATCGACAGCTCGTCGGTGAACTGCATGAGCGCGTTCACATTGCTGATGAGCTGTGTGGAAGTGGCAGCCATGGTGTTGGACAGGTTGTTCGTCCTGTAGCCGATGGAGCCGGAGAGGTTGAGGCCGTTGTTGAAGAGCACAATGCGCGGCGCGAGCAGCAGATCGAGCCGGTCGGCCTGCAGCCACGGGAAGGCCATGGACACGAAGCCCGCCCCCACGTATCTGCCGGAGAGCTTGAGGCCGAGGGACGGCGTGCTGTAGGCAAGCGCGAGCAGGCCGGCGTAGTCGCCACGTGAGGAGATGCGCTGCGTGAAGAGTGACGAGGGCACCGCAAGTCCGGCGTCGAACGTGGCGGCATCCATGTCGCGCGTGAATGCCGAGGCCCCGGCCTCGCCGGTGAGGGACAGATCCGATCCCAGGCCGATGCGGAAGCTGGCTGTTGCGGTGACGCCCTCCTGCGGCGTGACCCCGTCGGGCCGGCGCCGGATCGACGCGACATCGTCCCTGCCCTGGACCACGTTGAGGGAGACGAACGACTCCTCCTCCCGCCCGTAGCCGATCCTCGCCATGGTGAGGTTGCGCGCATACGTGCCGCGTATGCCGCGAGCCGAGTCGGGTTCGATGGCACGCTGGGACACACCGGCCGATGCGGCGATGCGAAAATCCCCGGGCGTGAGATCGATGCCGGCGCCGAAGATCTGTTCATCGCCCGAGGAGAGGTCGGAATAGCGCGGCACATGCGAACCGAGGTAGGCCTTCGCCCAGCCATAGCGGGGCGCAAGCGAGAGGTTGTTCATGGGGTTCTGCAGGAACTCCAGGATGCCCGGCTTCTGTATGGACGGGGTGAGCGTGTTCGTTTCGCGCGACGACAGCATGAAGGTCATGGGCAGCGAGAAGTGATCACCGATCTCGAGAGTTGGCGTAAAGACGAGGCGCCACAGGTTGGCCGGGCGCCGCGGCTGCTCCGCACCGGAGGGCGTGGCCGTGAAGTCGTAGACATCGCCGGTGACCACCACGGATCCGGTGAAGCGGACGGGGGACTGCGGGGCGGCATCCTGGGCGGACATGGGACGGGCACCGCCGGCAGCGAGCAGAAGACCAAGGATGAGGAAGGAGCGAAGCGCCGAACTCCGGAGTCTTCTCCGATGCTGCTCGGGATTGAGGGAACAACGGTCGATCGCAGCCATGGGCATGTGGCACCTGGTGACTGAGTTGGGGAAACGGGGGGATGTGAAGGCGCCGCGCGGTGCTGCGCCGATGTGCAGGGTATGACGTGCCAGTCAAACGCCACCCGTGTCGGAAAACGTTCCCTGGGAGGCATGGTATTTTTTTCAATGTGCCACCGTGCGACAGGTGTTTCCCGGCCTTATGGCACGCTTCCCTGCGTCACCCGCCTCCCTTTGTTCATTCCTGAAAACGGAGTAACTTCTTTCCGACTGGCCTTCCGACTCGCATCGTCCCATTTCCGCACCTTTCCACACTCCCGTCAATCCCGTAGCACGTTCCCGGCATGCCAGTCTGCCCTCGGTTTTCATCCACCCATTTCATAACCATCGAGTAAGGATTATGGCAGCAATCACACGGTTTTTGCAGTCGAGCATCCTGAGCAAGATCGTCATGGCGGCAACGGGACTCATCCTGGTCCTGTTCCTTCTGGGGCACATGGCAGGCAACCTGCAAATGTACTCGGGACCGGAGAAAATGAACGCCTACGCGCATTTTCTCCAGGGCCTTGGCGGCACGCTCTGGGTCATCCGCGGGGTGCTTCTCCTCTGCGCCCTTCTGCACATCATCACCTCCATCCGCCTCAAGATGCTGAACCTGGAGGCCCGCCCCGACGCCTACGTCATGAAGAAGTGGGTCAAGGCATCCCTCAATTCCCGCACCATGCTGTGGACCGGCGTCATGATCGGCCTCTTTCTCGCCTACCACCTCATGCACTTCACGTTCCGCACCACAAACCCGGCGGTGTACATGCTCGATGCGCTCGGCAAGCCCGATGCATGGACGATGGTGGTGTTGAGCTACCAGAACCCCCTCATCTCCATCACCTACATCGTGGCGATGCTGCTCCTCTGGTCGCACCTGTCACACGCGATCTCCTCCATGTTCCAGACGCTCGGCGTCAACCATCCCAGATACAACGGCTTCATCAACGGCCTCGGACCGTTCCTTTCGACCATCATCGTTGCGGGATTCATTTCAGTGCCGATGGGCGTGCTCACCGGGCTGATCCACCTTCCCGCGGGAGGAATGTAACATGACACTCGATTCCAAAATCCCCTCCGGTCCGCTCACAGAGAAATGGGACAATCACCGCTTCGAGATGAAGCTCATCAACCCGGCCAACAAGCGCAGGTTCAGCGTCATCGTGGTCGGGACGGGTCTCGCCGGCGCCTCCGCCGCAGCCTCGCTCGCCGAGCTCGGCTACAAGGTGGACATCTTCGGCTACCAGGATTCACCGCGGCGCGCCCACTCCATCGCCGCGCAGGGCGGCATCAACGCCGCCAAGAACTACCCCAACGATGGGGACAGCATCTACCGCCTGTTCTACGACACGGTCAAAGGAGGCGACTTCCGCGCACGCGAAGCCAATGTGTACCGCCTCGCCCAGGTGTCCAACAGCATCATCGACCAGTGCGTGGCGCAGGGTGTGCCCTTCGCCCGTGAATACGGCGGCTACCTTGACAACCGATCCTTCGGCGGCGCGCTCGTGTCCCGCACCTTCTACGCCCGCGGCCAGACAGGCCAGCAGCTTCTGCTTGGCGCCTACTCGGCCCTCATGCGCCAGGTGGGGCTCGGTGCGGTGAAGATGCACGCGCGCATGGAGATGCTCGATATCGTGGTGATCGACGGCCACGCCCGCGGCATTGTGACGCGCAACCTCGTGACCGGCGCCATCGAATCCTGGGCGGCCGATGCGGTGATCCTCGCCACCGGCGGCTATGCGAACGTGTTCTATCTCTCCACCAACGCCATTGCCTGCAACGTGACCGCGGCCTATCGCGCCTACAGGAAGGGCGCGGCCTTCGCGAATCCGTGCTACACGCAGATCCACCCGACCTGCATCCCGCTCTCGGGCGACCATCAGTCCAAGCTCACGCTCATGTCTGAATCGCTGCGCAACGACGGACGCATCTGGGTGCCGAAGAACCGCGGTGACAAGCGGCCCCCCGACCAGATCCCCGAGGAGGACCGCGATTACTACCTGGAGCGCAAGTACCCGAGCTATGGCAACCTCGCCCCGCGCGACATCAGCTCGCGCTCCGCGAAGGAGGCCTGCGACGACCAGCGTGGCGTGGGTGCAACAGGCTATGGTGTATACCTCGACTTCGCCGAATCCATCGGGCGCCTCGGTCGTGATGTGATCACCGAGCGCTACGGCAACCTCTTCGAGATGTATGAACGCATCACCGACGAGAACCCGTACAAGGTGCCGATGCGTATCTACCCGGCCGCGCACTACACCATGGGCGGCACATGGGTGGACTACAACCTCATGAGCACCATCCCCGGCCTCCATGTGCTGGGAGAGGCGAACTTCTCCGATCACGGCGCCAACCGCCTCGGTGCATCGGCGCTGATGCAGGGTCTTGCCGATGGGTACTTCGTGATCCCCTACACGCTGGGGCATTACTTCGGCACCGCAAAGCAGCCGAAGGTCAACACGGATCATCCCGAATTCCGCAGAGTGGAGGCCGAGGTGAAGGAGCGCACAAACAGGCTGCTCGGTTTGAAGGGCAAGCGCACCGTGGCCTCGATCCACAAGGAGCTGGGCAGGGTGATGTGGGAATACTGCGGCATGGCGCGCAACGAGGCCGGTCTGAAGAAGGCGCTCGAGATCATCCCGGGGCTCCGTGAGGAGTTCTGGAAGACCGCCATCGTGACCGGCGAAAACGAGAACCTCAACATCGCGCTCGAACGCGCCGGCCGCGTGGCCGACTTCCTCGAGTTCGCGGAGCTGATGTGCTACGATGCCCTCCACCGCAACGAATCCTGCGGCGGCCACTTCCGCGAGGAATATCAGACACCGGAAGGTGAGGCACAGCGCGACGACGAGAACTTCACCTATGTCGCCGCCTGGGAGTTCACCGGTGTGGGATCGACACCGAATCTTCACAAGGAACCGTTGACCTTCGACTCCGTGAAACTTCAGACAAGGAGTTACAAATAATGAACCTCACATTATACATCTGGCGGCAGAAGAACCCGCAGGAAAAGGGCCGCATGGCCATCTACAAGGCCGAGGGCATCTCGCCCGACATGTCCTTCCTCGAGATGCTGGACCACGTCAACGAGCACCTGATGGAGAACGGCGAGGAGCCGGTGGCCTTCGACCACGACTGCCGCGAGGGCATCTGCGGTGCCTGCTCGCTCGTGGTCAACGGAATCCCGCACGGCCATGAGGCGCAGACCACCATCTGCCAGCTTCACATGCGCAAGTTCAAGGACGGCGATTCCATCTACATCGAACCATGGCGCGCACGCGCCTTCCCCATCGTCCGCGATCTGGTGGTGGACCGCTCCGCCTTCGATCGCATCATGGCAGCCGGGGGCTTCGTCTCGTGCAGCACCGGCGGTGTGCCCGATGCCAATGCCATCCCCATCCCGAAGGACAACGCCGAGACGGCCATGGACTTCGCCGCCTGCATCGGCTGCGGTGCCTGCGTGGCCTCGTGCAAGAACGGATCTGCCATGCTCTTTGTCGGCGCCAAGATCGCCCAGTATGCAAACCTCCCGCAGGGGCAGCCTGAGCGCAAACGCCGCGCGCTCGCCATGGTGGCACAGATGGACCGCGAGGGCTTCGGAGCCTGCACCAACCTCTACGAATGCGAGGCCGTGTGCCCCAAGGGCATCAAGGTGAGCGGCATCGCCCAGATGAACCGCGATTTCCTGCGGGCGAAACTCACAGAAGTGGAGAAATGATCGACAGCATCGGCGTCGCCCGGTGCCTGACACTCAGACGAATGCAAATGGTTCATGGCGCGAGCTGTGAACCATTTTTGCATCTTGATTGGTGACTGGATTCGTCGTACCAAGACAGCGGGTGGAACAGGATCCGCAGGTTCACACACAATAAGGAGGATGATCATCAGCTCAGGGCAATTGAACTTGGATCTCTTTGGTGCATCGGCCTGCCCCTTCGCACCTTCAGTTGCCGCTGCCATCGAAGCGCTTTCATCAGAGCCAGAAAGCGGTTCCCGTGGTGCCGTCTTCACTCGAACAGAAGTGGTTGAGTTCATCCTTGACCTTGTCGGTTACACTCCTGATAAGCACCTGAGTGGGAAACGGCTGTTGGAACCATCATCGGGCAATGGGGCCTTTCTCCTGCCGGCCATCGGCAGGTTGCTGGCGGCATGGGAGAAATCACCCCGATCCCGTTCCGTTGTTGCTGAATTGGGCGATACAATCCGCGCCGTTGAGATGCATCGTGAGACGTTTGCTGCCACCAAGGCGGATGTGATCGAACTGCTGATGCGTACACTGATGGACGAGCAAGCCGCAGAGGCACTTGCGAACCGATGGCTGACGAACGGAGATTTTCTCCTGACACCCATTGATGGCCGGTTCGACTTCGTAGTCGGCAATCCTCCGTATGTACGCCAGGAGTTGATCCCCGCCCCCCTGCTTCAAGAGTACCGCGCCCGCTACAAGACAATGTTCGACCGAGCGGACCTCTATGTCCCGTTCATCGAGAGATCATTGTCACTGCTGGTGCAGAGCGGGAGGATGGGGCTCATCTGTGCAGATCGATGGATGAAGAACCGCTATGGCGGCCCGTTGCGCCGACTGGTGGCCCAACAATTCACGGTGAGGACCTATGTTGACATGGTGGACACGCCCGCTTTTCAATCCACCGTCATCGCCTACCCGGCCATCATTGTCATTTCCAGGGATGCTCCCGGGCCAACCCGGGTTGCTCATCGCCCCACGATACACCGCGACTCATTGGCGAAGCTGTCCACTGCACTGAATGCTCAGGAGCTGCCGGCCGATTGCGGGCTCGTTCGTGAGCTTCCTCGCATCACCAATGGCGCAGAGCCGTGGCTGCTCGAATCCCTGGACCAGACGTCTTTGATACGTCGTCTCGAAGCCCAATATCCGCAATTGGAGGCAGTTGGTTGCAAGGTGGGCATCGGGGTGGCGACCGGTGCCGATGATGCCTTCATTGGAGATTTTGCTTCACTTGATGTCGAGCCAGACCGAAAGCTGCCTTTGGTGACGACAAAAGACATCCTCACCGGTGAAGTGCAATGGCGTGGACAGGGCATCATCAACCCTTTCACCGACGATGGCAGGCTTGTTGATCTGCGGGATTATCCGCGGCTTTTCGCCTATCTGGAAGCGCGTCGTGCTGCCATTGCCGGACGCCATTGCGCTCGAAAATTTCCGAGCAGATGGTACCGCACAATCGACCGTATACATCCAGAACTGGCGATGCGCCCGAAGCTGCTGATTCCCGACATCAAGGGCGAAGCCAACATCGTGTATGAGGGTGGGAAGCTGTATCCACATCACAACCTGTACTACGTGACTTCCAAGGAGTGGGACCTGCGCGCATTACAGGCAGTGTTGCTCTCATCGGTGACACGTTTGTTTATCACAACCTATTCAACGAAAATGCGCGGAGGCTTTCTTCGATTCCAAGCGCAATACCTGCGCCGTATCCGCATTCCTGCCTGGGCCAGCGTCCCTGCACCGTTGAGATTGGACTTGGTGGATGCTGCAATGAAAAGGGATGTGAACGCCTGCAATCATGCCGTCCATCAACTCTATGGAATTGACGCCGAAGAACAGTTTTCCCTTGGTGACAGCGGAGACTGAATGGCACTTGATCTTGTTGATTATGATAGGAAAGCCCGAATTGCTGTCAAGGCCTTTTGGGGGAACAGAAGGGCTGCCAGGCAGAAGCAGCTTGAGTCCGGAAGGACCGACCAAGGTGAACGAGCCGGAGTGACAGCAGGCAAGAACATGGACGGTTTCGTGGACCTGGCGCTCGACATCATTCGGGCCAACGGGCTCCGACACGCAGAAATTCATAAGAACAGGGCCATGTTGACACTGCCTGGATACTTCCGGCCGACAAAGATCTGGGACCTGCTGGTCCTCCACAAGGGCGCACTGATCGCCGACATCGAGTTCAAAAGCCAGGTTGGTTCATTTGGCAACATCTTCAACAATCGCGCAGAAGAAGCGATTGGTAGCGCGCACGATTTTTGGACTGCATATCGTGAAGAAGCGTTCGGGAAGCAGCCCCGCCCTTTTGTTGGCTGGTTGATGATTGTTGTAGACGCACCCGGTTCCCGTCGTGAGATCAGAATCGAGTCACCGCACTTTCCGGTATTCAACGACTTTCAAGGAGTGTCGTATCTTCAGAGGTATGACCTGCTTTGCCAGAAGCTGATGAAGGAACAACTCTATACAACTGCAGCTCTTATCGCATCGCCTCGGGGTTCTGCCAGAACCGGCAGATACTCTGAGTTGTCAGCAATGACAGGCATCAGGACATTTGTTTCCGCATTGGCAGGGCACATCGCGGCTGAATCTGCGAGACTGATGAAATGGTGACATCAAGAGCGCGATGGTTCGTCACCCATCGTTGGCGGGATGCCGACCTTCTCCGAGTGGACAACATGCGAATCTGGTTCGACTCACGAACCTGAGCAAACTGAGGCATGAACATCCCGGGTTGACAGGAGCCTTGCCGCGATTTCCTGCGGGCTTTGTGCGTTATTCTCCACAACCTCAGAACCTGCCCCTGGCGTCCTCGTGGTGACAGGCGCCAGACCACGTTCACGGTTCACACGTGGGTCCTTCCGCCAGCCTCATCTCCCCGCCACCTCACATGATGCCGATGCCGATGCGCAGATACGGATACTCGATCTCCCGCCACCCTTCGACCAGTGTGTTGCGTGTGTAGTGCCACTTCAGGTACTTCGAGGTGAAGGCTGCGCCGGCCTCGAATGTGAGGGCCACATGACGCGTCATCCACAACCGTGTGCCCAGGTACGCCACCCTGTAGGTCTCCGGGTGCCCCTGATGCGAGGTTTGAATGTCAAAGGCCGACCCGATCATCACCCCCACGTAGGGATCGAACAACGCCCTGGGTTTCATCGGATGGAAGCGCACAGCGAAACCGATGGTGGGATTCTCCTCCGGCTTCGCCGACCACGAATCAGACACCGACCAAATGAACGACAGTGCCACCACCTGGTAGCGGAACCCGAACTCGGCCATGAGCCCCATGGGGTGACTGAATCCGATGGTCACACCCAGACGGTTCCTCGTGCCCCATGTCACCACCCCCGCCCTGTCCAGGGAATCCTCCACCCGGTTCTTCGCCGATACTCGACGGTCCATCTCCATCTGCATGCGCCTCGTCTCCGACTCCTTCGCCTGCAGCACCCGGTGGAGCGAATCCTGCAGCTCCACTGCGCGACGCTGTTCCTCCTCCACCCGACGTCGCTCCTCGTCCGTCTGCTGGATGCGCGCCGCTGCAAAGGCGGCGGCCATTGTCTGCGAATACACCTCGTAGACGGCCGCCGCACCGGCTGCGACCGGAGCATGAACCACATGGTCGATCATGGAGCGCTGAAGATCGAGCGGCCGGCCATTGTAGGTGATGCGCAGAACGGTGGCGGTCGAATCCACCACCTGCACGTTTCGATAGACACAGCCGTTGATGAGGTACACCTCGTCGGCCAGGGCCACCATGGGCAGCATGAGAAGGACCAGAACGATGATGATCCCATGCCAGTGGGTGGTGCCGGCCTGTCCGTCCCGCCTGTCTGCGCACGCGTGCCCGGCATCGACGATGCTGCTGTGATGCATCATGTCCAACCTCGCTGAATGGTGTCGCGCGGCCATCATCGTCGTGTCCCGACAAAGGTGACCATCGTCGAATCCAGCGTCTGTTCGCTGGCCCGCAGATCGCTCCCCTGGATGGTGTTGCCCGTGATCGTGTAGTCGAACACATGCATCACCCGTCCGTTGCAGCGCACCCACGATCGCCCATCCTCACCCCGGCGCAGAAGGACACTGCTCGCCACCCACAGCCGACCATCGGGGCCGAGGGCGATGTCGGCCACCTGCCGACCGAGGGCCGCCGCGGCATAGCTGTACCACATGGAGTGCTCCCAGAAGGATGTGCCGCCGGTGTAGGAGATGTAGACTCCATCGGCACCGATGTCGATGGTCCCATCACGCTCGCAGACGATGGTGACGCCGCTGTTGCGTGCCGCAGGAGCGCTCCACAATGTGACCCACGTCTCCCCGCCGTCCACCGAACGATGGAGGCTTTTCGTGGCCTCTTTGAAGGTGGCGGCATACACCGTGTCGCGCCCGACAAAGGCGAAGTCCACCGACTGGCAGGGGATGGTGGAGGTGAAATGGGTGACGTGCCGAAAGGTGGTGCCATCCTCGCCGGACACATACACCCGCTCATCCTCGCGCATATACTGCTCACCAGGGCGGCCCACGATCCAGAGCCGGCCACGTGGATCCACCCGCAGGCGATCGATGATGGTGATGCCAGGCACCGACATGTGGATCCATGACGAGCCGGCATCGTCGCTGCGCAGGAGGCACTCCCGTGAGCCGGTATAATACCCCCAGTTCCCCGCGTACACGCGGCCGCCGGGCCCGGCAGCGATGGAACCGACATACAGTTGGCGCGACTCCGTCAGCACCGTGGTCCATGATGCGCCATCATCATCGGAACGCCAGATGGTTCTGTCGTTGGCGAGGAAGAGTCGTGAATCACTCTCACACATCTCCGCCAGAGAATGGACGGGGTCTGTTGCTGCGTCGGCGGACCGCCATGTGGCGCCACCGTCGGTGGAGCGGAAGAGGCCGTCCCAGGTCATGACAAAGATGGTGCCGTGCGCGCTCACGAACACAAGGAAGCACCCTGTTCCCGTCAGGCCGTTGGCCCACGACATCGCCTCCATGTGCCCACGGCTTTCCAACGTATCGAGAGCGTTGAGAAAGGGTGGGAATTCCACGGTCACGCCAGCGTAGTCGAGGCGTCCGGATGCAAGAACGGAAATGCGTGTGCGCAGCCCCTCGTCTGTTTCCTGGAGGAGAAGGGACAGCGTCGCATCGACGGAGCGTCCCGCAGTGTCGGTCATGGTGAGTGCCCAGGTGGATCGCACGGGGGGCGGCAGTTCCTCCATGGTGTACTGGTCGCAGGCCGCCAGCACCAGCGCCGCGAAGGCCATCACTTCGGCGAGGAGCAGAGCGGGCCGCTTCACGGGAGGTGCTCCGCTGGTGTATGACCACTCCGCAACGCTCCGAGGAGTGCGACAAGATCGAGTTCCACCGACGCACCGAGCATCCATTCCTGCACCGACTGATTCGTCTCACGGCCCTGTGCAGCAAGCCCGCTGAGGATGTTCGATGAGAGGGTGGACCACCCCACCTCGGGTCGCAGGGCGAGCCAGGGCAGCATAAAGACGCGTGCGCCGACGGTCACCGTCCGACTGTTCTCTGGAATGTAGTCCACCGGGCCCTGTGCGGTCTGGCAGAAGGAGAAGGCGACGAAGGGATCCACCGGGATGGGAAGCCGCACAGGAAAGAGCCAGAGCGTCATGCCGAGCTTGGCCACGCCGCGGTGGCGCGACCAATCGTCGTCGGCATAGACCGTCAACGATGCAGCCAGCACACCATACTGCAGGCCCGCATCGAAGCGCGTGCCGAGGCGTTGATGCACGCCCATGGAGACGGGCAGCCTCGCCAGTGTGGAAGCGGTGCTGTCGCCGTCCGGCACCGCCGCCTGCATGCGGCCCGGCAGCGGACAGAGCAGGCACGCCATCATGAGCACAACGCCGATGCTGCATCGCTCCCTGCAATCCTGTCTCCTGCCTGTCATCAGTGCAAGACTCCCGTCCTGGGGTGAACATGACGAAACGGAACCAGTTTAGTCATTCGCACAGCCATTGTCAACGTCGGTAGGGCGGGGCAAGTCATCACGTCGGCAAGTTCGGCTTGGGGAGGGGCTAGAAGAAGTCGATGTGCTGGAGAGCCCGGTAACCGATGTCGTTGTGGAAGTACTCCACGATTGCCGTTTCATGCACACGGATCCATGCGGGATCATTCCCCTGGTACAGGGTGACGATCCAGCGTTTCCCGTGTTTGCTCCGTGGCCGGAGGTCCCATTCGATGGAGTACACGGCATGGCATCGATAGAAGAAGTTCACGATTCTGCGTAGGATCTCATCGATCCACCGTGTGTTGGCGATCTTGAACGTGTTCAGCGAGCCGGGTGCGGGAAGCGAGGTCTTGTTGAAGCGGAAATTGACCTCCTGAACATCCTTGATGTTGTTGCAGACGTTGCACAAGGTCTGTGAGTTGTCAAGAGTCGTCTGCCCTCCGAATTTCACGGGCAGGATGTGATCCACCTGAAGGGAAATGCGACGGCCACGTGAGGGTGTTGCGCCGCAGCACAGACAGGCATTGTTGTCACGATTGAAAACCTGCTTCTTGTCCTGTTCGGTCAGCTCGCGTTTGAAATCGGGAACTGCAGGCGCCACGGTCACCCGGGAGGGTGTCGACCCGTTGTTGCGAAGGATGAACAGCGCGCGCCGACGCTCTGCATCGAAGGCAGTCGCGAACCGTGCATAGTCAGTGTAGAACAGGCTCCAGCATTTGTCAGGCGCGTTGTATTCCTGGATAAGCATGTCCTCCATCGTAAAATCATCGAGGCGCTTTTGTACCGCCTCGAGGGCGATGGCAGACAGATCGTGCTTGTCTCGATCCTCGAAGGAGAAATACTCGGGCGCTGTGCCTGATTGTGCGATATGCCGTGCAATGCGTATGACATCATAGTCAAGTGTGTGGAACGCATTATCC
>CAYUYM010000037.1:0-20557 GCA_964449305.1 uncultured Chromatiales bacterium | reverse complement strand
GATGATGTCGATGCGCTGCGGGGTCAGCGCTGCCCGGGAGAACAGCGGGATGTACGCTTCTCCGTGCGTCTCCGCCTCGGCGCGACATGTGGCGCACGGGCAGTTGCGCCGGAGGTGGCGCAGAGGATACAACGATGCATGACCGTCGTCCCAGACAATACGGAGTGTCTTTTCGTCGTCCAATGTGATGCGTGTGGGTGTCATGTCCTTATCCGGCGCATGAAGCGGGATGCAGGTGCCAACCCTGTCCATGGCGCAAATATCCTTGTCTTTATTGGGGATCCGTGGTACTTTTGATGACCTCATCATCAGCAGGCCCCCATGAACTTCCTGGAAAAATTAGACGCCGTCGCCGAGAAAAACAAGAGCCTCGTCTGCATCGGTCTGGACACCGACCCCCGAAAACTGCCGCAACACCTTGCCGCATCACCGGATCCGGAGGTCGCATTCAACCATGCCATCATTGAGGCAACGAGCGACCTCGTTCTTGCCTACAAACTGAACATCGCCTTCTACGATGGCATGGGGCGGCGCGGATACGATGTGCTGCGCCGGACGCTCGATGCCATCCCCGCAGGCGTTGTCACCATCGGGGATGCCAAGCGGGCCGACATCGGGAACACGACGGACCATTACGCCCGGGCACTCTTCGACGACCTCGGGTTCGATGCCATCACAACGACGCCCTACATGGGGAGGGATTCCGTCGAGCCCTTCATCCGCCATCCCGACAAGGGCATCTTCATGCTCGCCTTGACAAGCAATCCCGGTTCGCAGGATTTCCAGTATCTCGAGGCGGGCGGCATGCCGCTCTATAAGCACGTCATCACCAGGGTGATGGAATGGAACGGGCACGGCAACTGCGGTCTCGTCATCGGTGCCACACATCCGGAGGAGCTTGCCGATGTGCGACGCATGGTGGGAGACATGCCCATCCTTGTGCCGGGCCTCGGCGCGCAGGGAGGTGACATGGAGCGGACCGTCCGCGCAGGTGCCACGGCTTCAGGAGGGCGGGTGCTGTTCAACAACAGCCGGGCTGTCATCTACGCCTCCCATGGTGAGGATTTTGCCATGGCGGCACGCCGCGCCACTGATGAGATGCGGCGTGCGGTTGCAGGCGTCCTTGATGTTGCGGGGAGCTGAATCCGCCCATGCGGACCCTGTTTCTGGACATGATGTCAGGGGTGTGCGGCGACATGATTGTCGGGGCGCTTCTGGACGCTGGTGCACCGATGGATCTGCTCCAGGACGCACTCGCCACCGTGCAACTTCCGGTCATCAGCATCAGGCAGGAGGTGGTGCAACGCAACGCGATCAGCGCACGGCGGTTCATTGTGGAGTGCCCGGACATGGTGCGCACCCCGCACCTGCATCGGACCCCGACCATGGTGCAGGCCATCATCCGCGAAAGCGGCATCCCGGAGGGGGCCAAGTCCCATGCCTCCGCCGTCTACGAGCGACTTGCGCTGGCCGAGGCACGAATCCATCGGCAGCCGGTGAACGAGGTGGAATTCCATGAGGTCGGCTCCGCGGTGGCCATCCTCAACGTCCTGGCCGGCTGCATCTGCATTGATTCATTTCATCCGGATGCCGTATATTCCACACATGTCATGATCGGGTGCGGGTGCACCATCACCACATCCCATGGTGTGCTTCCCGCTCCCGCGCCGGCCACACTCGAGCTCCTGAAGCACCATCCGGTCAAGTGGTATCCGGAACACTCCGAGCTCACCACACCCACGGGAGCCGCCATGGTGACACATTTCTCTCAGGGACTCCTGCCGGCAGCATGTGAGATGACGGTGACATCTGTCGGCTACGGCGCAGGGAAGCGCGAACTCCCCGGCCTGCCCAACGTCCTCCGTGCTGTGCTGGGCGAATGAACCCGGCAGTTCCTGTCCGCCACGCCAGCTCCGATCCGCTGCAAGAATCATCAATCGTCCACAAGAGTGACAATAATCACTTTGATCAATATCCATAAAAGCAAACATGGCAAGGCCTTGCGACGCTCGTTGAAAGTTGTATCTCTGCTCATGTTCATGGTTTTCATCGTGCACGGGCAGGAGAAGGTGGCCAAACCAACGATCCCGGAAGAAGATCGTACACGGGTGATCACCGAGTTTTTCGACGAGAACAACTTCTTCAGCATCCTTTGGACGAGGTATAAGACCGAGTCCATTCTTCTCGGCATGCTCATTGTCGGCGGGTTCATCGCATCGAGGAATTTTGCACGGAACACCGGACGACAGGAGCAGCGGCTCCTCGACACGCTTCAATCCAATGCCATCATGATCTTCGATCGCGCCGGCGATGCGAAGACCATGAATCGTGCTGCGAAAATGTTCCTCGGCTTCGACGAATTCGTGTCGATGCAGGAAAATTTCCAGTTCTACCTGAAGAACGCCCCCTCGCCCGAAATCATGGAAACCTTTGAGGAACTCATCCAGACGCGTCGCCCCCTCGAACGTGAGATCGTCTACAACCACGCAAAGATGATGAAGACGCTGGTGTTGAAGGGGTATCCGCTGTATTCGGAGGGGAAACGCCTCGAGGGATTCGTCTTCATGCTGGCCGACATCACCGAGGCCATCGAAAAGGACAGACGGGTCAACTGGTCGGGGGTTGCACAGCATGTGGCTCACAAGGCCAAGACGCCACTTTCCACCATCACGCTGAGCGCACAGCACCTGGAGATGATCCTGAACGAGGCCGGGGCGAAGCCACTTCCCGATTTTTCGCGTTACATCGACAGAATCGTGAACGAGTCCCGCAAACTCAACGAAATTGTGCACAACCTCACCCGCCTCGCGAACAAGGAACAGCTCAACCTGCTTCCAAACGATGTCAACATCCTCCTCCTGAGCATCGTCGACGAATATCGCGCCAAGGTCAGTCGCAACATCCAGATCATCACGCATTTCACTGAACATCTGCCGCGTGTCGGAATCGACATCGCCCATTTCCCCGAAGCCATCCAGAACCTGCTCGACAACGCCATCCGTGCCGTGGGCACGAACGAGGGGCGGATCGTGGTGACCACATCGCTCGGTCAATGGATCAACCGGCCGGGGGAATATGTGGAGATCACCATCCAGGACACCGGCATCGGCATGAGCGATGAGGTGAAGAAGAGCATCTTCCGGCCATTTTCCACGCATTCCCAGGGAGGGACGGGACTCGGTCTCGTCATCGTTCAGAAGATCATCCAGGAGCACAACGGCGAGATCACCTTCCTGAGCACGATGGGCATCGGCACAACATTTCACATCCGCATTCCACTACCGAAATACTGACCATGGGAAACGACATCACCTCCACGAAGAACGACTCACAGATCATCCCACTCCAGAACATCCTGATTGTGGATGATGATCCAGGGTTCACCGAAACCGTGGCGGAAATCATCAACCACTGCGGCTACCAGGCCATCATCCGGAACAACCCGGTGGAGGCACTCGAGCTGCTCGAACTCGACCTTCAACCCGTGGATCTCATCCTTCTCGACATCATCATGCCGCAGATCGACGGAATCGAAGTCCTGCGCCGCGTCGTTCAGAAGAGACCGGAGATCCCCGTGGTGATGGTGACGGGACAGGCCTACAATGTTGAAAAGGCGGTGGAAGCGGGGAAGGGTGGGGCTCTCCACTTCCTGCCCAAGGACAAGCTCGACATTCCGACCTTGAAGGAGATCATCGGCATCGCGCTTGGTTCGCGTCACGATGTGAGGCAGAGCCCGGAGGTGCAGCGTGTGACGCGGGAGATCGGGTTCGTGACGGCATCGGCGCAGATCGGCCAGATCCTCACGGAATCCGAAAAGGTGGCTCGCACAAAGATGTCTGTGCTGATCACCGGCGAGACCGGTGTGGGCAAGGAGATGCTCGCACGCATCATTCACATGTTGAGCGATCGGCGCGAACAGGCCTTTGTGGGGGTCGACTGCGGCACCCTCTCGGACACGCTTCTCCAATCCGAGCTCTTCGGCCACGTTCGCGGCGCCTTCACCGACGCCCGTGCCGACAAGGTCGGGCTGTTCGAAACAGCCAATGGCGGCACCATATTCCTCGATGAGATCGGCAACACCTCATCCACGTTTCAGATGAATCTGCTCAACGTGCTCAACAACGGGCGTTTCCGCCGCGTGGGCGACAACCGGGAACGGACTGTGGATGTCCGCGTCATCAGCGCGACGAACAAGACGCTTGAGGAGCTGCGGAGTGGCGGCACCTTCCGGGAGGACCTCTATCATCGGCTCAGCAAGTGGAACATCGTCATCCCGCCGCTGCGCGAGCGCCGTGACGACATCGGCATCCTCGCAAAACACCTGCTCGCCAAGGCGTGCGAGGAACACAGCCTTCCGGAGCACCACTTCACCAATGCCGCCATCACCTACCTGGCCACGCAGGAATGGCGGGGGAATGTGCGCGAACTCGACAATGTGATCAGCAAAATCGCGATCATCGTGGAGGAATCGGAGATCGATGTCCACACCGTGGCCCTTGTGCTCAAGACCGAACCCTATCAGGCCAAGGACACCCGTCCGCTCAAGGAGGTGGTGAACGACTTCGAGAAGAAGCTCATCCTCCAGGCACTCGGCGAAAACGGGTGGAACCAGACCAGGGCGGCGCAGCAGCTGGGTGTGGAACGCACGAACTTCATCAAGAAGATGGAGAAGCACGCGATCAAGATGCCCCAATCCGTCTCCTGATCACTCGGAAGGCACAAGTCCGCAAAGAAAATCCGAGTTTCCGGATGAAAGAATTGCATCGAACATGGAGAATTGCTATATTTGTCATGTTCTGATGGCGCTCACATCAGGATTTCCTGCGGGAATAGCTCAGTTGGTAGAGCGCAACCTTGCCAAGGTTGAAGTCGCGAGTTCGAGTCTCGTTTCCCGCTCAAAACCGTGCAGAAATGTGCGGTTTTTGCTTTGCCCCCATTCATCCCACCATTCCGGACCACCATGTGCGCATCGCCCCCTTCCGATGGTCGTTACGACCCGTCGGACTTCGACATCGCCCTGCACGACACCGGCTTCCTCCTCAACCACCAGGGTGACCCATTCACGACCATCGGCGGCAGACCCTGCTGGTCCACCAACCGACGTGTGCTTGAGGACATCATGGTCGATGTCCTGTTCAACGATTCGCCGGTGAAGTCCGCCTCGCGTGCCTGGCAGATCTTCTCCGTCGAGACGGACCTCGTCACCCCTGCACCAGACGGGCTCGCTGCTGTGGTTGCGGGCTTTGTCCGGGAGGATCCCGGCCCGGCATTGAAACGCGGTGTCGGTGTGGTGAACGAAGGAGAGGGCCAGGTGGAGCCTGCCATGCTCACCCTCTCCGCCGATGTCCTGCCGGGAATATTCCAGAGGCTGTACCAGATGATCCAGGAAGCCGGGCTGCCGCTGCCGAATCTCCGGGCCGAACTTCCGGAGGAATTGCTACGACACATTGTGGAACGCTGGTCGCGTCTCTCAACGGCACGCAAGGCGGGTGTGCTGTACCTTCATCTCCAGCATGGTGCGGGCATCATCCTGCCGCTCATGCTGGTGGAAGGGCGCCTCAACGCCACCGCATATGCCGCCGCGGCGATCGTGCTCGCAGCGCGGTCCATGGCCCGCATCCCCGCAGACGCGCGGTTCGAGGGATACACCGCCGCGACCACCGGGGAACCACGGTCATCACTGTCCGATTTCTGCATGGATGCCCTGAGCGTGATCGACTACGTCCAGGGTGCCCCGGCCGCTCCAGATACGGATCCATCGCCCGGTGCGCTGATCGCCCGCGGGGAGGGGTTTCATCAGGAATTCAAGTCCACATTGCGCTGGAACCTCAAGGCGGAAAAGAAGGATCCGGCGATTGAGCATGCCTCACTCAAGACCATCACCGCATTTCTCAACTCCGATGGTGGCACGCTCATCATTGGTGTGGCCGACGACGGCAGTCCGGTGGGTATCGAGCTCGACGATTTCCCCAACGACGACAAGTTTCTCCTGCACTTCTGGAACCTTGTCAAAGCCTCCCTCGGGCAGGACATGACGCCGTTCATCACAGCGGAGCTGGCCACACTGGCCGACAAGCGGATCTGCATCATCTGCTGCACGCCAGCGACGCGGCCGGCGTTTCTGCGACAGAAGGGTTTTGACGAGGAATTCTACATCCGTGTCGGCCCCGCCTCCGCGTCACTCAACATCAGCGAGGCCCTGCAGTACATCAGCGATCGCTTCCATTGACGCAGCGCGCCCGGTCAGTTCCGTCGCCCCCGGTGTGATCGCATATCGCGGAGCAGGCGCCGCACCTCGCGCATGAAGGATTCCTCGAACACCTGGTATTCCGCCACCTGACGGACGGTGAGGAACTCACGGAGGGAATTCCCGAAATCCTTGTGCCGGGCGACCTGGTCGAGCCGGAGCTTCTCGACAGTTGCCATTTCTCGCAGGAGCTCCTCGTCGGGCGCTTTGCGGTCGATGAGGCCTTTCAGGCGCTCAAGGCTTTCCCGGCGTGCGCCGGCTGCCGCCTGCTGTGCATCGCGAAACTCCCGTTCGCGAGCGAGCAGCTTCACCATCTGCTCGTCGGTGAGTGTGAGCGCCTCGAGAAGCTTGACCTTGCGGTATTCCTCGAGTCGTTTGCGGGCTTCTGGAGGTGCATCGTCCTCCTGTGCCACTGCCACGCGCAGGGGAAGGACAAGGAGGGTCAGCAAGAAGGGGAGGAGAAGGCGGTGGTTCATGGCTGTATCCTGCTGTCGTTCGATGGGACGGATTCGGAGGGGATGAAGTCGAGCACCGCATCGGTGCCGATGTAGGAGCCGGCTGCGATGACGACGTCCTCGTAGGGGACGTCGGCGAACATCGCCTCGGCAAGGGTGCTGTCAGCGAGACCGCCGGTTTCCTGGGTCTCGAAGTCGTGCCAGGCGAATGCGACGTCCTGGTGCTCGTCCACAAACTGTTCCACACTGCGCACTGCCATGGAGTCCGAGGGGTCGATGAGGGACAGGAGCATGGAGGGGGGGGCGCCGATGCCACCGGCGGGGAGCAGGTTGCCGACCATGCCGATCCCGACGATGAGAAGCACCCCGGCGGCGAGGCCGGCTGCGAAGCGCAGAGGGTGGTGGATGCGCATCTCTCTGCGCTGCCGTGCATCGATGCCGGCGTTGACGGCGGTCACCAGCTCATGCCGGGGTGTGCTGCCTGCGTGCAGGCGCTTGAGTGCGTCGAGTTCGTGGAACAGTGCGGAGAGGTCGGCCGCCATGGCCGCGCAGTCGGGGCAGCTGGCGAGGTGTCGCTCAACACGCGCGCTCGTCGCTTCGTCCAGCATCCGGGTGCAATGGTCAGGCAGCAGGGGGGTGATGTTGTCACATGGCATGGCGCACATGCTCCTGGATTTTCCTCACGGCATGAAAGTAATTCGCCTTCAGCGCGCCGACCGAGGTCTCGAGAATGGTGCTGATGTCGGCATAGGGCAGTTCCTCGAAGTAGCGCAACACAAACACGGCGCGCTGTTTGTGCGGCAGGCGCTCCATCGCCTCCTGGATCAGCCGCCGCTGCTCGCTTTTCTCAAGTTGGACATCAGCGCCGTCGTTGTTATCCGGGATGTCCAGATGCTCCGTGCCATCGAGGCGGAAGAAGGTTCGCAGGCTCTGCCGCCGGAGATGGTTGAGTGTGAGATTGGTGGCGATGCGGTAGAGCCACGTGCTCACGAGAGAGTCACCACGAAATGCATTCATGGACAGCCACGCCTTGATGAAGACATCCTGTGTCAGATCCTGTGCCACGTCGTGATCGTCCACCATCCGGGAGATGACGCGATGAACCATCGACTGATGCTTCAGGACCAGCATGTTGAACGCCTGGCGGTCGCCATTCCTGGAAGCGATGATGAGATCGTTGTCGGTGGTGTCGGGCATTATTCCTTGTGGTGACGTTCACATCGTTCAGACACGCCACTGTGCTGTCAGGTTTAATCGCTCACTCTCCGAGGGGCAAATGAAAAGCCCCGCACGTGGCGGGGCTGTTTCGTTCATGCATGCTGATGAGCTTCTGCGAAGGCCCGACCGGCCCGGAAGGCCTTGAGGTTGGCCTGGACTATGGGGTCCCCCTTCCTTGCGAAGATGACGGAGATGGCGTGCTCCAGATCCTCCGGCTCCAGGGCGAGGTGATGGGAGGCTGCACCCAGGATGACGATGTTCATCGCCCGGGAGTTCGCCACCTCGCGGGCGAGCCCCTCGCCATCCACAAGGATGGAGTTCGGGAAGTTCTCGATGGTGCTCCAGACGGTCTCCACCGGCGGATAGTTCATGATGTTGACATAGGGCGTCTTGTTCGCGATGATCCAGCCATCGGGGGCCAGATAGGGCAGGTAGCGCAGGGATTCCATCGGTTCCACGGAGATGATGAGATCAGCATGGGCGTGGGGGATGAGATCCGAGTAGATCTCGTGATCCGCATAGCGCAGGTGCGACTGAACGTCACCACCGCGCTGCGACATGCCGTGAACCTCGGCCTGCTTGAGTTGCAGCCCGCGCTCCACGGCGGTGTGGCCGATGATCGTGGCGATGGTGAGGATGCCCTGCCCGCCGACGCCGGCGAGAATGATGTCGCGTTTCATGCTTTCACCCCCTCCTTCTTTCCTGCCGATGCCGTCACGATGCACTCACGGCGTTGGATGATGACCGAAAGGCCCCGGTGTTCCAGCTCGCGGGCCACGATATCCACATTGTCCTGATGATTGCGCTTGAGCGGTTCGAGGATGTGCAGATGCTCCTCCTTCACCCCCAGACCGCGCACGATGTTCTCCAGCTTCCCGAGTGCATGCGAGTGTTGACCGCCGGTCATGGCCGTGGTTTCGTTGTCGAGAATGAACACGGTGATCGGTGAGTCCTCCAGCACGGCATCGAGCAGGCCGGTGATGCCGGAGTGGGTGAATGTGGAATCGCCGATCACGGCCACTGCGGGGACAAGGCCGGCATCCGCAGCACCCTTGGCCATGGTGATGGATGCACCCATGTCCACGCAGGAGTTGATGGAATTGAACGGTGGCAGAGCACCCAGGGTGTAGCAGCCGATGTCGCTGAACACACGCCCCGCCTCGTAGCGGGTGAGGGCGTCGTTCAGGGCGTTGTAGGAATCGATGTGCGGGCAGCCCTTGCACAGAACCGGCGGACGCGGGGCGACGATCTCCGGAACATCCGGCCCCTGCGATGCGGTCAGGCCCAGAGCCGATGCGACGATGATGGGGTTGAGCTCGCCGGCACGGGGGATGACGCCATCGAGGCGGCCACGGATGGCGTAGGTCTCATCCATGAGGCCGCGGATCTGTTCCTCGACGAAGGGGGCGCCCTCCTCAAGCATCAGAACAGCACCACACTCGGTGAGCATGCGCTTGATCAGCTTCCGGGGCAGTGGGTATTGACTGATCTTGAGAACGGGATGCGGGCAGCCGTCCTGGAAGTTCTCCATGAGGTAGTTGTACCCGATGCCGCAGGCGATGATGCCAAGGGATTTGTCTGCGCCGTCGAAGTACACGTTGAATGGGGACGTCTCCGATTCGTCCTCGAACACCTTCTGCTTTTCGAGAAGGCTGGCGTAGTTCCGGCGCGCGATGGCTGGCAGAAGCACGAATTGACGCTTGTCCGCGGGGAGGCGCAGATCGTTTTCGTCGCGCCTGTCCCGGAGGGCGACAGCGGCGCGGGAGTGAGCGAGGCGCGTGGTGATGCGCAGGAGAACCGGGACCCCAAGGCGTTCCGACAGCTCAAAGCCGTGGTACATTGCGTCGTAGGCTTCCTGCTGGTTGGATGGTTCCAGAATCGGGATGAGGGCGAACTTGCCGTAGAAGCGTGAGTCCTGCTCGTTCTGCGAGCTGTGCATCGAGGGATCGTCGGCGGCGACCACGATCAGTCCGCCGTTGACACCAGTGATCGCCGCGTTGACAAAGCCGTCTGCGGCCACGTTGAGGCCGACATGCTTCATGCAGGCCATGGCACGTTTGCCGGCGTACGACATGCCGAGCGCCGCCTCCATCGCCGTCTTCTCGTTTGCCGACCACTGTGAATGCACGCCGCGTTCGCGTGCCTCCTTTGAATGCTGAATGTATTCGGTGATCTCGGTGGACGGGGTTCCGGGATAGGCGTAGACGCCGGTCAGACCGGCGTCGAGCGCACCCTGGGCCACCGCCTCGTCACCAAGCAGCATCATTCGTTTCATTGAATGTCCTTTGTGTATGAGGGAATGGGTGGGGTCGGTGTCAGCAGGCGTGGGCGCTCAGATCATCGTCACCCTCCACCGGGAGGATGATGTGCTGGGCGGTGACACCTGGAACGAGGTTGAGCTTGCGCGCCAGCTCGATGTGCTTGTCGTGTTCGCCGACAAGCTCGAGAAACAGTGTGCCGGTCTCCGTGCAGTTGTCGAGCACGCCGTCGTGCAGGCCGAGACGTGTCTTGATGAGGCATCCCCATTCGGTGAGGATTTTCTGTGCCGTGACTGCGGACTGCTTCCGCAGATTGATGACCATGATGATGAAGCTTTTTTCCATGTGCGTGGGGGTGATGTGCGTGAATGAGTGGATCAGCGGATGTCGGTGGAAAGGATGTAGCGGAGAATCCGATCGTTTCCCGTATCAGCTATGTACAGGGTTTTGTCGAAAAATGCAACCCCGCCCGGGGCCTTCAGATCCCTGGTGATGCGCTGGGAGATGAACCCCGAGCTGTTGAACCTGATCATTGCGTTCAACGATGCATCCACCACATAGACGTTGCCGGAACCGTCCACGGTGACGTCCTCCGGGGTCTGGAAGAGGCCGACCTGGAGGAAGTCGATGGCGCCGTCGCGTGCAGGGGTGTAGAAACTCTCCCATTGGGTCACGTCACCCGTAGTGCGCTGCGTCATCCACTGTGTGCGGAAGAAGGACTTCGTGCCCTTCTGCGTGAAGATGAAGTCGGTGGTGGGCTTGAGAAAGGCGGTGATGCTCGTCGGTGAGGTGATGGTTGCGAGCCCCGTGCCATCCACTGCAAGCGTGGGCCAGTACTCCTTGGCGCGGACATGATCCAGCGCATCGAACATCATCACGGCATCGTCGGGATCGATGATGCTCGTGTTGTTAGGACCGGTGCGTGTCACATAATAGGCGTTGTCGGCGAGGGCGGCAATGCCGGTGTAGCGGCGCAGCGCATTGGTCGGTTCAAAGAACACGCGCCGTACCTGGGCGTCCGCAATGGAATGCCGGGCTGCGTACATGTCGATGCGGAAGATGGCGCCGAAGGTGGCCGCCTGCCCATTGATGGTGGTGTCGAACTCCCCGCAGACGAGGAGGTTCAGGCGGTGATCCTGGGTGATGGCCACCGGGTTCCGGATGTAGCCCGATGCGCCGACAACGGCTCCGGAGAGGTCCAGCATCACGATGCGGTTGTTGCCGGCATCGGCCACATAGATGAACGGCTCGTTGCCGACAAGGATGTCGGTGGGTTTGTTGAAGCCCGTCCATATGGGCGTCTGCATGACGTAGGTCGTGTCACCAAACTTTTCCTCCGGCTTCGTGATGCCCAGATCGGAGGTGGAAAAAGTGTCGCCGCAGCCCACGGCCGTGATGCCGAGGACGATCGCGAAGAGCAGGGAACGGAGGGCGGAATGTGGTGTCATGCGCTGTCAGAAGCCGATGGTGAGGGAGATTCGGTGGACGCCGCCGAGGTGTTCAAAGCCGGCGAAGGCGTAGTCGAACGAGCAGCGGGCGAAACCCAGCGGGGCATTCAGCCCGGCGCCCAGGGTGTAGCTTTCCTCGTCCATGTTGACCTTGTAGCCGAAGCGTGCAAAGAAGATCGAAGCCCAGCTGTATTCGAGTCCGAGTCCGAGGTTCTCCGAATTGTCGTTCGGATGGTTGAGCTGGAGCGATGTGGTGAGCCGGTGTGCATCGGTGTCGATCGGTTCCATGGCGAAGCCGATGCGGAACTGCGTCGGCGGGGAGAAGGCCTGGAACTCGGTCCGGCGTTCGCCCGTCGAAGTGGTGATCGTGCCCTCGGGCGACACGTTTCCACCGAAGTTCGTCACCGCCACGGAGAAGCGTGTGCTGCCGAGGCCCGTCCAATAGTACGTGCCGAGGTCCACCATCACGGCGCGCGTTTTCAACACATCGATGGTCTCCTCCACGTAGCGCACCGTGGTGCCGAAGGAGAACTGCCCGGTCATGGCGCGGGCGTAGGAGAGCCCCACGGCCACGTCGCCATAGGTGAAGTAGCGGCCGGTTCCCATGGGCTGCGTCTCCGTGGTCACCTCCATGTCGGCGGTGTGCAACGACGTCACGGCCACTCCGATCGCGTCTGCGCTTGAGGGATGCCACACCGCGCCCAGGAATTCGTGCTGGAGGTCGACCAGCCAGGAGGTGTGGGAGAAATGCACCTGGTTGTCGGCGAATTGGACGAGGCCGGCGGGGTTGTAGAACAACGCGGTGGCATCGTTTGCCACAGCGATGAAGGATTCGCCCATGCCCGCAGCGCGGGCTCCGGCACCGATCTTCAGGAACTGGAGGGAGGAGATTCCCGATCGCTGACCACCCAGGAGGGGGATGAGTTGCGCATGCGCGCACTGCGCGAGTGCGAGCAACAGGAGGAGGCTGAAGGCTGTTGATCGTCGTGTCATGGTGATCAGAGCTTTACCGAGAAGCCCGCACGGATGTTGCGCGGAGCGAGATACCGCGCGGGGTTGTAGGGATAGGGGGAAAGCGGCGCCTGAAGATCGGGATACTGTGGATCGTTGTACCCGTAGGGGGTCGGGTCGCCGTATTCGTATGCCTGGCCGGTGATCGGGTTGATGATGGTGGAATTCAGATTGTCCAGCAGGTTCGTCACTTCAAGCAGGAACGACAAATCGATCGTGCCGATCCTCACATGCTTCTCGAAATTGAGATCGATGCTGAACCAGCTCTCACCCACGCTCCCGTTGATGTTCGTCCGGTCCGTGGTGTAGATCGGGCGTCCCGACACGGGGTCGTAGCCGGTGAGGAGCTGCGGGGTGTAGCGCTTGCCGGACTGGAAGAAGAAGCGGATGTACAGGTTGTAATCGTCGAGGATGCCCGGGGCGAACCCGAAGAGCGGTTCATGCGGCTCCACATAGAAATTCGTGTTCATGGACACCTGCAGCGGTCGATCCCAGATGAGGAAGTTTTCCTTGATCGATTCCTCGAGGTCGCCCTGCACCACGAGCGAGCCCTCGTCCACCGAGGAACTTTTGCCTGTCGCCAGTGAATACGATCCGCTGATGGAGCCACGGAACCACTTCCCGATGCGCTTCTTGTATTCCACCTCGATGCCGCGCGTGCGGGCGTAATCCTGGTTCACATATGTCACATACGACCCACCGGAAAAACGGGAGCTCTGGATCTTGGCCGACCGGGTGCTGACATAGTCGAAGATGTCCTTGTAGTACGCGGTCACTGTCAGCACATCATCCTCCGTGAACTGGTTCCGCAGGCCGAGCTCGTAGGCCACGGTGGTCTCCGGATTGAGATCGGGGTTGCCGAACTTCTGGAATGTGGATTTCGCGCTCACCGGGTTGAGCTTGGCATAGACGAACTGCGGGCGGGGGAGTTTGGAGAAGTGCCCGTAGGAGAAGAACAACGTCTGGTTGTCGGATACCGGATGGGAGATGCCAAGTCGCGGACTCAGACGCGCCTTGAAGCGGCGCCCGAACAGGTCGAAGGTGTTGGCCATGTAGGAGTCGCGGATGGACTGCGGTATGGTCACCACGTCGGGGTTGTTCACCGCATCATCCACGAACTTGCCCGGCATCCACCAGTCGAGGCGCAGACCGACGTTGAGGATCATGCCCGACAGGTTCGAATTGTTCTGTGCATAGAAGGCGCCCTTTGCCGGATGCACCAGATACACGTCGTTGTTCAACCCGAGCTCGCCGAGCCAGGGCTTGTAGATGTCCACCACCTGCATCTCACCGAAGGTCATGTCCAGGCCGGTCTTGAAGCGCACCTTCTCGGTGATGTTGGAGGTGAAATCGCCCTTGAAGGTGTATTCGATCACGTGATGATCATGCCAGGTGAAGCCGTTGCCCGTGTCCCAGAAACCGTCGCCGGGGATCACACCGATCGTGTCGGAATCCGTGTTGTAGTACTCCACCGGGAAGGTGACGAGATCCTTGGGTTCACGATACTCCCGCCAGTCCCTGCCGTTGGCGTCGGAGCGCAGGTGGGTGTAGAAGCGGCTGAATTTCAGTTCGTAGAACGACTTCGCATTGATCGTGTGCGTGAGGCTGATCGTGTGGAAGATGTTGTTGTGCGTGTAGGTGTTCGCATTGTCCAGGATGTTCTGGAACTCGTACTGATAGCCCGGCGAAGGCTCCACGTACTCGAGGTTGGTCTGAAGCGATTGGGAGTTCTGGTTGATCGACACGGACTGGTTGAAGGAGTAGCGGATCTTGAGCGTCGGGGTGATGGCCCAGGTCACCTTGCCAAGCCAGAACCAGTTGTTGTCCTGACGTGGTGCAAATGTGGTGCCTCCGAAGATGGAGGAGTTGAGCTGTGTCGCGGCAACCTCCTTGTATTCGCCCGTGGGGCGGCCGTTGCGGATCACCGGTGTCCAGCGGGTGAAGGCATCGGAGAAGCCGGAGTAGACGTTGCCGAAGATCGTGAGCGTGCCGGGCACTTTGAGCCCCATGGCCGGCAGAATGAAGGATGTGATGGGTTCCGGCCCGCCGATGGATCCCTCGATGATGTCGGTGTTCCAGTTGGCGCGTGAGGTCGAGTTGAAGCCGAAATTGTCGCGCTTGAGCGAAAGGAACAGGGAGTAGCGCTCCGAGGCTTCACGCGTTGTCACGTTCACCACGCCCGATGTGGCCTGGCCGTACTCGGCGTTGAACCCACCGGTGATGACCTCCACCTCCTGGATGGCGGCGGCGGAGAGCTGGAGCCCGAAGCCCGTGCCGGACAGCGGGTCCTGCACCGACACACCATCGAGGAGCAGGGCGTTTTCATGCGCCCGCCCGCCGCGGATGTAGATCGAGTTGTCCGACTGCACCACGCCGGTCTGCTGCCCCACGGCGTCGCGCACGTTCTCAATGGCGGCCACCTGCAGATCCTCCGCATTCATCGTGCGGGCGCTCGACGTCTGCTCAACATCCATCAGGGGCTTCTGCCCGACGATGACCACCTCCTCACCCATCGAGAGCACCGTCTCCTCAAGCTGGAAATCGAGCTTCAGTGTCGCCCCGGCTGCCACCCGTACGCCCGTCTTCTGGAGCTTCTTGTAGCCGAGCAGCGAGACCTCCACGGTGTATTCGCCGGGGTTGACCTCGCGGACAGTGTATTTCCCGTCCATGTTTGATGAGGCTCCGTAATACGTGCCCTTCAGCAGCACGTTGACACCCATGAGGGTTTCTCCGCTTTTCGCATCGGTCACCGTGCCGGTGATGGTCGCCTTCTGGGCGAGGGCGATGCCGGGCAGGAGCACTGCCAGGGCGATCAGGCACCGCACGAAGCGGGGGAATGCTGGGGTGGTGGATCGTCGTTTCATCGTGCACCAAATTCCTGGGTGAAGATCTGCTGGATCAACTGCCCGACCGTGCCGAGGCCGTTGAAGCGATGCAGGGGGATGCTGAAGATCACAAAGCGCCGGTCGCCACTGCGGACGCCCACCACTGGGTTGCCGTTCCATCGCGGGCCCGCTTCGAACCGGTACATGACCGAGGCGTTGATCTTCTTGTAGAGTTCCTTGACAAAGGCCACGAGTGTGGTCTTGGAATCACGCTGGAGCTGGGGATACCCGGGTGATTCCGGATCGGCATTCACCAGCGTGTTGGCGGGAACAAACGTGATGGACTGCGGCGAGAGGCTGTCCACGGGCGCGAAGTCCGTGATGCCGCCCCGCGGATCGACGGAGCTCTCCGGGAAGGAGGCGGTGAAGAGCACGTGCCCGCCCGCGGTGGTGTACTGCGTCAATGCGATCTGGGCGATGTCGATTGATGGCGAATTGTCGCTGTACCAGATGATGTACTTGAACAGCTTGAAGGTCTCGATGAGTGTCGGGTTGATGAAGGGTGGCACGAAGCTTCCCTTCTTCGTCGATGTCGCTCCCACCTTCATGTCGAACACGTCGCATCCGCGGAAGCGGCCGTTCATCAGGCTGTCGGCGATGGTGGTGTAAAAGGTTCCCGTTTCATCGATGAGGTTGTAGTCGCGCACCAGAAGCAGCTCGGTCCGTGGTTTTCGGACGAACCAGACTCCCGTGGAATCGGGCATGCGAATGATGCCGGACGATGCGCCGGCAATGTCCACGGCCTTGAGGTAGAAGGCGTTGTCTCCCTCACGAATGCCGTCCTTCTCTGTCAGGGTGAGGAAGGTCTGCGACCGCGGCAGGGATTTCCACGACGAAGGATTGACCGTGTCGTTGAGGGCATACAGGTATTCGCGGATCGTTTCATCGCCATCGACGTCCGTGCCGGTCCACGAAAAGCTCGCAACGGTGAAGGTGGTGTCCGGCACATTCGAGCCCTTGGTGAAGGTGACGATGGGCGGAGAGTTCTGGATCGGGTAGCGGATCGATGCCGGCGTCGGATCCCACTCTCCGAGATCAATGTAGGGTTCGCCTTCATCGTACCGGCCGTTGTGGTTCACATCCGTCCAGGGCTCCGGCCCGTGGGGGCCGGCATCATCATACATCCGGTTGCCCTGGCCATCCACGGCGCGGACGTAAAACATGTACGTGGTGTCGAGGCCCGTGATACGGAGCGTGAAGATGCTGTCGTTCGCCGTGGTGAAGCTCCAGCTCAGCGAATCGAAGGAGATGAAATAGCCGGCGACGAAACCGTCCGGGTCGTCACCCCACCAGTGGATGTGCTGACGGCTCGATGTGGTGCGCAGCTCTCCATCGGGGTCGAGATACAGATGGGTTTCCGGTGGCCGGTTGCCGCCATCGCTTCCGCTGGGGCTGTCGGAGCATGCAGTGATGCCGAGTGCGGTGAGCAGGAGCAGCGGAAGAAGGGTGTGCTTGATGATCATGGACATCCCGTGGAGATGAAGTGAGCGTCTACCGTTGTTCGTCGCGATGCATGGTTGTCGCGCCTGTCATGACCTTCTCCCGGTAGGGAAGGAGTGCCGTGGTGACGGCGGTCCAGGCACGGACGACGGACGGATGCACCGCATCCCGGTCCGTGTCCACCCCCGGCCACCGCAGTCGGAAGAAGCGTCCGTCGAGACGGCCGTCAAACTCCGTCGTCATGTTTCCCGTGTCTGTCAGCGACAGACTCGTCACATCGCAGTCCCGCAGGGCCCGGGCGATCGAAGCCCGCTCGTCGGGACCGATGACGCCGAGGATGTCCGAGCTCTCGTGCGTGTCATGCATGCTGCGATGGTATCGGACACTGCCGGCCTCGTCGATGGAGAAGCCCGTCCGCATCCCCGATACACCGCCACCCGACGACAGGGTCACCGTGAAGGAGTCCGAAGCGACATCCCGACTCGTGCAGCACCCGTGGAGCAGAAGTGTCGCGAAGAGCGCGGACACCACGAAGGCGGGGAGCAGCATGCGCACTGCCCGCACCCCACCTCCGGCATGGGCCGGAGGCGGGGGGGCGGTGTGGTGCATGGAGCGGGTCACGCTGGGTGTCACCGTTCTGCGCGTGGTCAGCGGCTGATGACGAGACGGCCCTGCTGGAGCGTGCCGCCGGCGTTGAGTCGGATCATGTACACGCCCATCGGGAGGCGGCCGGTCTGGAAGGTGGCATCGTGGATGCCCGCGGCCTGCCAACCGGAGACCAGCGTCGTCACCTTCTTGCCGAGCAGATCATACACATCGAGCGTCACATCCGTCGCTTCAGGAAGATCGAAGGTGATGCGCGATACGGCACCCTGCATCACCGGATTCGGGTGGCTCTGGCGGAGCACCACCGATGCGGGAAGCGCCGGGGTGAGGTGCACGTCGGTCACCTGATCAAAGTCGCTCACATTGCGCGGCTCGAGCTTGTAGTTCGCGAAGTTGAACATCATGATGCCCGTGAGGTTCGCGATGCGTGTGCCGGGGGAGAGGAAGATGAGGGTCTTCTTTGCCGTGTCGTTCGTGTACACCGTCTTCCACGAGCCGAGGTCGTCGACGCGCATGTCGCCGGTGCCATCGCTCACAAGGAACTCTCCGTAGAAACCGCCCGTGGAAGCGTCGGCATTGCTCTTTGTCACCGTGAGATTCTTGAACGTGAGGAGCATGCCTTCCCACTGTTCGGCGCTGGGTTCGCCCTCGGGCACGGCCTCGGTCTTGAACACCACCGTGGTGAGCGGAACCGGCGTCGGCGGTGTGGCCGTTCCGTGCTTCGTCGTCACGACTGCGTCAATGATGGCGGTGTTCCCGTAGGTGGAGCTCGAATAGCCTTCCGCCACCTTGCCGGTGATCGTCACATCCTCACCCACCTTGAGGGCGCGGATGTCGGAGCCGCCACGGATGAGTACGCCGCTCCAGGGGGCGTCGCCGTCCTGCATGAAGGTCACGGTGAGGGAGGTGTCGGAAGTCACGACGCCGCGCACGGCCACCGTGGCACCCACGCACGAGGGCATGCCATCCTTGAACGGCGTGTACTGCACTTCATGGATGCGGATGATTCCGTCGCGCACGATGAAGAACGGCTTGGACTTTGTGGTGTCACTCGGATACATGGTCGACTCGTTCGCATCGTCCTTCGCCGTGATGTAGTACCACACGGCGCTGCCATCCGCCTGTTCCGGGATTTCCACGGTGCCGGTCTTGGCGCCTGTGTTGAGCGTCATGTCCAGCGTTCCGAGGGCGGGACCATTGCCGATGCCGTAGGTGAGCTTTGCCTCGGTCACCGTGCCACCCGGGTTCGAATCCTCGATCGTGGCGGTGATGGTCATCTTCTCGTTGGATTTCGGGAACACGGTGCTGCGGAGCACGTTGCTGATGATCGGCGGGTTGGAGCCGAGGACGAAGTCGCCCGGATAGATGGGCGCGATGACCATGCCCTGGCCTGATGTGGTCATGATGCCACGAATGGAGGTGATGGCGGTGCCCGGTGCGGGCGGCGACCAGTTCGGATCGAAGGCGTCCGCGCCGGCGCGGAAGAACTTGGACTGGTCGTACACGCCGATGGAATGGCCCTGGCCGTCGGTGATGGTCCACGTGTAGCGTCCGTTGGAACCCTTGGTCACGGTGCCGACACGGAGGTTCTTGAGCTGCACGTAGACACCCTCCCACTGCATGGCCGAGGGATTGTAGGCCTTGGGATCGCCGGTGACAAGATCGGTGATGAGGACATCTGTCGGATCCGGGCGGCGCGGCTTGGTGTCGAGCACCTCGATCTGCACATTCGCATTCCACTTCGCGATCTTGCCGATCTCGAACTGCGTCGTCGTGAAGTACTGCGTCACGACGCCGGTCACCTTCACAACGAAGCCCGTGTCGACTGCGGTCATGAGAGTGTTCTGTGACGCGACGGTGTCGGTGCCACGGACGTTGAGCCCGCTCCACGCGCCACCGTTTTCATCCACGATGTACATTGTGAACGCGTTGCCGAGGGCGAACAGGGTGGGCGCTCCCGGGGAGAAGCGCGGGGCGGCGACCACTGTCCCGATCACGGTGATGGTGTCATTGACATACCGCGAGTAGGAGGCGGTGGGGCTGGCGGAGATCAGTGTGTCCCAGGGGACTTCCTGCACCTGCTTGATGGTCAGCGTCGGTGGAGTGCTCTGGGCGAAAAGGCTTCCTGCAAGAACAAGGATGGCAACCAACGCGGTTGCACAATGTCGCAACGGTCTCATGAATGGCTCCTATTTGATGATGACGAATTTGCCACGTTTGATCGAACCCGTGTCGAGATTCTCCACGGTGAAGAGGTAGAGGCCGGTGGCGATGGCCTGGTCGTTGTCGGTGATGAGATCCCAGGCATGCTCGCCGCCGGCGAGGATCTGTGTCCCATTGGCGTACCGCTTCGACCATTCGATGTCGGAGGCATTGTACGTCGTTGCTTCGTGCTTCATGGTACGGACGAGGTCGCCGGCCATGGTGTAGACGCGGATCTCCGCGCGTTTGGGGAGGTTGGCAAAGTAGATCTTGCGCAGGCGTTCTCCCGGCCCGTCCCATGCAGCTTCGGCATAATACGGGTTGGGGTAGACGCGTGGCTCAAGATCCTCGGTGGGCGTGGTGCCGGGGAAGACGCGACGGGCATTCTGCAGGCGGCTGCTTTCGAGGCTCTCCACATTGTTGGCCGGATCGCCGGAATCGAACGCCGTCACGGTGTACACATACTGCCAGCCGTTGAGCTGGGAGGTGATCTCCTTGCGGTACCAGTACGAGGTGGTGTCACCCTCAAAGCGCACCGGCTGCTGCAACGCGACGGCATGGAAACCCGTGTTGTAGAACACGGAGTCGTCGGAACGGTCGAATTCATTGAGCAGAATGAAGGAGGTGTTGAGCGTCGCCGTCGGATCCAGATCCACACCGGCGTTGGTGCGGTACAGACGGTAGCCCTCGAAGTCCCGTTTGCCGGAGATGGGATCCACGGAGCTCTCCGCCGTCCTGTCCCAGTGGATCGTCACCTTCTGATTTTCGGGGACGATCTTCACGCGGG
>CAYUYM010000036.1:0-20680 GCA_964449305.1 uncultured Chromatiales bacterium | reverse complement strand
TATTAAACTATGCGTTATAATTTACTTCCAATTTCCCTGAAATGAAAGAACGCGACTCGGTTTTTTGGGCCTGATGGCACTGTCACCTCAGTGCGCAGGCGTTGAACTGCCCCACATTCCCGTGCCCCGAGCCGGCATCCTGCCCCCCTCCACATCGGACCATTGCATGAAGCGTCGACACCTGGACATCCTCACTCTTTTCCTCCTGCTTGGTGGCATCATCACCGGCTGCGGGCGCACCGAGGCACCCGCCGGCAGGGTGCGCATCTCCGCATCAATCGTTCCATTGGCGGATTTCTGCCGCAAGGTGGGAGGCGATCTGGTGGACGTGGATCTCATCGTCCCACCAGGGGTGAATCCCCATGTGTTCGATTTCACACCGGACAGGCTCATCGCCGCCTCCCACGCCGACCTGTTCGTGCTGAACGGCTGCGGCCTCGAGTACTGGGCCGACAAGGTGCGTGACGCAGCCGGAGGAATGGAGGGACGTGTGGTGGTGACCGCCGAGGGCGTGCCCCTGATCGCATCAGAGCATGACCACGGCGAGCTGGGGAATCCCCACGTGTGGCTCGATCCGGTGTCTGCGCGCCTTGCCGTGGAGCACATCCGCGACGCCCTCATCCGCATCGATTCCATCCACGCCGACACGTATCGCACCAATGCCGGCACCTGCCTCGACAGCCTCACCGCGCTGGATGCATGGATCCGCGAGACGGTGTCCCGCTGGTCCACGACACGTTTCATCTCCTTCCACAGCTCCTGGGTGTATTTCGCGCGGCGGTACGGGCTGACGCAGGAGGCGGTGCTTGAAACGCAGCCGGGGCAGGAGATCTCCCCCACCATGCTGGCGGAGATCACCGGGCTCGTCCGCTCACGCGGGATCCGGGTGCTCATCGCCGAACCACAGTTCTCCCAGAAATCCATCGAGTTGCTGGCGACGGAGACGGGAGCACGCATCGTGGTGCTCGACGCCCTCGGCAGCCCGGCCACATCGATGGAGTACCTCCCGTTGATGCGACACAACGTGCGCCTGCTCGACGAGGTGCTTCGATGAACGCCACACCATCCGACGTCGTGCTCGATGCCGTCTCGGTGGAACTCCGCGGCCGCGTTGTGCTCCGGGATCTGACCTTCGCCGTTCCGTCGGGGAGCTTCTGGGGCATCATCGGGCCCAACGGTTCGGGCAAGACCACGCTGTTCAAGACGCTCGTCGGGCTCGTCCGTCCCGTCAGCGGTTCGGCATCCGTGCTGGGCGTGCCAGTGGATCAGCTCGGTGCGCGCCGCAGCCTCATCGGCTGGCTGCCGCAGTTCTCCCACATCGATTTCACCTTCCCGATACGCGTGATTGATGTGGTGACCATGGGACTCTACGGCCGCATCGGCCTGCTGCGGCCGGTCCGCGCGCGGGACCGCGAGCAGGCCATGCATGCGCTGGAGCGCGTCAACCTGGCCGACATCGCCCAGAGGCAGATCGGTGAGCTATCGGGCGGGCAGCGCCAGCGCGTGCTCATCGCCCGGGCCCTGGCGCTTCAACCCCGCCTCCTCATCCTCGACGAGCCCACGGCCGCCCTCGACCCGCAGTCCTCGGAGGGGCTGTATGAATGGCTCAACCGCCTCCATGACGAATCGCGCATGACCATCCTCATGGCGTCGCACGACATCGGCGTGATCAGCCGCTTCGTGGACACCGTGGCCTGCCTCAACACGACACTTGTGGCGCACGGCCGCCCGGCAGACGTGATGACGAGCGACACGCTGGAGACGATGTATGGCTGCGAGGCGGTCATGTTCCAGCACGGGCACATCCCCCACATGGTGGTTGCCGGTGAACGCCACGGACACGGGCACGAGCACTAGGAGCGCCGCATGGAGATCCTCACCTACACCTTCATGCAGCGCGCCCTCCTCGAGGCCGTCATCATTGGCGCGGTGTGCGCCGTGGTGGGTGTCTACGTGGTGCTGAACAGTCTGTCCTTCATCGGCGCGGGCATTTCCCATGCCACGTTCGCGGGAATCGCCCTGGGCTTCGTGCTCGGAGTCAACCCCACGCTCACCGCCATCGTCTTCGTCACCGGCGTGGCGCTCACCATCGGCGCAGTGCGCGACAAGTCCTCCCTGCGGCACGACACCATCGTCGGCATCTTCTTCGCCGCCACCATGGCCCTGGGCATCATGCTGCTGAGCTTCATGCAGAACATGTACGTCGACATCTTCGGCTACCTGTTCGGCAACATCCTCGCGGTGTCGGGCGAGGATCTGTGGATCAGCGGCGGCATGGCTCTCGCGATCTTCGCCTCGGTCGGGCTCTTCTACAAGGAACTGCTCGCCATGAGTTTCGATGCCGAGATGGCGGCCGTCATCGGCATGCCTGTCCGCTGGCTCTCACATCTGCTGCTGGTGCTCATCGCGCTCACCATCGTCCTGTCGGTGAAGGCCGTTGGCATCGTGCTCGTCTCCGCCCTCATCGTCATCCCCGCGGCCACCGCATATCAGCTCACGAAGAATTTCCGCACCATGATGATCCTGTCCATCATCACTGGCGTGGCGAGTTCGGTGTTCGGGCTGCTTCTCTCCTACTGGTTCAACATCCCCTCGGGCGCCACCATCGTGCTGCTCACCACGGCGCTCTTCTTCATCGCCTGGGTGGTCGCGGCCGTGCGGCGGTGAACGCCATCCACTGCTGAAGGACCACACCGCCGATGATGAGCACCAGCCCCGCCAGTGTGGAGGGGTGGATGCTCTCGCCGAGAATGAACGCGATGAAGATGAGCGAGATGAAGGGCGAGAAATAGACGATGCCGCTGATGTGCGCCGGCGTGTGGGAATGCCGCAGCGCCGAGAGCCAGAGCAGAAACGTCAGCCCCATCTCGAAGAGCCCGATGTAGACGCACCCGGCCAGGCCCGCCGCCGACGGGAGCAGCGGAAGCCCGGCGGCAAGCACAGCCACAAGGGTGTACAACGTGCCGAAGCCGAAGTTGAGCGCAAGACGCAGGACGCTGTCGATCCCATCGTCCGCCGTGAAGACCCAGTACAGCGCCCAGATCACCGTGCTCCCCAATGCCAGACCGATGCCAGAGGGACTCGACACACGAAACATGGACACATCCCCGCGTGTGGCGATGACGGCCACCCCCACGAAGCACACCAGGAGTGATGCAAGCACATGCCATGCGATGCGATGCCGGCGGAGGATGCCCGTGAACACCACGAGCACCACGGGCCACAGATAGTTGAGCGGCTGTGCCTGCTGGGCGGGCAGAAGATCGTAGGCACGGAACAGCACGAGGTAATACAGGAAGGGATTGAGCAGGCCCAGCAGCGCGGACTTCCCGAGCTGGCGGCCGTCCACCACGGGCAGCCCGGACCGGAGGCTTCGCACCACCACCACGAGGGAGAGCACGAGGAACGAGGTGAGACCCGACCACAGGAGCAGGACGGCATAGGGCACCTCGGCCAGTGTCAGCTTGAAGGCGGTGGCCACGGTGGACCAGAGCAGGACGGCGGAGGATGCCAGCAGATATGCCTTGGCGTGCGGTTTCATGGCGGGCAAGATACGCATGCTCCACCACAATCCGGGGCACGCGCCGCAATGCGTCACCATCATCTCCGTGGATTTGTTGGAGAAATGCGAATTTCCTGCGATGTTTGACCGTCAATCAAGGAGCCCCCATGAAAACGTCCGCCATCTTCGCCCTCGTCCTCCTCGCACTGCCTGCGATCCTCCCGGCCCAGGATGCCGCCCCGGCCCGGCCCACTGTGCTTCTCGGTCCCATGATCGGCGTCAACGCCGGAATCAACATCACCGACTATGGCGTGGTGGATGTGGGGCGCAACGTGGCCCCCGGCTCCTTCTTCGGCGTGATGGCGGACTTCCCCGTGAGCGATGTCTCCAGTCTGGTGGCGACGCTGGGGTACACCACCGTGGCCTTCAGTGACGAGAACAGCTTCATCAATGATCCCGTGCACGACATCCAGCTTCCCGGTGTGGTGAAGACCGAGGGGCACTTCAGCTACCTGGGACTGACCACCATGGTCAAGGTGGCAGGTTTCCTGTTCGGGATGCACTGGGGACTGCCCATGGGATCCACCATCACCAATGCGCCGAAGGATGCAACAAAGGCGCTGACGCTCAAGAGCGACATCAGCCCCGCATCCTCGGACCTGCCCTTCCTGATGGAGGCCCGCATCGGTGGTGAGTTCACCTTTCTCCACACACCGGGCGGCGACCTGCGCATGGGCATCACCGCGGGGTGGCCCTTCACCGTGATGGCGACGAAATCCGGTGGCACACCGAAGATGGATGACAACTTCCGCATCCCGAACATCATGGTGCACATGAGCTGGATGATGGACTTCTGGAGGAAATGATCTGCATGCCGGAGGCGGCTGTCGACGGGATGATCCGCACCCTTGCGCTCTGCATCGGCAACCCCCTGCGCGGTGACGACGACGCGGGCCATGCCGTGGGGCGGCGTCTGGAGCGCGTCGGCATTCCCGGTCTGCATGTGGTGCACGCATTCCAGCTCATGCCGGAACATGCCGAGGACATCGCCGGCGCAGATCGATGCATCATCATCGATGCGACCATCGAGCCGGTGGCGCAGACGCGTCTGTCTGCATGGAGTCCTGGGGCACATGGTTCCAGCGGCACGCACGGCATCGGCATCGACGAGCTGGTCGGCATGGCCCGGCAGCTCTACGGAGCCGACCCGCAGGTGCTGATCTGCGCCATCCCCGCCGCCAACCTGGAGCATGGGGCCGGCCTCTCGACGCCGGCGCGACGGGGAGTGAACACTGCCATCCACCTGTTGCGGGAACTGCTTTCCACTCCCGCCTCCCGCTGATGCCACCCCACGCCGGTGTTCAAGAGGGGAATTTTGTATGTTGTCGGATTGTTGACACGGACGAACGTTCATCAACCCAGACACACATGAAAGCCAAGACACCGAACGACGAGATTTACCGCATCATCTACACCGAGCATCACGATCCATTCACCGTGCTCGGCATCCATCAGATCACCCACCGCGGGCAGCCCGCCGTCATTGTGCGGGCGTTTCTCCCACGCGCCGCCTCCGCCTTCGTGCTTCGCATGGACGGTGATGCCGTGGCGGAGGAGACCCCGATGAACCGCGTCCATGACGACGGCTTCTTCGAAGCGCTCTACACAAAACGCGGCGAGGTGTTCCCCTACAAGCTGAAGTACGTGTCGCACAGCGGGTCCACCGAGGTGTTCTGGGATTCCTACGCCTTCCTTCCGCAGCTCACCCAGTTTGATCTGCACCTCTTTGCCGAGGGCAACCACTTCCGCATCTTCGACAAGCTCGGAGCGCATCACCGCACCATCAACGGCGTCGACGGCATCGAGTTCACCGTGTGGGCTCCCAACGCCCGCTCCGTGAGCGTGATCGGCAGCTTCAACTCCTGGGATCGCCGGCACCATGCCATGCGCGTGCTCGGGTCCTCAGGCGTGTGGGAGATCTTCATTCCCGGCATCGGCGACGGCGAGCTCTACAAGTACGAGATCAAGACCCGCGAAGGGTATGTGCTCGACAAGACGGACCCCTACGCCACGGCCATGGAGGAACGCCCGCGGACCGCCTCCATCGTCCACACATTCGACGGCCATCAGTGGTGCGACGATGCGTGGATGGAGCGTCGCCGGGCGACCGATCTGCGCTCGCAGCCGGTGTCGGTCTACGAGGTGCATCTTGCCTCGTGGCGCCGGAGGATCGACGACGCAACAGGTCGGATCACCTACGCCGATCTTGCGGAGGAGCTTGTCCGCTACGTGAGCCGCACGGGCTACACCCATGTGGAGCTCATGCCCATCATGGAGCACCCGTTCGACGGGTCCTGGGGATACCAGGTGACGGGCTATTACGCGCCCACCAGCCGTTTCGGTCCCCCCGATGAGTTCCGCTTGCTCATCGACAACCTTCATCAGGCGGGCATCGGGGTGTTTCTGGACTGGGTTCCGGCCCACTTCCCCAAGGATGCCCATGCACTCGGCCTGTTCGACGGGTCGCATCTCTACGAGCACCAGGATCCGCGCAAGGGCGAGCACATGGACTGGGGCACCTTCATCTTCAACTACGGGCGCAACGAGGTGAAGAACTTCCTCATCGCCAACGCGCTGTTCTGGATCGAGAGGTTCCACATCGACGGGCTGCGCATCGATGCAGTCGCGTCCATGCTGTATCTCGACTATTCGCGGAAGGATGGCGAATGGCTTCCCAACAAGCACGGCGGCCGCGAGAACCTCGAGGCCATCGATTTCCTCCGCCAGCTCAACCTCATGATCTCGATGAACCACCCGGGCGTGGCCGTCATCGCCGAGGAATCCACCGCCTTCACGGGGGTGACGCATCCGGTGGATCACAACGGCCTGGGCTTCGATTTCAAGTGGAACATGGGCTGGATGCATGACACACTCGAGTATTTCCAGAAGGATCCGCTCTTCCGGAAATACCATCACAACAACCTCACTTTCAGCCTGCTCTATGCGTTCAACGAGCAGTTTCTTCTCCCCATCTCCCACGACGAGGTGGTGCACGGCAAGGGCTCGCTCATCAGCAAGATGCCCGGCGACTACTGGCAGAAATTCGCGAACACCCGGCTGTTCTGGGGTTTCATGTATGCGCACCCGGGCAAGAAGCTCATGTTCATGGGACAGGACATCGGCCAGTGGAACGAATGGAACCACGACACCCAGCTCGACTGGAGCCTGCTCAACTACCCCGCACACCGGCAGCTTCTGGACTGGGTGTGTGATCTGAATCGCACCTATCGCTCCGAGCCGTCGATGTATGAAGTGGACGGTTCGTGGGAGGGATTCCAGTGGATCGACTTCAACGATTCGGAACGCAGCCTGCTGTCGTTTGAGCGCATCGCGCGTGACGGGCGCGAGCGGCTGGTGTTTCTTCTCAACTTCACGCCATCGGTGCACGAAGGCTACCGGTTGGGAGTGCCGGCAGCGGGCCGGTATCGCGAGCTGCTCAACAGCGATGCGGAATCCTACGGCGGCAGCGGCGTGGGCAACTACGGCGGTGTCCAGTCGGAGGATGTGCCCTGGCACGACCGCCCGGCGTCCGTCGTGCTTCGCGTCCCCCCGCTTGGCATGCTCGTCCTGAAATTGGAGGCATGATACCAGGCGACGTGGCGTGATGTACGCGCAGCACGGAGACGATGGAACCTAGGAGACGCGTTTCGCAACAACACCGGCAACCGGAGGCACGGTCACCGCACCTCCGGGCATGCGCCGAAGCCCGGCTGGTGAGGCGGCTTCGTCATCGGCCAGCACGAGCCACTCCCCATCGGGGATGGTGAAGGTGGCTGCCGCCCCGGGGTTGGGATTGACGAGCACGCAGACATCCTCCACCCCGTCCGATGCTGCATCGATGACGTAGCCCGAGGCGACGGGAGTATCGGGCACGAGGAAGCGGTGGTGCCCGTGAGCTGCGTGGCGCAGGGCCGGCAGCGCGTGGCGTATCGCGATGAGTCCGGCGTGGTAGTCCACGAGGTCGGCGTTGATGTCGGCGTGATCGTAGTTCAGCCAGTTCGTCTCGTCGTCCTTGTTGTAGCTGTCGTGGTCCAGCAGGCCCGGAGTGATGCCGGGGATGCCGCGGCGGGCGATGACCTTGCTGCGCCCCCATTCCTGACCCTCGGCGATCATCACTGCGCCCTTGCAGGTGAGCAGGAGCAGGGCGGCGAGCCGGTGCAGCCGGAGCTGTTGCGGGGTGAGACGGGCGTTGCGCCGGATGTTCGTCACCACGTCGTGCTCGCCCACGGTGCCGGTGGCGATGCGGATGAAGTCGCCCAGCGTGTAGCCGTCGTGGGATTCGAGGTAGTTCACCGCGTGTGCAGCGTCGAGGAAGGGGCCGCCCTTGTCGCGCACCGAGCCCAGCACCCACTGACCAAAGGCTTCGGGGGAATTCCATCCCCAGCTGCCGAAGATGAACCCCAGGCCGCCGACCGGGTGGAAGCCCTTGACGGAGTTCCGGAAGACGTCGTTCCATGCCGGCATGCCGATGTCGGAGAAGCGTGCGAGGTCGTACATGCCCCCGCCCCACGGCTCGGCGATGAGGAGCACGTCGGGATTGATGGCGCGGGCCCGGTCACGGATCTCGATGAACGTGGCCTGGTCGATGAGCGCGGCAAGGTCGAAGCGGAAGCCGTCGACGTGGAACTCCGTCATCCAGTGCAGGATGCTGTCGATGATGAGGCGGCGCGCCATGGGGCGCTCGGTCATGAGGTCGTTGCCGCAGCCGCTGGCGCCCGTGTAGAATCCGCGCTCATCGGCGCGGTAGTAGTACTTCCGGTCGAGGTGGCGCAGGGGCTGCTGGTTGTAGTGCGAGGTGTGGTTGTAGACGACGTCCATGATCACGGCGATGCCCTCGCGGTGCAGCTCGCGCACCATGAGCTTGAACTCCGTGATATGGCGGAGGCCCGTGTCGTGCCAGTGCCCGGGCCAACCATGCTCCCCCATCGCGTAGGAGGGTTCCGGTGCAAGGAACCATGAAGTCATGTAGCCCCAGTGGTTGAACTCATAGGGGTTCCACGAGTTGTACCAGCCCTCGGGGGTCTTCACATCGTATGGTGGTTCGAAGGCGGCGAAATGCTGACAGGGCAGCAGTTCCACCGCATTCACCCCGAGGCGCTTGAGGTGCGAGATCCCGCCCCTTGCTGCCCTGTGCACTAGGCCGAGGTAGGTGCCTGCGAGCTCGGCCGGCACACCGCTCGAGGGGTGCTGCGTCATGTCCTTCACGTGGAGCTCGTAGATGACGGCATCACGCGGGTTGATGCGGACCGGGGAATCGCCCTGCCAGTCGATGTCCGCTCCATCACGAAAGAGGAGAGTCCGCGCCTCCTGCCGGTGGCTGTTGCGTGCCACAATGGCACGACCATAGGGATCTGCGATCAGGATGGACGGATCGAAGCCCTCATCGCCCCCCTCCGGTCCCGAAACGCGGTAACAGTAGTACCTCCGGTCCAGGTCGCGGTCCACAAGGATCTCCCAGACGCCCGCCTCATCCCGCTCCAGGTCGTAGCAGTCGCCATCAACGGCGTCAAGCGAGGAGAAGAGCTGGAGCTGCACGCGGGAGGCCCGCGGTGCGAAGACGCGGAAGGCCCAGCCACCGTCGATGCAGAACGCGCCCAGCGGCTTGTCAGAGATCCACGCGTTCCAGATGCGTCCGTAGGCCAGCGGCACCGTGCCGGCATGCATGACGGTGACGGCATGCCGGTGGGAGAGGTTGAGCGGCACCGTGGTCAGCACGGCGATGGTCTCGAGCGCCTCCACTTTGAGGACGCGCACGCCCGGGGCGATGGTGATGGAGGCGATGTCGAGCTGTGAGGCATCGGCATCGAAATGGAGGATGATGCGCGTGAGGGATTCGAGAGTCGCGGAAAGCAGTGTCATGGGCGGCGGGGAGGGGGTGGAAGGGAAAGGCTGGAAAGATAGACAAGCACCGTGCCATGGGCAAATCCGTGCGCAAACGCGTTGTTTTTCCGGGGATGATGGGCGAAATTGTGGGCACTGTTTTGAAAGGACCAGACTCATGCCCATTCCCGCCCTTCTTCACCATACCCCCCGACTCCGCCGGTTGCTCGTCCTCTCGTGCACTGCCCTGCTTGTCGCCACAGGCGGACTCTCCGCGCAGAATCACTTCGGCGTGGTGACTGTTGATCCGCTTGTGCAGAACGCCCTGGCGCAATGTTCACTTGATTCGATGCAGAAATTCGTGAAGGAACTGTCCGGCGTGACCGCGGTGACGATCAACGGAGCTCCTGTGCTCATCACCTCCCGCCGCAGCACCACGACGCTCTTCCAGCAGGCAGCGCAGCACATCCATGGCATTTTCGAACGGTACGGCCTGAACCCGCAATACGAATACAACGCCACACCGTTCAACAAGACCAACGTGATCGCGACTCTGCCGGGGCGCCGGAATGCCCAGGTGATCATCTGCGGGCATTTCGATTCCGCGAACCAGAGCTGCCCTGGTGCCGACGACAACGCCTCCGGCACGGCGGCCGTGCTGGAAGCGGCACGTGTGCTGCGCAATTTCGCGTTCGACTACACGATCCGCTTCATCACCTTTGGTGGCGAGGAGCAGGGACTGCTGGGGTCGGCCGCCTACGCCACCGCCCATCAGGGCGATTCCATCCATGCCATCATCAACTGCGACATGCTGATGTGGGATGCGAACGGCGACCGGAAGATGACGATTCACACCACGAACAACACCGCGCAGGCATGGTCCAGGGACCTCGCAGACTACATGGAGGATGTCAACACGATGTACATGCTGCCGGCGGACCTCCGCTCGGTCAATCCCGGAACCACGGCGAGTGACCACGCCTCCTTCTGGAGCAAGGGCAGGACGGCGGTGCTGCTGATCGAGGAATACCCGGGCGATTTCAACCTGTACTATCACACGGCGCAGGACAACTGGCAGATCATGAACCAGTCCTCGCACCAGGCGATCTTCCATGCGGCGGTGAAGCTGGTGGTGGCCTCCATCGCCCAGCTCGCCGTGCCACAGCAGAGCACGCCTGTGGAACTCTCGGCCTTCACCGCCCACGCGCTTCGCGACAACTCCGTGCTCCTCCAATGGACCACGGAGTCCGAGACGTCCAACCTCGGCTTCACCGTGCAGCGGAAGATGGTCGCGGAGGCGGCATACACCGACATCGGAACGGTGGAGGGACACGGAACGACGACCGGGCGCCACGAGTATTCCTTTGTCGATCATCCGGCATCCGGTGTGATGCAGGAGTACCGACTCCGGCAGATGGACAGCAACGGCGCAGTGACATGGTCCCCCGTGGTGCGCGTCATGGCCGACGGAATGCCGCTCGGCTTCGCCCTCGAACAGAACCATCCCAACCCCTTCACACATGCGACCCAGATCACCTGGTCCGTGGATCGAACCATGCCTGCACGCCTGGCCGTGTTCGACCACCTTGGTCGCGAGGTGCGCGTGCTGCACGACGGGCCCGCTGAGGCAGGTGTGCACGCCGCGGCATTCCGCCGCGATGGGCTGCCATCCGGATCCTACCTGATCCAGCTCACGACACCCGACGGCCAGATCACACGGAGGATGGCCGTCCTCCACTGACACGCTTCTCCGCCTGATGCATCAGGCACACCGGGACATATCCACCATCACAGGCACCTGCATGGACACGCTTTCCGAACCCATCCCCAACGCCTATTGGGTGATGCCCGGCAGTTTTCTGGCCGGACCCTACCCTGGAACAGCCCACGAGCGCGAAGCGCAGAAAAAACTCACGACCATCATCGACGCAGGGGTTCGCGTCTTCATCGATCTCACCGAGGAGGGCGAGACGAGCACCGCCGGAGTCCGCGTCACTCCCTATGAACCGCTGTTGGAGGCCATGGCTCTGGAACGCGGCATCGGCCTGCGGCACATCCGCCTCCCCATCCGCGACGTCTCGATCACGAGTGTCGCGCACATGGCGCGCATCCTCGACGCCATCGACGCGGCGCTGGAGGCCGGCAAGCCGGTGTACGTCCACTGCCGCGGCGGCTTCGGTCGCACGGGCACGGTGGTCGGCTGTCATCTCATCCGCCATGGGCTCGCAGAATCCGACACCGCGCTCACACGCATCAGCCAGCTCCGCCAGCATGTGCAGGACGCCTGGCATCCCTCGCCGGAGACACTCGAGCAGGCGGCCATGGTCCGCTCGTGGATCCCCGGCGCCTGACGATGCTGCATCTGATCCAATCCAACACGGTTGAGCGCCTGGAGAGCGAGGCGATGGATCTGCTGGCCACGGGGCCGGAGGATCCCCTCGTTCCGCTCACCATCGTGACACCGGGGTTCGGCCTGCGGCAGCGCCTGCGCCTCGCCTGTGCCCGGCGCTTCGGCATCGCCGCAAACCTCGAGTTCCACTACCTGGCCGAGTGGCTGTGGTCGATGGCCAGGCGCGTGGACAGGACGCTTCCCGACCGCTCCCCGTTCGATGTGCCCCGGCTCCAATGGCGGCTGTACCGCATGCTCGGCGACGCGTCGTCCCCCGCGCTCACCGAGCCGCGCCTGGGCACCTACCTGGAGCACGCCGACCATCGCATGCGCTTCGAGCTCGCCTGCACGCTGGCCTCGCTCTACGACACGTATGCGACACACCGCCCCGAATGGCTCCATGCCTGGTCGATGGATCACCCTGCCAGTCTGGCCGATGTCGGCGACCCGGTGGCGGCCGATGTACGCTGGCAGGCGGCACTGTGGAAGCAGATCACCGACGAGCTCGGGCACTTCCCCTTCCGCATCGAGGGTGGGTTCTTCCAGGCCTGTGCCGCGCTGACGCCCGGGCGTGCGCGGCGCGCGGGCTTCCCGGAACGCGTCCTCATCCACTGCCCGGCCGACATGACCGCCCTCCATGTCCGCATGCTCGATGCCCTCGCCCAGTGGATCGACATCCACGTCCTCGTTCTGAATCCCTGTCGGGAGTACTGGTTCGACATCGTGGAGGAACGCCGCCTCTCCTGGCTCGTCCGCCATGGGCGTGCCGAACACCATGAAACCATCAACCCCCTGCTTGCCTCCTGGGGGCGGCAGACGCAGGGGCTGCTATCCATGCTGCTCGGTGACACCGATCCCCCGCCGGCCGGGGAGGATGTGATGGTGGATGACGACAGGCGGACGGTGCTCAGCGCCATACGCAACGCCATGCTCCGGCTCGAACCGTTTCGTGGGCACGCGCCGCTGCCGCCGGATGACAGCATCGAGGTGCACGCCTGCCACAGCATCACGCGCCAGCTCGAGGTGCTGCACAACAGGCTCCACGCCCTGTTCACCGCCGACCCGACGCTGACACCGGGCGACGTGCTTGTGGTGACGCCCGATCTGGCCGTCGCGACCCCGCTGATCGAGGCCGTGTTCGGGGGCGCACGCGATGCGCGGTGGATCGACCACCGCGTGACGGGCCAGGCCGAGGGGCGCGACAACACCGCCGCCGCCGCCCTGTGCGCCATCCTCGATCTGCTGCGTTCACGCTTCGAGGCCCCCGCAGTGTTCGAGGTGGTCCAGCTCGACGCCGTGGCGCGATCCTTCGATCTCGACCCCGGCGCGTTGGACCGCATCCGGAGCTGGATGCAGTCGGCAGGCTTCCGCTGGGGTGTCGATGCCGCACATCGCAGCGCATGCGGCCTCCCGGCCACCGGCAACCACACACTCGACGACGCCATGCAGCGCCTCTTCCTTGGCTACGCGATGCCGGAGCATGCCACGGCCGTCGTCGCCGGCATGCTCCCGGTGTCAGAGCCCGTCGGAGCGGCCGGCGACATCCTCGGGCGCTTCGCAGCCTTCACCGACGCGCTCATCGGGCTGCGCGACCATGCCGCCACGAGCCATCCGCCCGCCGCATGGTGCGAGACCCTGCATCAGCTCACCGACCGCTTCATCACCATGGCCTCCGGCGAGGAGGACGACCTCCGCCGACTGCTCGACCTCATCGACGACGTCTGCTCCTCCATGGCCGAGGGCGGTGTGGAGGACGTGCCGCTCGACGTGGTGCGTGCCGCCCTCGACGCGGCACTCCAGGAATCGCCCCACGGGGCCCGCGTCTCCGGGGCTGTCACCTTCACCGCGATGGCCCAGCTCCGCTGCGTGCCCCACCGCGTCATCTGCCTGCTCGGGATGGACGACGACGCCTGGCCCACACGGCAGCCGCGCACGGAGTTCGACCTCATCCCCCACTCCCCCCCACGGAGGGGTGACAGGAACCGGCAGGCGCAGGATCGCAGCATCCTGCTCGACCTTCTGCTTGCCGCCCGGGACCGCCTGATCATCACCTACACCGGCAGTCACATCCGGCAGAACACCATTCTCCCGCCATCGGTGCTCATCGCCGAGCTGCTCGACGCCATGACCGACGTCTGCCTCCCACCCGATGCCGATGCGCGAACGATCGAATCCATCCGCAACGCGTGGACACGACGCCACCCGCTGCAGGGGTTCTCACCGCGGCACTTCGCGGATCCGGCACCGGGCATGGAGAGCGTCGACGCCGACGCCTGCGACGCTGCCCGCGCCGTGGAACGACGGCTTGCCTGCGTACCGGGCCCGGATGCGCGCCCGTTTTTCACCGCCCCCCTCCCCGCACCAGACGCCGACACCTTCGGCATCGTCACCATCGACGACCTTGTCGGATTCCTGCGCAACACCTCGCGGCACTTCCTGCTGAACCGCCTCCGGGTCCGCCTGCCATGGATCGATGCCGGGCTGGAGGACCAGGAACCCCTGACATGGGACAGGAATCACGACGGAGGTCTCACGCGCCGACTGCTGCCCGAGGCTCTCGCCGGAGCCGATGCCGAACGCCTTATCACGCTGGCGATGGCGGGCATTGAAGCTCCCGCCGGCGAGCTGGGACGCGGGCTGATCGAGGAGCGTGTTGCGCGGACACGTGCCGTGGTGGAGAAGGTGGTGCACCTCCGTGGGCACGCGCAACCAAGGTCGCGCCCGTTCGACATCCCCTTCACGCTCGACGGTGAAATCTGGCGCGTGCAGGGAACGTTGGACAGCGTGTGCGGCGCCGGCTTGGTGCAGGTGTCACCGTCGCAGGTGCACGAAGACGATCTGATGCGGGCATGGGTGCCACATCTCGTGCTGAACCACCTCGGGGCGGACGGCGCAGGGCGGACGACGCAGCGCGTCACACTGGACAGGACCATCACGCTGCATGAGGTGAACCGTGCCGGCAGCCTCCTCATGGATCTCCTGACCCTGTATCGTGAGGGGTTGATGCGTCCCGTCCGCTTCTTCCTGCGATCCTCCATCGCCCTGTGCAGGCCGGAGGGATCGATGGCGAAGGCCCGTGATGTGTGGTCGGACAATGAATTCATCTGGACGGAGGCGACGGATCCGCATCATGCCATGGCGATGCGCGGAGTGGACGACCCGCTTGGGGGGGAGTTCGAGGAGGTGTCGCGCCGCATCCTGACACCCCTGTTTGACGTTCTGATCGAGGAGAAGACATGAGCTCTGCGCAACCGCTCGATGTCTTCACCTGCGAGCTTGACGGCATCAACCTCATCGAGGCATCGGCCGGGACGGGCAAGACCTGGAGCATCGCCGCGCTCTACGCCCGTCTCCTGCTGGAGCGGGGCCTGCCCGTGCGCGACATCCTGGTGGTGACCTTCACGAAGACCGCGACCGCGGAGCTGCGCGACCGGCTGCGGAGGCGGCTCGCCTCGATCCGGCTGGCCATCCAGACCGGATCCAGCGACGATCCCTTTGTGACGGGCTTTCTCCGACATGCCGTGGATGCGGCGGGGCTGACACGGCAGACCATCCAGGAGCGTCTTGATGAGGCGCTCGCCGCCTTTGACGAGGCATCCATCCACACCATCCACAGCTACTGCCAACGCGCCCTCATGGAGACGCCCTTCAGCGCGGCCCTGCCGCTGTCGATGGAGCTCGACACTGATGAGACGGGGCATCAACAGAAGGTGGCCGACGACTTCTGGCGCACCCACTGCGGCGGTCCCGGTGTGGACCGCGGCTTCGCCCTCCACCTGCTTGCGACGAAGGCCCTGACGCCGGAGACGCTGCAGCGCCAGCTCGCGATCCGCACGGCGCACATCGATGCGGTGCCCGAGTGGGGGGCCGTGCCGGACAGCACATCCACGGACGACAGTCCGCTGCTGCACCTGTACGACGAGCTGCGCACGGAGTGGCGCGACATGCGCGACCCGCTGCTCTCACTTCTCACCGATGCCCTCCCCGCCATGAATGGCAGAAGACTCCAGGAACGCTGGCTGCTCCCGCGCGCTGCGAAGCTCACGACCTACTTCGCCCAGGGCAACCCCTACCTCTCGATGGAACAGGCTGGAGGCTGGATGTTTCTCGAGACCTTCTCCCAGGACTTCCTCGCGGGTGCCATGAAGAGTGGCAGGGTGGCTCCGCAGCATTCCTTCTTCACCCGTGTCCGTGAGTTCCACGCGCTTCTCCTGGAGATGATGCCGATGCATGCCGCGCGTGCCCACCGCCTGATGGTGCAGTGGGTGACGGAGGGACCCGCCCTCCTGGCGGACCACCGGCGATCCATGCGCGTGCAGTCGTATCAGGATCAGCTCACCGGGCTGCGCGACGCGCTGGCGGGGCCGCGCGGTGGCTGGCTCGCCGACACCCTGCGCCGACGCCATCCCTGCGCGCTCATCGACGAATTCCAGGACACCGACCCCATCCAGTTCGACATCTTCCGCCGGATCCACCTCGTCGCCCCCGGCGAATCGACGGTGTTCTTTGTCGGCGATCCGAAACAGGCGATCTACAGCTTCCGCGGCGCCGATCTCCACACCTACCTCCAGGCACGACGGCAGGCGGTGCGCCGGTACACGCTGGACCGCAACCAGCGCTCCTCGGATGCCTTCATCACCGCCGTGAACCACCTGTTCAGCGTGCACGACGACCCCTTCATGTTTCAGGATCTTGAGTACACGACCATCCATCCGGGGGAACACCGGCCGGAGCCCCTGACGGACGACAGCGCAGATCGCGCTCCCATGACGATCTGGAATCTCACGCCCGACACGGGGGACGATCCCCCGACCAGGGGCCGGCTTCGTGCCATCGCCGCCGCCACCGCTGCCGACGAGATCGCCCGGCTGCTTGCGGAAGGCGCCCGCGGGAACATCCGCATCGGCGGGCGCGCCATCGTCGGAGCCGACATCGCCGTGCTGGTGCGCACCAACAGTGAGGGGATGCGGATGCGGCAGGTGCTGACCGACCGGGCAGTCGGATGCGTGGAACTCTCGCAGACCTCCGTCTGGGCGACTCCGCAGGCAGGCGAGACACTGCGCATCCTCGAGACGATTCACACCCCCGGAGACCCCGGACTGGTGGCGTCCGCCCTTGGGACGGAGATCCTGGGCGCCAGCTCGGACCACCTTGCCGCGCTGCTGCACGACGACGATGCGATGGAGCGGGCGATGGCGCTGTTCCGCAGTCTGCATGAGGAATGGCGCCGACACGGCTTCGCCGCCATGTGGCGCCGGCTGCTGCGTTCCGACGGCGCGCTCGGCCGCATCGCCGCCGGGCCCGAGGGCGAGCGCACCATCACCAACCTCACCCACATCGGGGAGCTCATCCAGGCCGGGGCCTCTGCCGACGCAGCGCCTGAGCACATCCTGCGGATGGTGCACGCGAGGATGCGTTCCGACAGCATTGCCGGTGAGGACGAGCAGTTGCGTCTGGAATCGGACGAGAACCTTGTGCGCATCACCACCATGCACAGCGCCAAGGGACTGGAATACCCCATCGTGTTCTGCCCGTTTCTCTTCGATGCCGCCCCCCCACCGAGGACGCTGCCCGCGGCCTGGCTTCACCACGACGCTCAGGGGCAGGCGCGGATCTCCTTCACCGTGGGTACGGGATCGGACACCAAGAGCCAGGCACGGGCGGGCGCGTTCCAGGAGCACGCGCAGGAGCACCTTCGCCTGCTCTACGTGGCCCTCACACGGGCCATCCACCGGTGTCACGTGATGATCGGGCGGTACACCGCATCCAGGAACCCCCGGGAATGCTGTACGGCGATGCCCCACTGGCTTGTGGCGGGCGACGGAACCGATCACACCGCGTTCCTCGCAGGCAGCCTCGACTGGGACGCCATCCTTGGGTGCTGGCAGCGGGTGGCCGCCGGATCCGGGGGCACCATCGATCTCCACGATGCACCTGTCGCCCCAGAAGCGACCGCTCCACCGACGCGAGCGGAACGCGGACTCCGCTGCGCCATCGCCACGGGACCATATCATGCCGCCTGGATCCCCGGCAGTTACTCGAGCCTCACCACGCACGCAGCCCAGGATCGCCCCATCCCCGACCGCGATGCGCAGCCCTCCCTCCCCGCCTGGGGCGCCGTGCCGGAGCACGTGCCGGAGGACGACATCCTCCGCTTCCCCCGTGGTGCCGCAGCGGGCAACTGCATCCACCGTCTTCTGGAGCGCATCGATTTCGCCGACCCCGCAGGCTGGAACGAGGCCATCGGCACCGCAGCTTGGAGCCTCACCGGTCGCATGCCGCAGGAGGGATCCGCCACACCGGAGGTGGCGATGCTTGCCTCCATGCTCCGTGACCTCACCGCCACCGAGATCCTGCCAGGCTTCACACTGGCAGCGGTGCCCCGGACTGCACGGTTGAACGAGATGGAGTTCCAGTTCCCCTCACCCCGCTTCGACAGTGGAACCCTGAGCCGGCTCCTCATGGCCCACGGCCTCCCGGTGGACGACTCCGGCTTCATGGCATGGCGACGCCTCCTCTCCGGGTACATCGACAGCGTCATCCGGCATGACAACCGCTATTACATCGTGGACTGGAAATCCAACCACCTGGGACACGCGCCGACGGACTACGATGCGCGGCATGTGGCCGATGCGATGCGGATGGATGGGTATCACCTCCAGTACCTGATCTATTCCGTGGCGCTGCGTCGTCACCTGCGCCTCCGGATGCGCGCGTACGACGAGGCGGCGCACTTCGGTGGATGTCTCTACCTCTTTGTCCGGGGTGTGCGCCCCGGGTGGAGAAGCGCAACGGGTGAAGCGTTCGGCGTGTTCCATCATCGACCTGACCCGGCCACACTCGACGCCCTCGAGTCCCTGATCGCCGAACCGGGGGACCGCTCATGATGTCCGTTCACGGAACGCCCGAGCTGGCGCTGCCACAGGGCTTTGCCCGTGCCGTGCAGGGCATCGCCGAGCGGATGGGGCTGCCGCCGCGTGCCGCCGCCCTTCTGCGCCGCGTCGCATTCCGCCTGTCGCTGGCCGATCTTGAGGGACACACCTGCATCGACCTGTTCGAACTCGTGGACACGGGAAACGCCCTTGAAATCCCTGCTCTGCGCCAGGCCCTGCTCGCCACCGGCCTTGTGGCCCACCCGGCATCGACGCTCACAGCGCCGTTTGTGCTCGACGACGGCGACCGCCTCCAGCTCGCCCGCCGGTTCGACGAGGAGCGACGGCTGGCACGGGCGTTGCGCGTCAGGACTGTCGCTGCGCCACTCGCCGATGCCGACGCGATCCGGACCATGATTCACACCGCCGCCCTGTCGGGGAACGATGGACCCGATGTGGATCGACAGCACGTGGCTGTGGCACTCGGCATCCGCAACCGGCTCACCATCATCTCCGGCGGCCCGGGCACGGGAAAGACGACGACGGCGGTGACGCTTCTCGCCGCGCTTCTGAGCGGAACACCAACGCTGCGGATCGCCCTCGCCGCACCGACGGGCAAGGCCGCCCAGCGCATGGAGGAGGCCGTGCGCACGGCAGGCGCGCGCATTCCGACGCACCTCGCCGGGCTGCTGCCGGAGCATGCCACCACCATCCACCGCCTCCTCGGCGCCTCAAGCGACGGCACCTCCCATCGCCATCATGCGGGCAATCCCCTTCCCGCTGACGTCGTCATCATCGATGAAGCTTCCATGCTCGACCTCACACTCGCCACACGCCTGATCGAGGCCGTCCCGCTGGAGGCCCGTCTCGTGCTCATCGGGGACAAGGACCAGCTTCCACCGGTGGAGGCAGGCGCCATCTTCCGCGACATCAGCGGCCGGGAGTGCTTCTCAGTTGCCTGCCTCGATGAGATCCGGCAGGCGCTTGATGTGTCTCCTGCTGCCTTGTCTGCCTTCACCGAGACGTTGCTCCAGGACGTCCCATGTGCACCGATGGATGAAGACGCGGAGGATTGGGACGACGACGAGCCTCCCGATGCTGCACCATCGCCCCTTGCCGACTGCGTGATCTGGCTCACACGCGCACGTCGCTTCGCATCGGGCGGGGCCATCGACCGTCTGGCGGTGGCAGTGAAGGAGCGCAGAGGTGACGATGTGGTGGAGATGCTCATGGCCGGCAGCGATCCTTCAATCCATCTCATCGATGATGGTGCATCACAACCCGATGCCGCCACACTGGCTGCCGTGGTGGCGGGCTACGACGACTACCTCGACCTCCTCATTCAGCCGGATGCAGAGCCTGAGGCGATTCTCGCAGCCTTTGATCGTCACCGCATCCTGTGTGCAGTCCGCGAATCGGGGCGGGGTGTGGAGGTCATGAACGACGCCGTGCTCCGCATCCTGCGGCGCCGTGTCCCGGACGATTCCTCTGAGCAGATCCCCCCATGGCGCCACGGCCTGCCGGTGCTGATCACCCGCAACGACCGCCACACCGGCCTCGCAAACGGGGATGTCGGCATCATCCTGCGTCGTGGAGATCGACTTCTCGCCCACTTCCCCGGCGGCCCCGGCATACTGCGCACCATCGCCCCGCAGCGCCTCCCCGCGCATGAGCCGGCATTCGCCACCACGGTCCACAAATCCCAGGGATCGGAACACCGGAGCATCGCACTGGTCCTGCCGGAGCATCACCAGCCGGTGGCCTCACGCGAGCTTCTCTACACCGCGATCACGCGTGCCCGTGAGTCCGTGCTCATCCTCGGCACACCTGAGACGCTGCGCACTGCGGTGGAAAGCAGCCATATCCAGAAGACCGGCCTCGCAGCGAAAATGCGGCAGACAGAGGGCTGAGACGAAACGCCGCGCTCAACGCGAAGCGTGTATGGATCGAAAGACGAGTTGAAGATTTGGACGCGGAACGATCGTGCCATCGCGTCGTCATTTCCGGTGTTCCGGGAACGCCGACGGAGTTCCAGAA
>CAYUYM010000035.1:0-21848 GCA_964449305.1 uncultured Chromatiales bacterium | reverse complement strand
GGGCATGGGGGTGGGGGGGGTACACTTCTCGTTCTTTTTCTTACTCCATTCAAGCCATATCGGCCCCCCCCCCCCCCCCCACGCATTTCCAGCAATCATCCTCCGATCGCACGGCGGATGGCGTCGTGGAGCACGGCGCGGAATCCGAGGAGCTTCCTGTTTTCACGGGTCGGGTGCACACGGTTGGTCAGGAAGATGACGAACATGTCGGCATCGGGATCGATCCAGATCGACGTGCCGGTGAAGCCGGTGTGACCGAAGGATCGCATCGAGAAATACTGCCCGGCCGAGGAGCCGGAAGTGCTGCGCATGTCCCACCCCAACGCCCGCGAGCTGCCGCGCTCCTGACGCTTCGTGAACATCGCGATGGTCGATGCCGCGAGGAGGCGTCGGTCGCGGATGCGGCCGCCGTCGAGCAGCATCTGCGCGAACACCGCGAGATCAGCCGCGGTGGAAAACACGCCGGCATGCCCGGCCACGCCGTCCAGCAGTGCCGCGGTCTCGTCGTGCACCGTGCCCTGCACAAGCCGGTGGCGCCAGTACGCGTCCAGCTCGGTGGGAGCGCAGAGGGATCGCAGCGAATCCGGCGGTGCGTACATGGTGTTCCGCATCCCGAGCGGTTCAATGATGCGCTCCCGTGCGAAAACGTCCAGTGGCGATCCCGTGATGCGTTCAATCACCCTGCCCAGCGTGATCATCCCCAGATCCGAATACACCATCCGCGCTCCCGGTGGCGCGTCCAACCGCGTCACCATGATGGAATCGATCACCTGTCGTGCCGTGGTGCAGGAACGGTAAAACAACAGAAACGCCGGCAACCCGCTGGTGTGCAAGAGCAGGTGGCGGATGGTGATCCGCTCCTTTCCGTTCACGCCGAATTCCGGAAGGTAACGCACCACGGGGGCATCCAGATCGATCCGCCCCTCATCCACCAGCATCATCGTGGCCGTGGTGGTGACCACCACCTTGGACATGGACGCAATGTCGTACATCGTGGTGGGCATGATGGGCGCTGAAAGGGGATCGTAAGTCATCGTCCCATACGTGCGTGCATGCAGCAGACGCCCGTGTTGCTGCACCCAGAGCTGTGCGCCGGGGAACGACTTCTGCCGGATCTGCGCCATGACAAGGCTGTCCACCGCGGCAAAGCGGTTCGCCTCTGTCATTGCCCGCTTGTTCTCGTCCGGGTAGGACAGGGACGTCCCTCGTTCCGCGAGGCCGGGGATGGTGATGGGCAGCACCCCCGTGGGATTCAGCTCGCCGGTGAGGGCCGCCACCGCCGCGCGGATCGAGGGGTCATCGTCTCCATAGGCATTGATGCAGGCCACGGCCTGCGGCACCGCCTGCAGGAGATACGGGCTGCCGAAGGAGAGGAGGATGATGCGCGCTCCACGCCGCCGAAGTCGTTCCACAAGCGCCTGCTGCTCCCTCGAAAGACCGATGACGCCGCTCCACTCGGCCACCTTGATGAAACCTGCCACGATGAGGTGGCGGCAGTCGCCCAGCGTGTCCATGATGTGGTCGATGTCCTTCGCCGACGGCGAGCGCCCCACCTCCACGGTGCGCAGGTCGGGGAAGTGCCCGCGCAGCTCCGCCGTGAGCGCAGCCGTCCGTGGCGTGCCGGTGCCGGAGACGAGTTGCACGCAGCCGATGTGCTGCTGTCCATGCCTGAGCGGCAGTGCCCGCCCGGTGCTGCGGACCAGCGTGACGGCCCTCTCGGCGATGCGGCGGGCGAGTGCAAGGTGCGCTGCCGCCCGCATGGTGTCGGCGGGCAGGCGCAGTGCCGCGGGGTGGGCGAGGCCGAGCCAGTCCTTGGCGGTGAGGACGCGCTGTGCGGCCCGATCCACCGTGACTTCCGGGATGCGGCCGCTGTGCACATCGCGTTCGATGGCATCGATGGCATCCTTTGCATCGGCGGGCATGAGGAGCATGTCCGCTCCCGCAGAAAGGGCCATGGCTGCGGGAGGCCGATTCCTGGACTGCGCCGACAGTGCCGACATGTTGAGGGCATCGGTCACGATGAGTCCACGGAATCCCATGCAGTCGCGGATGAGCGAATCCGTGGCACGGCGTGAGAAGGAGGCCGGCATGCCACTGTCGGGGTCGATCGTGGGTGCGGCGATGTGGCCGGTCATCACGCTCAGCACGCCGGCATCAACGAGGCGGCGGAATGGGAGGAGCTCGATCGAGTCCAGCCGGGCCGCTGTTCCTGGCATGACGGGCAGGGCGATGTGGGAATCAACGTCGGTGTCGCCATGCCCGGGGAAGTGCTTTGCCGTGGCGAGGATGCCGCCATCCTGCATGCCGCGGGCATAGGCTGCGGCGAGGCGTGCCACAAGCGCGGGATCCTCACCGAAGGAGCGGACGTTGATGATCGGATTGCCCGCATTGTTGTTGACATCACAGACGGGTGCATAGTTCTGCATCACGCCCACCGCCCGCGCTTCCGCTGCAACCGCCCGCCCCATGTCGTAGGCGAGATCGGGATCTCCCGTCGCGCCCAACGCCATCAGGCTCGGGAAGGAGGTTGCGCCATCGAGCCGCATGCCAAGGCCGTTCTCGAAATCGGCAGAGATGAGAAGCGGGACGTCCACCTCATCCTGAAGCTCTTGTGTGAGGCGGGCTGCATCGTCCACGTTGCCGGTGGAGATGATGACACCGCCGAGGCCCAGGTCGCGCACCATGCGTTTCAGGGCGTCCTTCTTTGCGCCGCTCACGCTGCTCAACGTCCAGGGGATGATGAGCTGCCCGATCCGCGCCCGCAGCGTCATTGTGGCGAGCACGCTGTCGACCCAGGCGGATTCGGGGATGCCCCTGTCGCTGCGCTCCGCGATGAGGGAGTCGGCGGGGAGCCCCGCCAGGCTGTGTCGCAGGAGGAGTGGTGCAGGTGCCGGGGTCGGCGGCAGAGCGACGCCTCCGGTGTCCGGAGCTGGACGCACGATGGGAGGCAATGGTTCGGGCACGGCCGAGCAGGCGTTCAGCGCAAGGCCGATGGCGACCGCGAGCAGGTGGCATGCCACGATGCGTGGCATGGTGAACAGGAGGGGGGCGGTGGTGAAATGGGACATCATGATGCATGCGCAGGCGGTGAACAATGATCTCGGCAAATGAAGGTACGGAGAGACCGTCTTCCGGAAAACCGATGGTGACATAAAAAAGCCCCCGTGTTGCGGGGGCTTGAACAGACACGGACAGGGCGTCAGGGAGCGGTGTAGAGCCCGGTCTTTTCCGGCGGCAGGCCGATGCCATTGGCGGTGATGCGCCCGCCCCAGCAGAAGCGGTCAATGTACCCGCCGTCGAGCTTGGCGACAGTGACGCCTGTGCTCGATCCGGAATGGATGAAGATGCCGTTGCCCAGGTACACCCCCACATGGCCGATACGCCGTGCGGTGCGTGCAGAGCGGTTGAAGAACAACAGATCGCCGAATTGCAGACTGTCGATGCTGAAGATCGCGCGGAACTGACGGGCCTGCCAGCGGGAATCACCCGCGAAACGGACGTTCAGCGCGTTGGACAGCAGCGTGGAGGTGAAGCCGGAGCAGTCGATTCCCTGCCGCGACTTGCCGCCGTACCGATATCTGGTTCCCAGCCACTGCTTTGCCTCTTCGAGGAGGGCCTTGCGATATTCTGCGGAAGCGAAGGGCGAGTTGACGTCGAAGTCCGCTGGAAGCGCTGCATCATCGACTCCAGCCTTTGCTTTGTTAAAATCTGCGTAGCGTGGCAGATATTGACGAAGCAGAGAATTGGCGGCTGAAATGGAGACTTCTCTCGGGACGGTGTTGTGACGTGAACGACGTGACCTTTTGTTTTTGCGTTTCTTGGATTGTTTGGACGCCTTCTTGTGAACAGCAGTCTTGACTGCCTTTCTTTTCGGTTTTGCCTGGGCGGTGTCGGGTGAGACAATGCCGAGTCCTGATATGAACAGGAGCGCGATGAGCATTGTCGTGATCCAAGTCTTCATAAACCTCCATATTGTGATGAACTGAGTGGAAAGGACATGACTTGAGCAGGTTCAAGGTACGGCCTCATCCGGAATTATGCAAGCAGAAACTGCCGCTCGTTTCCTGCACGAAAAAACCTGTGGATGCGCACGGGATGCACCGATTTCGGGCGTATCTTTTCCCTCACAATCGCGGAAGTTCACCAGGAGGCCGATCGGATGACGACACGCACACACCAATATCTCCCACGCACATTCGCCTGGTTGCCATGCTGTGCGTTGTTCACTCTCCTCGCCGCGTCCTCGGTCTGCATGGCGCAGAAGGGGTTCCGGCAGACTGGCATCGCATCGTTCTACGCGCACGAATTCGACGGTCGGCGGACCGCCAACGGTGAGCTCTTCGACATGGATGCCCTGACGGCGGCGCATCAGACCCTTCCATTCAACACCATCGTGAAGGTCACCAACCTCGACAACGGCCGCACGGTGAAGGTGCGGATCAACGACGAGGGGCCCTTTGTCGACGGGCGGATCATCGACCTGTCTCGCGGCGCGGCGAGGGCGCTGGGCATGGAGGAGAACGGAACGGCCCGCGTGCAGCTCGATGTGGTCTCCCTGCCAACGAAGAAGCAGCATGAGGACGATTTCTTCTCGATCGACATCCGGCGGGCCCCGCAGGCGGGCTTCGCCGTCCAGCTTGCGTCCTTCGGTGACCTGGCAAATCTGCTCCGCCAGGTGGATCGACTGAAGCTCGCGGGCGTGAATGATGTGTATGTGCGTCTTGGCAGCGCGGGCCGGGAGCCGGTGTACAGGCTGACGTCGCGGGGATTTCCGGATCGCCGTGACGCCGAGGCGCTCGCCGCATCACTGAAGAAACGCGGCGTCACGGCCTTTGTTTTCAAGATTCGCTGATGCGGGCATTTCATTTTGTCGCGCATTTTCTTACCATCCACAAACCGACGGTCGACACGTTCACTATTTTTGTCACATCGAAGAGACCACCATGAGCATCCCGTTCGACGGAGAAATGGCAGACAACGACAGGGTGACTCGAGCCTTTGAGATCCTGGACTCCATCCGGCAGATGACGGTGCCGAGCGCATCCGCGCTGCGTGGATTGTATGGCGATCAGAAGCTGGACATCCTTCAGCGCAACATCGCCGCCTTCATGGAGCTCAACCGGGGCATGTTCGGCCTGCCGCGTCAGCTTTCCGGCAACGCCCCGAAAAAGGTGGTTCTGACACGAGACTGCATCGAAAAGGAGCAGGCCTTCCAAGAGGTGCAGTCGAGCCTGCTGTTCGGCCGCATCCCTGCCATGGAGCACATGGAGGTGATGTATGGCGGGTACGCCGGCGCCGTCATCAAGCTTTACAAGGTCTGTTCCACCCTGGGCCTGAAGCGCCATTGCGGGCTGCCTTCCGTGGCACACATGAACCGCGTGGGAGCCATTGTCCATTATCTTCCGATGGACGACCCGGGGTCCTTCACCTATGCCGCCGCGGCCGCCATGCACGACGGCATCGAGGATCTCCTCAATCGCGCGGAGCACCCCGATGGCAAAGTCCACGGTATCGGCCGCTATCGCGAGTTCATCGACACCTATATCCCCGCCGAACTGCAGGACAAGGTCAAGGCCCTGACCAACCACTTCGACCTGCTGATCTCTCATGTGGAGGGGCAGCTCCGTGCCGAGCGCCTGTTCGTGGATCAGGAGAACTTCAAGACCGTGGTGGCGAAGACCTACGAAGGCAACAACATGGATCTTCATCCCTACATCGAGGCGATGTACTACCGCCTCGATCACACAAAAGTGGCTGAGCCGGTGATCGATGAGGTCAAGTGGCTGTTCTACAAGGAGTCCTATCTGAAGCATCTCGCCAGGAACGCCCACAACAGCAGCGACTACCGGATCTACGAGATCAAGGGCATCGATCTGTCGGACAACGGGCTCGGGCGCGGGGCGCTTTCTCTCAGCTCCCGCATCAAGAACATCATCAAGCACCAGGCCTGGATCGACAACATGCGAAGGCTCAAGCCCACATGGCCCCCCATCATCGAAATGATGGACGAACTGCAGGCCGAGATCATCCGCGATGCCGAGATCATGATCGTCCGCGATCTGATCGAACGGCAGTCGAGCCAGGATTTCCTCCTGTCGGCACTCCTGAAACTCCGCAAACTGAAGACGGTCTTCTACGAGTCCTGAGGCTGTGGAAGGCCTTCGAAAGGCACTCATCCTTACAAATTTTTCATTTGGTTTTTGCCAGGGTGGGGGGTAACTTTCCCACCCTTTCAATCAAACGCTGTTGCATGAAGCCATTGCGTATGACTGCCGCCGTTTCCCGCATCCGCACTCCGGAAACAGCACAGCCCACGCAGACGATTCCCGTCAAGTGGCGTGGAAGAGAAGGTTGCATAACACGTTGCAGGACAAGGAAATCATTGTGCAGTGATGCTTGAAGCGTTCTCGCCAACCCATTGAAAGGGCGTTCCGACCCCGTCACCCTCCATCGTCTGTCATTCATCAAGGAAGCATATGCGTCACCACCTTTCCCTCATCATCGCCGTCGTGCTGTTGGCGGCGGGTGCCTCTCCTGCCGTCGCCCAGCACCGCAGCTCCTACTCGCACTCCTGGGAGCATCGTTCCGTCAACACCTGTCAGGAACACCCATGGATGGTTTCTCCGGCCTGCGGCCACACCACTTGCGCCACCTGCTGCGCAGGGACGGCCTGTGCGCACCACGGCTGCGGCCATGTGACGGTGGCCGTCATTTCTCGGGATCCCGGCCCGGGTGAATGCCACGACGCCAATGCCCGCCTCATCGACCAGCTCGAAGGCTGCCGCTGCCTGCCGCAGCATGTGATCCTCGATCTGCGTCGCCGCAACGACGAGGCTCTGAACGCGTGCCTTGCGCCTCCGCCCATGGCCCGGCGCGAGGTGGAGGTGCGCACCGTGGTGATGGCCGGGGAGTCGCCCCTGCATGCGGCCATGGTCGCCGAGGGGGAGTGCATCGCTCCGGCACCCCGTGGCGACGTCGTCGTCCTTTCCCGCACGTCGCACTCGCAGGGCTGCGTGGCTGCCGGATGCGCCCCGCGCGTGTCCTCCTATGGCGCATCATGGAACACCTCCATCCACCAGAAGGTGTGCGGTGATGCGGGCTGCCGCCCGACCAGCGCGCTCCGGTGTGCCCCGCCCCCTCCGGTTCCAACCCCCTCCACCGCCGTCCTCAATGCCCTGAAGACCGACCTGCTTGAGCTCCAGATCCGCTGCACCGGCGGACTCCCCCGCTGACCTCGTTTCACCGCACCACATCCGAATAGGACCATCATGAAAACACGTCTGCTTCTCACCGCCCTGCTCCTGCTCGCCGGAACCACGTTTCTCCTGAACGGCTGTGTCGAAACCTCCGCCCTGAGCGAGGATTCAAACCGCTGGGTGTCCCTCCCTGTGCGTGAGGGGATGTGCCCCGCGGAAGCCTGGGATGTCACCATCAACAGCGTCATCACCAAGGGGTACATGGTCGAGACCACCCACAGGGACAACAAGTTTCTCCCCACGATGTGGTTCTACGAGACCTACAACGACGAGGTCCTGCGTTCACGAGTGACGGTCAAGATCTATGGCACGCGGGAAGCGCTGTCGGTCCGAATCTATCCCGAATGCCAGGGGGTCATCGGCCGATGCGCCGATCTTCCACGGCTCTATGACCTGATCGAGGAGCTGACGAGCCGCCTTCGCTGACAACGTCCGCCGCGCATTGATGGTCACGACAGTGTCGTGACCATCGTCGTTTCCCACCGTCCTCATCACCCTCCACGTGGTTGCCATGACCCGCCTGTCCAGCATCCTGCTCTTCGCCATCCTGCTCGCCGGCCCTGCCGCGGAGGTGTCCGCCCGTGTGCTCGATCTGGCCGAAACACCGGTGATGAAACTTGACGCCGGAATGACCAGTACGGACGTTGCCGTCCTTGGCATCTCCGTGGGCATGCCATGGGAGCAGGCGCGCACCATCCTCGATGCACGTCAGCTTCCGTATCTGTTTGCCCGACGCGCTCCGCTCACCGTCTACATCCCGGCTCTCGATCCCTCCCTGCACGTGTTCATTGATCCGGTGACCTTTGTCATCCGTGAGATATGGATCACGGGATCCGGCATCCTGCCTGCGGAGAACCATCTGCTCACGGATGCGGCACGGTGGAGACTCACCACGGCTCGCACGCATTTCTTCGGCGATGAGGGGAGGGCGGTGCGCAACGAGGAGGGCGATTCATGGGTGTGGCCGGATCGCGGTTTCGCCCTGAAGTACCCCTGCTGCGGCGGGGAGTTCGCCTTCGTCCTTTCGCTTCCCGCTCGCACCACCGTCCACCGTCCGTGCCCGGACTGCCCGACGCAGCCCTCCCTGCCCGTGCTGCACACATCGCTCGCCTTCTTCATCACGGGCTACGTCCTTCCCACACTGCCGGAGACCGTCAGCGACTTCCGTACACGCAAGGCGAAGGGGGAGTTCGCGAAGACGCCCTATGTGCGTGACGATGATGATCGAAGCACGATGGCGGCGGCGGACAACCTCTCTTTGCTGGACGCCTTTGTCGCACGCGTGGCGGATGTGGCGGCGAAGGTGGTGACCACCGGTGGGCGGCTCTGGTTCTATGTGGATGGCTACACCGACGAGCGGGAGGTGACTGCGGGAAACTACACCGGTCCCACCATAGCCGAGGGGCCCATCCTTGTCGCCAACGGGCAACGGATGAGCAACGTCACCCTGTCATGGCTGCGGGCCTGGAACACACGCCTGATGCTGCATGGCCGCCTGATGGAATCGCCGGCATTTGCCCGGCTGGTGGATGAGAAGCGTGTGTCGTGGGACATCCACGGACTTGGTGTCGATCACAGCGCCTCCCGTGAATGGCGGGAGAAGCGCCGTGTGGATGTGCGCCTGCACGTGCAGGAATGAGGTCTCCCGTGGGAGGGTGACTGAGGCTGTGCGAATCACCTGATCGCGACCAGGGGTGACGGAGTGGGAATGGGTTTCACACCGGAGCAGGTCCGTGTGCGCGATCACATGTGAGTGACGGGAATCCACCCCTTGGTGGCGAGGAGCCGCCTGACCATGGGCTCCGGGAGCGTGAGGGTGTCTGCTGCTCCCTGCGCGGGGAGGGCCGTGCGAATGGGCCCGCCATCGGGCGCGCTGATCTTCCTCACCCAGTCCGGTTCGGTGAGCATGATGCGCCCGAGCGCGGCGATGTTGCATCCGCCGCCCAGCAGCTCATAGGCATCGGCCGCCCCATGGATGGAGCCGCAGCCGATGATGGGGAGGCGGCGTTGGATGGTGTCGATGATGTGGGCAAGCGGAGTGGTCTTGTCGCTGGTGCTGCGGATGGAGTGCGAGCGGAAATCCTTCAGGGAGATGTGCAGCCAGTCGAGGCGCTCATCGCAGAGGCGGTCCACGAGTTTCATCGTGTCCTTGATGGTGATGCCCGGCCGCTCCGCCTCCTCCGGCGAGATGCGGTAGCCGACGGCGAAGGGGCGCCCTGCAGCCTTGGCGGCACGCAGCACGGCGGTGACGACGGCGACGGGGAAGCGCATGCGTTGCTCGGTCGATCCGCCCCAGATGTCGCTCCGATGGTTGGAATGCGGGGAGAAGAACTGCTGCAAGAGATAGGTGTTCGCACCATGGATCTCGACGCCGTCGTAGCCGGCGTCGATGGCCCGCCAGGTCGCGGCACCGAATGCGGCGATGGTCTCCTCGATCTGCGCCTTTGTCATGGCTGTCGGCGTCTCCGCCCCCGCGCGCACGGCGGGCACGGCTGAGGCCGACAGAGGTGCATGCCCGAGCAGACGCGACGGGCACATCCGCCCACCATGATGAAGCTGGAGGATGGCGCGCGCTCCGCCGGCATGGATCACCGCCGCCACCGCGGCCAGGGAGTCCTTCTTGTCCGGCGCGTCACAGCCCCACTGCCCGTCGAAGGCGCGGCCCGACGGATGGACGTGGCAGGCCGCCGTGATGACCATCCCCAATCCGGACACGCGGCGTGTGAGGTAGTCGAGTTCCGCCTGGGTGATCGTTCCATCATCGTTGCCGCTGTAGGTGGTCATGGGTGCGAGCGCAAGGCGGTTGGGCACCTTCACACCGGATGGGAGATTGATCGGTGTGAACAGGAGCATGGAGTCAGCTGACATGGGTCACCGCGGGTTGGTGTCGAGTAACGGAATGGGGGAGGTGTTTGTCTCTCAGAAGGCAATATACCATTTTCCATTGCCCGAACACCCTGCATCACTGCAACAATCGACAGGCAGCATCATGTCCCAGCGCTCCATACTTTCCATCGTCACCATCCTCCTTTTCTCCGGTATCACCAGCCCACGTGTGGCATATGGCCAGTGGACCATCTCGTCCGGCATGGATCAGGAGTATGTCAATTGCATGACCACGTCCGGCACCTCGATTCTGGCCGGCACGGAGGACAACGGGGTCTTTGTCTCGCCGAACGGGATGACGTTCTCCCCCTCCAACACGGGGCTGCCACCTGCGTCCCTGATCTGGGCGATGGGAACCAAGGGGACCGCGGTGTTTGCCGGGACGTATACGGATGGTGTGTTTGTTTCGACGCAGGGTGGTGCGCAGTGGCGGGCGGCCAGCACCGGCCTGCCGGTGGGCGCCCAGGTGTATTCCATCGGATCGACCAACACGCTTGTGCTGGCCGGCCTGGCCAACAGCGGCATCTTCATCTCGACGAACAACGGCAGCTCCTGGAGTTCCGCCTCCAACGGCCTGCCCGACTACACAACCATCTGGAGCTTCGCGACATTGGGGACGCGGATCTTCGCGGGCTCCGGAGACGGGGGCATCTACATGTCGACGAACAACGGAGGCAGCTGGGACGACGTGGCGCTCGGAGTCACCTTCATGCCGGTCACCGGGCTTGCGGTCAACGGGCAGACGCTGATCGCCGCCACCTGGGGCGACGGCATCTACATCTCCAACGACCAGGGCGGGACGTGGGAGGCGGCGTCGGTCGGGCTCGACGACACCTTCCTCAACACGGTGATCGTTGCGGGCACGGCCGTGTTTGCCGGGACCGACGGCAGCGGTGTGTATGTGTCCACCGACAACTGCGCCACCTGGCGTGATGTGTCGGACGGCCTCACGACGCTCTACATTGGTGCCATGGTCGCGAGCGGGCAGTTCATCCATGCCGGCACGCATGGTGAGGGTGTCTGGCGCAGGAGACTGTCGGAGATGACGACTGTGGTGGAGGCTCTGCCTGTGACGGCCTCTCTCGCGGTGCACCCGAATCCGTGTCGGTCGCAGATCACCGTGCACCCGGGAGAGGAGCTCCGCGGTGCGACGCACGTGCGGCTCACCAACACCCTGGGGCAGACGGTGCTGGAGCGCGAGGTCATGCTCACCGGCGGGACATTCACTCTCGCGCTTCCGGATCCCGTCCCAGGGCTGTATCGTCTTTCGCTTCGGACGGCGAGGGGTGTGCGTTCCGTGCCCGTGGTCGTGTCACGCTGATGATCCATTGATACCGGCGCCGGCCGCATGAGGCCGTTGTTGGCCGTGCCGGAGTGCCTCCGGGCGTGGTTTTCGCCCCGGGGGGAGATTGTGAAATTGTTCCGTAATTCCGGGATGACTAATTTGGTGCGTCCACGGCAGCCGTCGCGCGGGGCCTGGGCGTTTCCCACCGGAAACATCCATCGCAACATCAGCAAAAGAGACTCTTTCCCCAGATCATATTTGGAGGCTTTCATGTCCATCACTTTGCTCATCGTTCTCGCCGTCCTTCTTGTCATCATCATCGGCATTTTTTACTGGGTGACACGGCAGTACAGGAAGGTCGGACCGAACGAGGTTCTCGTCATTTCCGGACGCAAGAGCATGATCACCACGCCGGATGGGACGAAGCAGGAAATCGGGTATCGTTTCAGAATCGGCGGCAGCACCTTCGTCAATCCCTTCACCGAACAGGCCGACACCATGCCCATCGAGGTGGTCAGCGTCACGATCAGGACGCCGGAGGTGCTCTCGAAGGATGGCATCCCCATACTCTCCGAGTCCTCGGCCCAGGTGAAGATCGATTCCAACGAATACTCGATCTTCCTCGCCACGCAGAACTTCATGGGCGGCGGCACCGATGCCATCCGTGAGGTGGCGCAGACCGTGCTCGAGGGCAAGGTGCGTGAGGCAATCGGCAGCATGACTGTTTCCGAGCTCTACCAGAACCGCCATGAGTTCGCCCAGCGTGTCTACAATGCCGTGGTGCGCGATTTCGGCAGCATGGGTCTCATCATGATCTCCTTCGCGCTGAAGGATCTTTCCGACACGCAGGGCTACCTCGAGGCGTTGAGCAAACCGATGGTCGCTGCGGCGAAGCGCGATGCCATCGTCAAGCAGGCCGAGTACGATCGCGACGCCGCCATCTTTGCGGCCTCGGCCAAGAAGGAGGCCGACATTGCCAAGCTCGCCGCAGAGGCAGAGGTGGCCGGGCGCAACTGGAAGAACGAGGAGCTCAAGGCCTCGTCGCAGATCAACGTGGCGAAGGTCCGCGCCAAGGCGGATACAAGCTATGAGCTGGAGCGCAACCGCCTGATGATGGAGCTCAAGGAGGAGGAGTACAAGGTGAAGCTCCTCGAGACCCGCGAGCAGATCAAGCTCCAGCAGGAGGAGACGGTCCGCAAGGAGAAGGAGCTTGAGACGAACGTGATCAAGCCGGCGCAGGCGCGCAGCATCCAGATCCAGACCGAGGCCGATGCCGAGCATTACCGCATGCTGAAGGAGGCGGAGGCCCGCATGCAGGTGAAGGAGAAGGAAAACGCCCTCGCCGCCGAGAATCTCAAGGCCCTCGGCGCAGCCGAAGCCCAGGCCATGACCGACAAGGCGAAGGCCTACGACCAGTACAACCAGGCCGCGATGTACCAGATGATCGTCGACATTCTCCCCGAGCTCACGAAGAACGTGGCGGAGCCGCTCTCGCGCATCGACAAGATCACGATCATCGGTGGCAACGAAGGCCAGCTCGGCACATCGAGGATCACAGGCCAGGTGGCCGATGTCATCTCCCAGGTGCCCGAAGTGGTGAAGTCCCTCACGGGTGTCGATCTCGCGAAGTACCTGCGCGAAAAACTCGGCGGAGCGGAGTGATCCCTCCCACCGACGCGGTCCGCCCGCTGTTGCTGCGGGTGGACAGGTCCACACGACGATCAACAGCACTCCAACGAACACCATGAGGTACCACTGTGACGGCAGATAGAATCCACCTGATCGGTTCGTCCCCGACGCTCAAAGTCGCCGCCAAGGCCAAGGCGATGAAGGAGCAGGGGATCGACGTGATCGACCTGAGCGTCGGCGAACCGGACTTCCCCACACCAGCGCACATACGGGACGCGGCCAAACGCGCCATCGACGAGAACTTCACGAAATACACGGCGAACGAAGGCATCCTGCCGCTCCGCCAGGCCATCGCCAGCCATCTGAAGGACGAGTACCAGCTCAGCTACGATCCCGCGGCCATCATCGTGTCGAACGGCGCCAAGCACTCACTCTACAACGTGATGATGGCGCTGATCAACGACGGCGATGAGGTCATCATCCCCGCGCCCTACTGGGTGTCCTACCCGGAGATGGTCAAGCTCGCGAACGGCAAACCGGTCATCGTCCAGACGAAGGAGGAGAACGGCTTCCGCATCACCGCGGATCAGTTGCGGGACACCATCTCCGCCTCCACCAAGGCCCTCCTGCTCAACAACCCCTCCAACCCCACCGGCAGCGGCTACACCCGCGAGGAGCTGGAGGCGATCGCCGAGGTGATTGTGGAGGAGGACATCATGGTCATCTCCGACGAGATTTACGGCAAGCTCATGTATGATGGTGTCCGCTTCACCCGCTTCGCCACGCTGGGCGAGGAGGTGAAGAAGCGGACCATCACCATCGACGGTGTCTCGAAGGCGTACTCGATGACTGGCTGGCGCATCGGCTGGGCGGCCGGCCCGAAGGATGTGATCAACGCGATGGCCAAGGTGCAATCCCATGCCACGTCCAACGCGGCATCCGTGTCCCAGCGCGCAGCACTCGAGGCCTACCGCGGTCCGCAGTACGAGATCTCGAAGATGGCGGCTGAGTTCGAGAAGCGTCGGAACTTCGTGGTCTACAAGCTCCAATCACTTCCGGGCATCTCCTGCCCCATGCCCCGCGGTGCTTTCTACGCCTTCCCCAACGTGTCCTCGTACTACGACAAGGAATTCGACGGCGTGCCCATCCGCAACAGCTATGGCATGGCCTACTACCTGCTGAAGCATGCGAATGTTGCCATCGTGCCGGGCGACGCCTTCGGCTCCGACGATTTCATCCGCATCAGCTATGCAACCTCGATGGCGAACCTCGAGAAGGGCATGAAGCGCATCACCGATGCGCTTGCACAGCTCAAGCCTGCGCCGAAGCGCAAGCTCATCAAGCTCGCCAACACCGAGACTGTCGTCAAACACCACTCGCCCGTGGATGCCGAGGTGACCATTGAGCGTCGTGATGCGCTCGTGGCTGAAGCCGAGGCGCATCTCCATTACAGCTCCTACTTCGAGTGGAACGCCAACATCAACGGCCAGATCGTGCAGCTCCGCACCAATGTCGGCCACCTCAATGACTTCTGGATGGAGAACTGGTATCCGGCACAGCTCGAGTCCGACATCGAACCGCATGGCATCATCTATGCCGTCGACGGCGTCACCGGTCGCGAGCCCCATGCCTTCTACAACTCCGACACCAAGACCGGCGTGCTCTTCAACTCTGATCACTACGGTTCGCTGCGCTCCCTGGCGCTGGGGCTGACGACGGATGTGGCCGAGCGGCTCTTCGACGTGCACGCCGTGCGATGCATGTCGATGGACATCAACGGCGCAGGCATCCTGTTCATCGGTCCGTCGGGCACGAAGAAGACGGAGCTCTTCTGGCGCCTCTTCGAGGAGGAACCGTCGGCAGCCGTGCACGGACTCGATTATGCCTTCATCCGTTACGGAGGGGGCTACGCCGCCGCCGACAACCCGGAGCGTAAGCTCTACATCCCCACCAATGCGGTGCAGGCGTGGTCGCCCCTTGCCAGGCTGTTTGACAAGAGCAAGTGCGAGAATGTGACGACGCGCGTGGAGGATTGCCGCAACGAACGCCACAAGGCGGAGGACAGCTGCCGCCTCAACAGCGGCTCACCGTACAGCTACGACTGCGCAAGGAAGAGCCATGCCATGCTCGACCCCTACTGGATCGGCGGCATGGCGCGTCACGTCAAGCGCATTGATGTGCGGCATGTGTTCATTCTCCGCAACGATCCCGTCTCGAGCGGCGTCGGCCGGCTCGACGCGGACGATGCGATCCAGATGCTCGAGGGCGGATATCCTGCCGGCACGATGGGGGGAAAGCAGGAGGCCTTCTACAATCCCCACCACCTGCTGCTGAAGTCGCAGGACCGTGTCGAGCTTCAGAAACGGTTCCTCCAGAGGCTCTTCCGCTCCGCGCAGGCATGGCAGCTCAATGCCGGCGTGGCGACGCTGACCGACATGGTGAAGCACGTGCTGCACGCGGTCAACTCCTGACATCGGTGCGCACGCCCCGCGTGGGCGCATCCCGCTGACGCCTCCTTTCTCCAACGAAACACTCACACCTGACAGCTACCATCCATGGCGAAAGACATCTACGACGTTCCGTTTTACGATAAGTTCTACGAGCAATTGCAGGATGCCCTCAAGGGGCCGAACATCCGTGAAGTGGATCTGAAATGGCTCGAGGAGCACGCCCGCCCATTCGGAAACAAGACCCAGTACGGCTCCTACGCCTTCCGGTCGGTGCAGAGTTCACGACTCGCCGCAAAGACGGTGTACCTCGGGACGGAGCGCGTCCGACTTCCCATCACCACCCCCGACCAGGAGAAGATCATCCGCAACGCCCCCGATGAGCTGAACAAGGTGCTCAAGCTCATGCGGACGCTGCCGTTCGTGAAGCTCACACGGCAGATGGGCTTCAACAACGAGTTCAACCCGGTGTGCACCATCTACGTGTGCATCTCCGATCCGAAGAATGTGCGCCTCCCCTACATGTGGGGCAACCTTCTCTTTGAACCGGCCGGCCGGCCCGGCCCCTCCTTCACCATGATCCACATCCCCGAGGAGCATACCACACGGCAGCAGATCCTCACGATGCCGGAGTACAACCTCAACATCTGTCTCGGATCCGATTACCTGGGAGAGGAGAAGAAGGGGTTTCTGCGCCAGGGCATGTGGGCCGCCGACGAGCGCGGCATGCTCGGCCTCCATGCCGGTTCCAAGGTGGTGGTGGCGCGTGATGCACACACGCAGGAACTCAAGCGCTTCGGTGTCATCCTCTTTGGCATGACCGCCACCGGCAAGTCCACCTGGAGCTGCCACCAGCTTCAGATGGATCACAAGCGCGGCGAGATGACCTATGCCTCGCAGGACGACATCTGCTTCCTCAAGGACGACGGTTCGGCCTTCGGCTCGGAGGCGAACTTCTACGTGAAGACCGACGTCATTCCGGATCAGCAGGAGGCGATGTATCACGCTCTCACGGACAGGACCGCCCTGCTCGAGAACGTGATGGTGAACTCCCGCGGTGAGATCGACTTCCTTGACGAGAGCCTCTGCGGCAACGGCCGCGCCGTGGTGCGCATGGACAGGCTCGCTGTGGAACGCGACGGAAAGCTCGTGTCCATCGCGGCAAAGAGTATCAACCTCCCAAGCCTCGAGGAGAACGACGGTCTCATCTTCGCATTCATCACCCGCCGCAACACCATCATGCCCTTCGCCCAGCAGCTCACACCGGAGCAGGGGGTCCTGGCCTACCTCTTCGGCGAGTCCACGCTGAGCTTTGCGGCCAACCCGCTTCGCGCCGGTGAATCCGTCCGCATTGTGGGCACCGACGACTTCATCGTGGGCAGCCGTGCGCGCAAGGTCAACCGCTTCCACGACATCGTGATGAAGCTCGTGAACAAGTACCCCGGCAAGGTGCGCTTCATGATCTACAACACGGGCGGCATGGGCGAGATCATCGAGACGTATGAGGAGAACGGCGTGACGAAGAAGCGCATGGTGCGCAAGACCGAGCGCGTGCCGCTCGACCTCATGGCGGCCATCCAGCGCGGCGATCTGCGCGGCACGAACAAATACGAGAAGGGCGTGCTCGGCACCATGTCCATCGTGGAGGCCGACGGCCGCAGCATGGCCGAGTGGGATGTGCACCGGCTCTACACCAACGAGCAGATCGACTGGTACATCAAGGACATCATCCAGGGCCGCCGTGCCTTCCTTGAGGAGGTGGCGCGCGAGGGGCTCCGCCCCGAGATCATCGCCGCCGCGGAGCGCGGCTTCCGGCAGATGGGCGACAAGACGCGCAGCGCCTCATCCAAGGTCGCGACACCGGCGGGCTTTGCGCCGGTCTCGCAGAATGCCGATCCCCGCATCATTGTCAAAAGTGAGGAGCCTGTCGCCCGCCCGAAGAAGCCGGGCGTGTGGCGCTGGCGTTGATCGTTCCACTCCGGTGACGGAGTGCAGTGACACGAAAAAGGGGCGGCCATGAGCCGCCCCTTTCGCATGGGGGAATTGGGAGGGTGTCAGGCCCCGAGCTGCGAGGTGCAGTGGCCGCAGCGTGTCGCGGCGATGGGGACCTCGTTGAGGCAGTGCGGGCAGGGTTTCGTGGTGGGATCGGCGGGGGCGGGTTCGCGCTTGAGGCGGTTGATGGCCTTGATCATGAGGAAGATGACGAAGGCGACGATGACGAAGTCGATCACCGTGTTGATGAACTGGCCGTAGTTCATGGTCGCCGCACCGGCCTTCTTCGCCTCGGCCAGGCTGGGGTAGTCGACGGAGGTGAGGTTGATGTAGAGGTTCGTGAAGTCGACCTTGCCCAGAAGCAGTCCGATGGGGGGCATCAGCACATCGGTGACGAAGGAGCTGACGATCTTTCCGAAGCCGGCGCCGATGATGATGCCGATGGCCATGTCGAGCACATTGCCCTTCATGGCAAATTCCTTGAATTCCTTCAGCATGGTGGTCTCCTGTGGTGGTGGGAACGTGATGGAGGCGAATGGACTGGAGCGTGTGTCACACCGGTGCGAACATCAGGCTTCGCATGGAGATGGAGGCGTGATGAAAGCCCTCGTGGATCCATGTGAGCGTGTCGTCCGGTGTCCGCAGGGCGGCGGTGTAGAGCAGCGGCAGGAAGTGATCCGGTGTCGGCACGGCGCGCCGCGCCCAGGGGCCGAGCGTGGCCCACTGCTCAAGGGCGTGGATGTCGTCCGCGATCAGGGCGTCCCGCACGCGTGCATCGAAGTCCCCGGCCCAGTCGAAGACGGGGGCGTTCACATCACTCCACACAAGATCGTGGAGGTTGTGGACGATGTTGCCCGATCCGATGATCAACACACCGCGCTCCCGCAGGGGGGCGAGTGCGCGGGCGATGCGCACATGGTCGGCCGCGTCGGCGATGATGTCGAGACTCAACTCCAGGACGGGGATGCGCGCCTGGGGGTGGAGATGGACGAGCACCGCCCAGGCGGCATGGTCGATCCCCCTGTCGGGATCACAGTGCACGGCGTTCGGGGCAAGGCGCCGTATCTCTGTGGCAAGCTCCGGACTGCCGGGAGCCTCGTACACCACCGAGTAGACCTCGTCCGGAAAACCGAAGAAGTCATGCATCTGCCTCGGGGCACGGCTGCAGGTGACGTGCGTGTCGTCGCGCGTGAGCCAGTGGGCCGATATCACCAGGATGGCCGACGGTGTCGGCATCGTGGAAGCGAGTCCCCGCAGTGCCGCGGTGTACTCATTGCTCTCCACGATGTTCATCGGTGAACCATGCCCGATGAACATCACCGGCATACGGTTGGCGGATGGGACGTGATCGCTGGACATGCGTGCCTCCTTCGGTTTCACTGCAAGGGGAAGTCCATGGACAGTCAATGGTAAGGAATATTCCGGCCAGATTGAAGTGCCGCAGCAGACATCGCCACCATCAGCGGTCCATCTCGCAACGGAATTCAACGAAACACGATGGAATCCGGGGATGTCATCCGGAAAAAAGCGTATCTTGCGCCGCATACACCACACCCATCAGCAGACGTCGGAGCTTGAGGATGGACATCACGATTCGTGAACTGCACAGCAACAAGGACATCGATGATTGCATCGCCCTGCAATCCCGCATCTGGGGCCTGACCGAGGCCACGCGCATGTCGCCGGTGACGTTGAAGGCCATGAGCCTCGACCACCCGCGCATGTCGTACCAGATCGGCGCCTTTCTCGGCGATCGCATGGTCGCCTTCCAGATCATCTTCGCCACGATGGAAGTGGGCACGGTCTACGGGCACATGATCGGCATCGAAAAGGAATACCGCGACCACAACATCGCCCATCTGATGCACCAGCATCTGTTCGCCCTCCTCCGCGTGCAGGGCATGAAGCGCATGGTGTGGACCTACGAACCGCTCGAAGGCCGCAATGCGAACAACTACATCGTCAAGTCCGGCGGCACCGTCATCCGCTACCTCCCCGCCCATTACGCGGACGACGTGGACGCGATGAGCGGTGGCATGCCGATGGACCGCTTTCTCATGGCCGTGGAGCTCGACAGCCCCCGTGTCCACGACGCCATGGAGGGGCGTTTCCGCCGCGAGGATGTGCATGAGCTCCTTGCCGCACACCCCGTCGCCACCGCCGGCAACATGCCCGACACTCCGGCGGTGCTGGTGCGCATCCCGTCCGACTTGCAGACACTCAAGCGTGAGAACCTGGAGGAGGCCGTGCGCGTGCGCTTGGAGACGCGCGACATCTTCACCGAGTACGTCAATATCCGCGGCTTCATCTCGGAGCGGTTCGTGACCGGTGTGGTGGATGGCGAACGGCACAACTACTACGTGCTTCATCATCCCGCTCGTTGAAGGCGCACCATGGGAGACGACACGCTCTTCAACCCGCTCACACGCAATGCCCTGCGCGCCCACACAGGCGAGTACATCAGCAAGGACATGGACGAATACGCCCTCATCGAGGAGCTGAAATCCCTCCACGGTCTCGACCGGGTGTACCGCTTCGACATCGGGAAAAACACCGACGGGTTCTCCCCGCTGATACGCGAGACCCTGGACATGACCGACATCCCCGGTGAGGCCGTCCGCAACCTCATCGAGTATCCGGACAACCAGTACCGCCAGCTCAAGAAGTGGATAGCGAACTTCTACGACATCCGTCCGCAGTGGTTTGTGCTGAGCGCGGGGCTGGAACCGATGCTCGACATGATCGCCCGTGTGTTCCTTGCGCCCTTCGATGCCTATCTGCTGCCCGTCCCGAACTTCTTCCACTTCGAGGAGTATTCGACACGGCTCGGCGCCCGGCCCGTCATGATCCGGCTCCGCGAGGAGGAGGGATTCCAGTGGACGTCGGAGACGATCGACGAGGTGTGCGATGCCATGGCCGTCCATGTGCCGAAAATGCTGTGGATCAGCAATCCCGGCAACCCCACGGGTGCCTGGCTGGATCACGCCGGGCTTGAGATCATCCTGCACGAGGCCGAACGCAACGATGTGGTGGTGGTGGTGGATGAAGCGTATGGGGAGTACACCGACCTTGATGCGCACCGTCGGTCGGCGTGCAGCGTTGTGGAGCGCCACCCGCGCCTGCTGGTGCTGCGCACCTTCTCGAAGATTTACGGACTCCCGAGCCTGCGCGTGGGGTACTGCGTCTGCTCCTCCGCCGACATCCTCGAGGCCATCACCATGTACCGCCCGATGTTTCCCTTCTCGTGGTTCTCGCTGTATGTGGCCCAGATCGCCGCGGTGGATCAGGAGTTCGTCGCGGAGTCCCGCGCCGTGGTGCAACAAAGGCGTTCCTCGTTGTTCGCCGGTCTCGACGCGCTCCACGGATTCGAGCACACACGGAGCGAGACGAACATCTTCCTTCTCCGCCATGCATCCGTGACGGCGGAGGAACTTTGTCGCCGGCTTCTGCCCCACGGGATCATCGTCGCCGATCACAACGACATCACCGGAATCGCCGGGCGGCAGTACGTGCGCGTCACCGTGCGCAGTGACGAGGACAATGCCGTGCTTCTCCGCGCCCTCCGCCGTGAGTTCGCCTCCTGAGCGGGACCGCCATCCTCACGGGAGTCAGGGCTTTTCCGTATATTTGACGCTGCCTCGGTGAACACTGACGCAGGCCACGACATCACAACAACGGATCGCCCCCATGGCAGAGCTGACCAACGAATCGCTTCCCACCGCACCAACCCACTTCATCAAGACCATCATCGACGATGATCTGGTGACGGACAAATACCAGGGCCGTGTTCACACACGCTTCCCCCCGGAACCGAACGGCTATCTCCACATCGGCCATGCGAAATCCATCTGCCTCAACTTCGGGCTCGCACGGGAATACGGAGGGCTGACGAACCTGCGCTTCGACGACACGAATCCCAGCAAGGAGGACGTGGAGTACGTCGATTCCATCATCGAGGACGTCCGCTGGCTGGGCTTCGACTGGGACGACAGGATGTTCTATGCCTCGGATTACTTCGAGCGCCTGTATGAGCTGGCGGAGCAGTTGATCACCGACGGCAGGGCCTTCGTGTGCGATCTGACGGCGGAGGAGATGCGCCAGTATCGCGGCACGCTCACCGAACCCGGCCGCCCGAGCCCGTATCGCGACCGGTCGGTGGAGGAGAATCTCGACCTGTTCCGCCGCATGCGCGCGGGCGAATTCCCCGACGGGTCGCACACGCTTCGGGCGAGGATCGACATGGCCTCGCCGAACATCAACATGCGCGATCCGGTCATCTACCGCATCCTGCGTGCGCATCACCACCGCACCGGTGATGCCTGGTGCATCTATCCGATGTACGACTACACGCAC
>CAYUYM010000034.1:9631-22055 GCA_964449305.1 uncultured Chromatiales bacterium | reverse complement strand
CCAAGGCAAAGAAGGCACGCTTCCTGATCGCGTCGACATCCGAAGTGTACGGCGCCCCCGATGTGCACCCGCAGGTGGAATCCTACTGGGGCAACGTGAACCCGATCGGGCCGCGCGGTGTATATGACGAGGCGAAGCGCTTCGCCGAGGCCATCACGATGGCGTATCACACGCATCACGGCGTGGACACGCGCATCGTGCGCATCTTCAACACCTACGGTGAGCGCATGCGCATCAACGACGGCCGCGCCATCCCCGCCTTCATGTCGCAGGCGATCCGTGGCGAGGACCTGACAGTGTTCGGCGACGGGCGGCAGACACGCAGCGTGTGCTACGTCTCCGATCTGGTGGATGGGATCTACCGGCTGCTGCTTTCGGATTATCAGTATCCCGTGAACATCGGCAATCCAGACGAGATCACGATGGAGGATCTGGCGAGGGAGGTGCTGGAGATCATCGACTCACCGAGCAGGATCGTGCATTGTGAACTGCCTGTGGATGACCCAAAGGTGCGCCGGCCGGACATCACGCTGGCCCGCACGCTCCTGGGGTGGGAGCCGAAGGTGACGCGTCGTGACGGGTTGAAGCGCACGGCGGAGTACTTCAAGGCGAAACTGGGCGGCACGGTGTGATCGGGAGACGCGATCGGTGGGCGGGCTTTTCCTGACGCGCTCTTGGAAATCCCCGGAGTCCGGAGTATATTGGGTTTCCCCGGCGACGTACCCAAGTGGCTAAGGGGACGCTCTGCAAAAGCGTTATGCATCGGTTCGAATCCGATCGTCGCCTCCACCACTGTCACCCATGCCGGGGTGGCGAAATCGGCAGACGCGAAGGACTTAAAATCCTTTGGACCTTAAAGTCCGTGCGGGTTCAAGTCCCGCCCTCGGTACCAGGAAGCCCGCAAGAGCAATGACTTGCGGGCTTTCGACTATGTGGGTGGCGGGAGGGAACATCGGCTGAAAGGGAGGGAATCCTGCTTGCGTCTTGCTGGAACGACAAGCCCTCGTCCGACGTGGTGTGACCGGCCTCATTGAACCACACGAAGGACAGGGGCGATACCAGCATGCGTGTCTGCGTGATGCGCCGGGCAGCACCTGCCATGATGTGTTCCGGATGAACGAGACGCCCCCGAGGTGCCGTGCACTTCCTGCACCGTGGTCATTGCTTGGAACCCCTTGCACATGTGACGACGCTGTGTGATATTGCATGAGTAATTGCTCATATACTCATACGAGGTTGACACAGGCACATGAACAAGGACATCATCACCGCGCAGGCATTCGCCGCGCTCGGGCATCCCAACAGGCTGCGCATCGTGGAGTTGCTGCGTGCGGGCGAGCGGTGCAATTGTGAGATCCAGCCCGCCCTTGGTCTGGAGCAGTCCAACCTTTCGCGTCATGTGAAGGTGCTCCTGGACGCCGGCATCATCCTCGGCAGGAGGGATGGCATCAAGCATCTCCTCCGAATCGCGGATGAACGCATCTTCGACCTCATCGACGGAATGGACACGGTCATCGCCCGCCGGGCCTCCCCCAATGCGGCTTCCGGCAGTCGCCCACCAGTGGTCCCGCTGCCGGTGCATTTGTGATCGTCGTCCCCATCACCATTCGTTCCACCATCATTGAGAGGTGTTTGCATGAAGATTGAAGTGTTCGGCCCTGGCTGCAGGAAATGCTCGGAAACCCACGAGCTGGTGCTCCGTGTGCTCGCGACGATGGACGTCGCGGCGGACGTGGAGTATGTGACCGACGTCCCGACCATGGCGCGACGCGGCGTGCTTGTCACGCCCACGGTGATGATCGATGGACAGGTGGTCTCCGCGGGAAGTGTTCCGAAGGAGTCGTCGATGGAGCAGTGGATTCGGGAGCGCATGGAGGCACGGACGTGATGCAGGTTCCCATGACTGCCGCGGACCGACACATCGGCCGCGTCGGCGTGCTGATGACGCTTGCCGTGCTGCTGATCGCAACAGGTGGCGGCTGCGGACGGCAGGCGCAGAACGGGGCCAGCGAGGCCGCAGCGCGTGACACCGCCTCCGCCATTGCGCAGCCGTTGCCGGAAATGACGGTCGCATCCCTGGATCAGGCTCTGGCTTCGGGGGCCCCGGTGTTGCTGGAGTTCGGTCGGCTGGACTGCCCGACCTGCAAGGAGATGCAGGCCATCCTGCTCGACGTGCGGAAACGGTATCCGACGCTTTTCGTCGGGCTCGTATACGTGGAGCATGCGGAGGAACTTCTGGATGCCTGGAAGGTCCAGCTCCTTCCCACGCAGATCCTCATCGGGCCGGACCGGAAGGAGATCGTCCGTCATGTGGGGCTGTGGGAGTTCAGCGAGATCGCCGCCGTGCTCGACGCGAACGGCGTGGCATCGCACTGACCGGGAGCACCCATGGATTTCCTTCACGGCATTGATGCCCTCATCCAATCGAATCCCCTGCTCGCCTTCCTTGCGGTGTTTGTCGGCGGAGTCACCACGGCAGCCAACCCCTGTGTGCTGGTCACGATCCCGCTGGTGATGGGCTACGTGGGTGGCTACGCCTCCGACTCGCGGTGGAAGGCGTTTGTCTATTCACTCGCCTTCGCCCTGGGCCTGGCCACGATGTTCACCGTGCTCGGCCTCATTGCCTCCCTTGTCGGAGGGCTGTTCGGGGACATCGGTGGCGCGTGGAGATACGTGGCCGCCGGGGTCGCGGTGATCATGGGGCTTCACCTGCTCGGCATTCTCCCGATCCGCTTTCCCACGCTTGCAAAATTCCAGCCCCGGCAGAAGGGGCTGCTCGGGAGCTTTCTCCTTGGCGTGCTGTTCGGCGTGGTGTCCTCCCCCTGTGCCACGCCGATGCTTGCCGTCATCCTCGCGCTGGTGTCGGTGAAGGGTGAGGTGCTGTACGGCACGTCGCTGTTGTTCTTCTATGCCCTGGGGCACTGTGTGCTGCTGCTCGTGGCAGGCACTTTTACGGGCATCGGTGTCTCACTCATCCAGTCCCGCAGGCTTGGCAGCTTCGCGCGCTACGCCCGCCCGGCCAGTGGCATCGTCCTTCTGGTGGTCGCCGTGTGGATCGTGCTGTGACACCAACCGGAGCCGCACCAATGAACGCCCTGAAACGCACCGTCACCGCCATCCACACCCGGTCGCCGCTGGCATTGCCGTTGCTGGCCATGCCGGTGTGGTTGGTGGTCTACATTCTGCTTCAACCGGGAACCGACCTGCTGGTCGGAGCAATGCCGCTGCCGCCCGCCGGTCATGCAGTGACCGAGGCCGTGCGCTTCTTCCTCTTCGAGGTGCCGAAGGTGCTGCTGCTGCTTGTCGTCATCGTGTTTGTCGTGGGCATCATCCGCACCTGGTTTTCGCCGGAGCGGACGCGTCGGGCACTCGAGGGGCGCTCCCTGTTCGCGGGCAATGTGGCGGCGAGCCTGCTCGGTGTGGTCACGCCCTTCTGTTCCTGCTCCGCTGTTCCGCTGTTCATCGGCTTCATCGAGGCGGGCGTGCCGCTGGGGGTCACCCTGTCGTTTCTCATTTCGGCGCCCATGGTGAACGAGGTGGCACTGGTGCTGCTGCTCGGATTGTTCGGGTGGGAAACGGCGGCCCTGTATCTCGGCACGGGGCTCGCGATCGCGATGACGGCAGGCTGGGTCATCGGCCGGCTGCGGTTGGAGCGCTGGGTGGAGCCCTGGGTCTACGAGATTCGCAGCGCCCAGGCAGATGGACCCGTGGAACAACCGTCGCGACGTGACCGCATCGAAGCCGGGTATCAGGCCGTCCGCGACATCGTGGCGAAGGTGTGGCCCTATGTGACAGCCGGCATCGCTGTCGGCGCCTTTGCGCACGGGTACGTGCCGGCGGACTATCTGGCCGGCATCATGGGGGAGGAGAGCTGGTGGGCGGTTCCGCTGTCGGTCGCGATCGGCGTGCCGTTGTACTCGAACGCCGCCGGCATTGTGCCCATCGTCCAGGTGCTGCTGGAAAAGGGGGCATCTCTGGGGACGGCGCTGGCCTTCATGATGGCGGTGATCGGTCTGTCCCTCCCGGAAACCATCATTCTCCGCCGCGTGCTTCGCCCCGGGCTCATCGCCGTGTTCATCGGCACCGTGGGTTCCGGCATCATGCTCGTCGGTTTTCTCTTCAACCTCATCTTCTGAACAGCGACCGGTGGATGCACGGCTGTGCGGGTTTCGCGGGCTGGGACCGCGGTGTGCAGCATTCGTAATTGTCCACGCATGGTGGTAAATTTCATGCCGCGTTTTTTCACGCTGCACGGTTCACTTCCCCCCACAGGACACGACGGCACATGATGCCTGCCCCGCTTCACCGCTCCCATCATCCCCACCCACCCCTGCGCCTGGCCACCGCCGCCGGTTTGTTGCTCCTGCTTCTGGCGGTTGCCGCACGAGCCCAGACGCGTTCCGACACGGAATCGGCACGCGAGAGCCGGGAGCGCCGGCAGGAGGTCTGCATCGACGCCCAAGCCGGCGTGGTGGAGATGCCGGTGGATGATTCGCTCTACATCACCGGTCCGAATGACATCCTGTCGATGGCGGTCGCCACGGACCGTTTCATGACCATTCCCCTCGTCGTGAGCTCCGACGGCCGCATCGTCGTCCCCTCGATGGGCGAGGTGCAGGCGGCGGGGCGGACGCTGTCGGAGGTGCGGACGCTGCTCCAGGAGCTGGTGAACCGCAACTACCGGCAGGCCGCGATCACCGTGAGCCTCGTGCGAGCGCGGCAGATCAAGGTGTCGGTGACGGGTGCCGTGCAGCGCCCCGGGGTGGTGACGCTCCCCGCCACATCACGTGTGTCGGAGGCTCTGCAACTCGCGGGGGGGGCGATCCGTGACACGACGGCCCTGCGCGGCATCGTGATCCGTCGCTCCAACGGCGGCACCCTGCGTGCAGACATCACCTCATTTCTCCGCATGGGCTCCACGTCCGACAATCCCTTTGTGCAGGGCGGCGACATCATCTATGTCCCGCGCATCGACGAACGCGTCGGGGTGTTCGGGGCGGTGAACTACGAGGGGCACCTCGACTTCGTCCCCGGCGACCGGCTCTTCGACTGTCTGCGCCTGGCAGGGGGATTTCGATCATCCGTGTTTCTCGACAGCATCGAAATCGTGCGCTACCAGAAGGACCATGTGACGACGCGTTCCTTCTTTCTCAACCTCACGGGCTACCCTGGCGACCAGAGCGTCAACATCCCCATGCAGGCGGAGGATCTGGTGCTTGCACGGGCCATCCCCAACTTCCACCGCCAGCGGCTTGTGGTCATCACCGGCAAGGTGAAGTTTCCGGGCACCTATCCCATCGAGTTCGGAAAGACCACGCTGAGCCAGATCATTGCACGGGCGGGCGGCTACACGAACGAGGCATCGCTGGAGGAGGCGACGGTGACGCGTCGGCAGAACGAGAACGAGCGCGATCTGGAGTTCGAGCGCCTGAGCAAGGTGCAGGCGTCGGACATGCGCGAAGACGAATACGAGTATTTCCGGGCACGCTCCCGCGAACGCGTCGGGCAGATGGCGGTGAACTTCAAGAAGCTTTTCCTCGAGCACGACCTGTCGGAGGACATCATCCTTCAGGAGAACGATGTGATCGACATCCCCATCCGCAAGAACTACATCCGTGTCATCGGCCGGGTGAACAGCCCGGGCAACGTGATCTACCGCGAGGAATGGGGATGGAAGAACTACGTCGCCTTCTGCGGCGGCTTCGGATGGCGTGCGAACGACACGGACGTGCGACTGATCAAGGGACGGACCGGAGAGCTGGTGGATGTGGACAATGAGGGGGATTACACCATCGAACCAGGTGATGCGATCTGGGTGCCCGAGGAGGCGAAGACGAAGTTCTGGGAGGTCGCCCTCACAACACTCGGCATCCTGGGGCAGATCGCCGGCATTGTCGGCATTGTCTACGCAGTCTCCAAATAACCGGCGGCACCATGACTGACACCCCTACGACACCGACACCCGACACGCGCCATGCCGCGATGTGGTCGCATCTGTTCCTGTTCTGCCGTCGTGAATGGAAGGCGATCGCCCGCATCACGGCGACGGTGGCCATCGTGGTGACGGCCCATGCCTTCATCATGCCGCAGACCTTCACGAGCTCGGTCACCATTCTTCCGCCGAAGAAGGAGGAGACCGGATCCGGCATCATGGATCTGCTCGCCTCCGGCGGTGCGGCCGCCGAGGTGTTCGATCTCGGATCCTCGCTCGGCTTCGGAAGTCGGCCCTCGGATTATTTCGTGCGCATCCTCACCTCGCGCACGGTGAGCGATTCCCTGCTTCTGCGGCACCGTCTGCCGGACTTCTTCGGTGTGACGGATCCGGATCTCTGGCGCCTTGCCGGCGACGATCTCAAGGATGCGACGCAGATCGACCTCTCGAAGGATGGCTCGCTCACGATCTCGGTGTCGATGTCCACGTCGTACTTCGCCGGCGCGGAAAGCGTGCAGCGGGTGAAGGCGCTGGCAGCGGATGTTGCCAATGACTATGTGACGATGCTCGACGTCGTGAACCGGGACAAGCTTGTCTCGAAGGCCCGGAATGCACGGCAGTATGTGGAGGAGCAGATGCAGGCCACACGGCTGGAGCTTGACACGGCGTATCGACGGCTTGTCGGGTATCAGGAGTCGAACAAGGCGCTGATGGTGGACAAGCAGCTTGAAGGGCTTGTGACCGCGGCGGGCGCATTGAAGCTGCAGCTTGCAGAGGCATCGGCCGAGCTTGGTGCGGCGAAGCGCGAGCTCAGGCCGGGGAGCCCCGCTCTTCGGGAGCTGGAGGTGCGGCTGGAGGAGATGCGCAAGCAATATGACGCACTGCAGACAAGTTCCGGAGGTGATGCGGATTTCATGCTCGCTTTTTCGCGGCTGCCGCAGATCGCCACCGACCTCGGCCGACTGATGCGCAACGTCAAGGTGCTCGAGGAGGTGAACGCCTTCCTGAACAAGCAGTACTTCAAGGAGCGCATCCAGGAGACGCGGGATGTGCCCACCGTGCAGGTGCTGGACGAGGCCATCCCCGCCTTCCGGCGCACATCTCCCAGACGTTTCCAGTGGCTGCTCATGGGGCTGTTCTTCGGTCTCGCTGGTGGTGTGGGCTATGCGCTCTGGATTGGAGGCCGGCCGGGCAGGGTGACGTCGTGAGGCTGCCCCCCGTCCGTCAGATGACCGCATCCTCCTTCGCCCCGTCGATCCAGTCAGAGCGCCGTCGTTGACACCGCCCATGGCCGCGGCAGCAGCCCGGCCGTCGCCCGCCGTCCCATTCACCAGCTTCCTTCATGCCTTCACCGCATTCCCACGTCCTGCCTCCGCCCGACCCCGGGACACTGAGCGCCCGTCTGCGCGGTCTGATCCCTGATCCCCGCAGTGCAGCGGCGCAGGTGCTGCTGGGTGTGGTGCTTGCCGCCGTGGCCGTGGTCGCGGGCAGGGCGCTGCTCGCAAAACCCCTGTTCGCCGTGGGGGGCATTGTGGTGGCGGCGCTTGCCGTGATGGTGGTCCGCGCGCCCAGGGCGGCCCTGTTCAGTGTGCTGGCGGGTTTCATCCTCATGGAGGAGTTCGACCTGTCCAGCACGCAGGCCTTCTTCGAGGGTGGTGTGGATGCGACACTTCTGGGACTGCGCATCCTCGGCGTCAGCGTCATGGACTTCCTGCTCCTGCTCTTTCTTGTGCCGGTGCTTCTGAAGGAGTGGTACGACCGTCGTCATGCGGGCATCCATCGCCACTTCGCCATGGACAGGCACTTCATCCCCATCCTTGTGGTCTATGCCTTCGGCGCGGTGAACGGCTGGTTCCACAAGCTGGGATTCAGCCACTTCACCTGGGAGGCGCGGGACATTGTCTACATCATCGGCTGGTACATCATCACCTCGCGGCTGCTGACCGACCGCCGCGATGTGCAGCGGATGGTGGGCATCGTGATGGTCATGTTGTCGCTGAAGTCGTTGCTGTTCATCTACCGCATTGCGACGGCGCAGGGGTTGTTCTACGGCTACGATTTCCATCGGTTTGCGCTGGGGTCCGACATCCCGCTGATGGCGCCACCGCTGGTGTGCAGCGTGGCGGCGTATCTCCTGTTCCGGGATGCGCGCCGGTGGATGCGCTTCGCAGCGCTCGCCTCCATCGCATTCTGGAGTGTCCTTCTCATCAGTGCCCTCGGGCGGTCGACCTACATCCTGACGGCCGTGGCGCTGGTGGTGATCCTCGTGATGCTGCGCCGCCATGTGACGACGGGCATGGTGCTGCGTGCCGTGGGCATGGGGCTGGCGGGAGGTGTGGTCTTCTATTTCGCCGTGCTCACGGAAACGCAGCGGGAGCTCATCAGCTACGCCCTCGGTTCGGCATTCAACTGGGTGGGGGCGCTGACCTTGTCGGGCGATCTTTCGATCGGACAGCGCGTGCTGGAGATCATGAACATCGGTGAGACGCTGACGCGTGCGGGGGCCTGGGTCTGGGGCCTGGGATGGGGGGCGCCCTGGAGTGAGATCGTCATGCATCATCCCTTCGACAAGGGCTCGTTTCCGATCGAGGAACAGCTTGCCGGTGTTCACACCACGGCGCATCTGGATTTCGTGTATTTCGTGCTCAAGGTGGGTGTTGCCGGGACGATCGTGATCTATTGGGGGTTGATGCGCTTCGTCCGGGAGGCCGCGCATCTGGTGAGAACCGAGCAGGAGCGGATGGCGAAGCTCGCCCTCATCGGCATCCTGGTGTTCCTGATTGTGACCGTGCCGAACTACATCTACTTCGTGAAGCTCAAGTGCCTGATGGGCATGGCATTCGGGGCCATCGCCCACCTCACCGCACACCCCCGGGCGGAGGAGGCGGGCACGTGACGGGGGGGCAGGTGCATCACGGAGGCGCAGCCGCATCCGGTGATGTCTCGGTCGCCGTGATCACGCGGCGGGTGTTTCAGAACGTTTCAGCGCTCACACTCGGGCAGTTGTTCTACCGACTGGTGATGCTGGGGGTGTCCATCCTTCTCGCGCGCCACCTCGGCGTGGTGGAGCAGGGTGCCTATGCCCTTGTGATGAACTTCATCGCCATCTTCGCGGCCTTCTCGGATCTCGGCATCGCGAACCTCGTGATCCGGGACATGAACCAGCGGTCGGTGGCGCCGGCGGTGCTGCTGGGGCAGTATCTCACCATCCTTCTCTTCGTGAACGGGCTGCTGCTGGCCGGGGCCATCGGCACAGCGCTCGCGCTGGGCTATGCGCCGCGGACGGTGGAGGCCATCGGGCTGGCCGGCCTCGGCATGCTGTTCACGGGACTTTCTGCCACGTTCTATGCCGGGCTTGCGGGCATGGAACGGATGAAGCGCATCGCCCTGTCGGAGACGGTGCTGACACTTGTCCTGGCCGGCGGCATGGTGGTGGTGATGCTCACCGGGGGCCGTCTGATCGCCCTGACGGTGGTCGCCGCCGTGGGCGGGATCACGAAGCTGGCGCTCCTCGCCTGGCCGGCCACGCGGCTCATTCCCGGTGTCCGGTTCAATTTCTCCCTCACGCGCATCGGAGCCATGCTGTGGCGCGGGCTTCCCTTCACGCTCCATGCGGGGTTGTGGGTGGTGCTCACGAAGATCGACGTGGTGCTTCTGGACACACTGTCCGATGACCACACGCTCGGCTACTACACTGCAGCCACGCGGCTCACCTGGCCGTTGATCCTTGTCTCGATGATGACGGCCACGGCCATCTTTCCCATCGTGTCGCGCACCATCACCACGAATCCCGCACTGGCCCGGGCGCTGGTGCGCCGCGCCATGCGCTGGCTCCTTCTGCTGGGGCTCTGCATCGCGGCACCCATCTCGCTGCTTTCCGGATGGATTGTCGGCGTGGTCTTCGGCCAGGAGTTCCTCCCCGCCGCGGATCTGCTGCGCATCGTCATCTGGTACATCCCCATCTTCTACTCGTACCAGGTGGTGAGCGATCTGCTCGTCGCCGCCGACCGCGTCTGGGGCGTGGTGCTCATCAGCGCTGTGTGCCTGGTGGTCAACATCACCTCCAACATGATCACGATCCCGCTCCACGGGGCCTTCGGGTCGGCATGGACCGCCATCGGCTGCGAGCTGCTGCGCTGTGTGTTGTTCATCGCGTATGCCTGGATCGCGGTGGGCCTTGGCCGCAGGGATGGGGGACAGGCGCCATCGGGGGAGTGATGGAAAAGGTGTGACGCAGGCGTTTCACCTCGAAGCCTCTGGTACGCACGGAAATTTCCTACATTGCATGACGAATCCCCGCGGTTGTGCGCCACGATTCGTATAGTCGCCCCTCCCTCACAACCTCTCCACCGCCGTTGTCCCACAGCCCGATCTCCATCCTGCCCGTGTCGCTCTGCCTGACCACACTGAACGAGGCGGCGACCATCGGTGATTGTCATGCCGCCCTCCTGCAGCAGACAGCGCTGCCGCAGGAACTGGTGGTGTGTGACGGGGGATCGCACGACGCCACCGTGGCGCTTCTCGGGGAGATGAGCATCCCGGGGTGCAGCATCCGCGTGCTGTCGCGACCGGGGGCGTCAATCGCCCGGGGCCGAAACGAGGCGATTGCCGCCGCGATGAACGACGTCATCGCCGTCACCGATGCGGGTTGCATCCCCGAGCCTGACTGGCTGCGCCGCCTCACCATGCCTCTGCTCCGCGATCCCGCCGTCATGGTGGTGGGTGGGGGATACCGCTTCGGCGCGGAGACCCCGTTCGAACGCGTCGCCGCGGCGGCAGAAATCCGGATCGAGGATCTCCCCGCCGATGAATTCCTCCCGTCGTCGCGGTCCTTCGCCCTGCGGCGTGCAGCCTGGGCGGCTGTGGGCGGGTATGACGAAACCCTCTCCTTCGCCGGTGAGGACACCGATCTCTGCGTCCGGCTCAGGCGGGCCGGCCATCCGATTCATCTGGAACTTGATGCGCGTGTCCGCTGGCGTCTGCGGCCCGATCCCGCGTCCTACATCCGGCAGCACATCCTGTATGGCATCGGTGACGGGGAGGCGGGAAACAAGGCCCGCTGGTATGCAAAGGTGCTCGTCAAGCATGGGATGTTCTGGGCGCTTGCGGTGTCGGGCTTGCTTCATCCCCTTGGTGCCGCATTGCTTTGCATCGCCCTTCTCGCGTACTTTGTCCGACTGTTCCGTCTGTACCGATGGTCCCCGCGAGCGATGGATCGGGCTGTCGCAGCCTTCGTGCTGATCGGGGTGAAGGAACTGTCCACACTTGTCGGATTTTTCCAGGGCTCATGGAGACGAAGAAGCACACGGACGATGTGATGATGGACTCGCCAGACGACCGGGGCCGAGACATCGTCTGCTTTGGCGGGTGTGACTGGTGGATCCACAATCCACCCACGGAGAAGCACTGGATGACGCGCCTCGCCCCGATGGGGCACCGGGTGCTGTTCGTGAACTCCATCGGCGTCGGCATCCCCTCGCTGCAGACGCCGCGGCTGCTGCGGCGCGTGCTGACGAAGCTGCGGAGCCTCCTTCGCTGGGTCCGGCGCGCGCAGCCGGGTATCCTTGTCCTGACGCCCGTCATCATTCCTGCGTGGGGTGTCTCCTGGATCGCCCGCCTCAACACCCTTCTCCTGACGCTGCAGGTCCGTCTGCTGATGCGCATCATGGGCATGCGCCGACCGCTGCTGTGGGCGGGGTTGCCGACCGCCGCCATGCTGCTGGACCGCATCCCCCACCGGCATGTGGTGTACTACATGCAGGACGATTACACGGCATACTATGACGACATGCGTTTCAGCCGCATCCCCCGCGATCATGCCCGCATGCTCACCACCGCCGACCGCATCATCATCGCCTCCATCGGCCTCCACGAGAAGCTTCGCACGCAGCATGCCCGCTGCGTCCATGTGCCGCACGGCGTGCTTCCCGCATTCTTTCTCCCCGATCTCGAAGCGCCCCCGCCACCCCCGGAGGCATTGCGGCACATCCCCCATCCCATTGTCGGTTACTGGGGCTCACTCGAAGTGTTGCAGGACCAGGAGCTGATCCGCATGATGGCGGAGCAGCACCCCGAATGGTCCATCGTCTTCATCGGCCGGCCGCATTACGACACCACCGCGATGGAGGCGCTCCCCAACGTGCACTTCCTCGGCTATGTGGATCTGGAACGGATCCCCGACCTCGGCATCCATTTCGATGTGGGGATCATCAACTGGCTCCAGACGCAGTGGGTGCTTCACAGTTGTCCGGTGAAGCTCCGGGAATACCTTGCCCTGGGCCGCCCCGTGGTGAGTGTGAACATTCTCGAATGCCGTGATGCCTACCCCACGCTCGTGCGGGTGACGGAGACCCGCGAGGATTTTGTCCGCGCCGTGGAGGAGGAGCTGGCGTTGGACACACCGGACCGCAGGCGGGAGCGCCGTGCCGCGGTGGAGCGGGAGACCTGGGATGCCGTCACGCGGACGGTGAAGGCGATCCTCGACGAACTGGC
>CAYUYM010000034.1:0-9531 GCA_964449305.1 uncultured Chromatiales bacterium | reverse complement strand
GGGAGACCTGGGATGCCGTCACGCGGACGGTGAAGGCGATCCTCGACGAACTGGCGCGGAGCGGCTGACATGTGTGGCATTGCAGGCATTGTCGGCGGCGTGGACGAGGCCGATCTCCGCATCATGACGCAGATGCTGGCGCATCGCGGCCCCGACGACGGGGGCATCTGGATGGCGGATGATCGCGTCGCCGGGCTGGGGCACCGCCGCCTGAGCATCATCGACCTTTCGCGTGCCGCGCGGCAGCCCATGATGGCACAGGATGGTGGGGCGATGATCACCTACAACGGGGAGATCTTCAACTTCGGCGAGCTCCGCACGCAGCTTGAGGCCGCCGGCCGGTGCTTCCGCACGCGCAGCGACACGGAGGTGCTTCTGGCTGCCTGGCAGGAGTGGGGCATGGGTGTGCTGGGGCGCCTGCGGGGGCAGTTCGCCTTCGCGGTGTGGAACATGGCGGAACGCACCCTCATCCTTGCGCGTGATCACCTCGGCATCAAGCCGCTGTACTGGCACGCCCGGGGCGGGCGGCTGCACTTCGCCTCGGAGGCGAAGGCGATCGTGGCCGTGTGTCCGGACACGCGGCAGGTGAACTGGGAGCGCGTCCCGACGCATCTCACGTGGCTGTGGACGCCCGGGCCGGAGACACTGTTTCACGGTGTGCGCAAACTCGCCCCCGGGAGCTGGCTTCGATGGCACGACGGGGAGGTTGCGACGGGCGAGTACTGGGATCCCGTGGAGGCGATGCCGGATGCGGGCGCCATTGATGGCAGTCCCACAGAACTGCGGCGACGCCTTGCGACGGCGGTGGAGGAACAACTCGTGAGTGATGTGCCCCTGGGTCTGCTCCTGAGCGGGGGCCTGGATTCCACCGCCATTCTCCGCGTCATGAGCGGCAGAGGGAGGCCCGTGCGGGCGTTCACCGCGCGATACGGCACGGCGACGCGCGGGCACGATGTGTTTGAGGACGACGCCCGCTACGCAGGTGTGGCGGCGGTGGCGTATGGCGCCACGCTGGAGATGCGGGATCTCGACGATCGCGTGGCAGAGCTGCTGCCTCGCGTGTTGTGGCATCTCGACGAACCCCTGGCCGATCCCACCGTGGTCACGAACCTGCAACTGACCGCCGCGGCGAAGGCGACAAACACCGTGCTTCTTTCGGGCATGGGCGCGGACGAGATCCTCGCCGGCTACCCACGGCATCCCGCGGTGCTTCTGGGCGGGGCGCTGTCCCGCGTGCCGGGACCGCTGTTCCGCGCGGTGAACGGTCTCCTCCGGCTCACCACGCGGGCCGGGCTGACCCCGATCGCGCGGACGCGGCGGGCCATGCTTCTCGCGCGGAATCTGCCGCTGCCCTTTCGCGAGCGCTTCATCGGCTTCTCGTCGTACTGGACGCGCGGAGAGCTCCGGGACGTGTTCACCGACGATGCCGTCACGACCGCGGCGATCGACGCGATCCATGACACGCAGGAGCGCCTGTTCGAACGGTATGCCAGGCGATCACCTCTGACGCAGATGCTTGCCGTGGACCTGCGGACGTTTCTGCCCTGCCTCAACCTGGAGAACATGGACAAGACCTCGATGGCCAACGCGGTGGAGATACGCGTCCCCTTTCTCGACCACCGCTTCGTGGAGTACTGTCTGGCGCTGCCCGACGAAGGGAAGCTGCGCGGGCACACGCGCAAGGCGATCCTGCGCGAGGCGTTCTCCGACCTGCCCGCCGACATCCTCCGGCGACCGAAGACGGGGTACAGTCCGCCCGTGCGCGGCTGGGTGCGTACCACGCTGGCGGAGGCCATCAGCGACACGCTCCTGTCGGCGGCAGCGCAGCAGCGCGGCCTGTGGCGCCGCGGGACAGTGGAGCGTCTCCTCCGCGAGAACGCCCGCGGTGTGCAGGACCACAGCCTCCGCCTTTGGACGATGTACACGTTCGAACTCTGGTTGTCGGTGTTCTTCGGCGGAGCCCTGCAACCGCCGGCCCTGCCGGTGGATGATCCAGGTCTCCGCATCATGACCGACGCCTCCCATTCCTCACCATCCTGCAACCAGCCTCCGCCCGTCGCATGAACATCCCCCGCCTTCTCCGCTCGGTCGCCCATCTCCGACCCTCGATGATCCTGTGGCGCATCCACCGCACGATCAAGGGACCGACGCTGCGCATGCTGGCCGGGGCAGGGCTGTTGCGCGGCATCGCCCGCCGCTGTCGCATGCCCGTGGAGTGGAACGCCCCGCCTGCGACGGGCACGCGTTACCACTGCGAGGACATCGACATCGCCGCGCATCGTTTCACGTTCCTCAACAGCACGGTGGTGTTCCCGGAGGACCCGGCAGGCTGGCAGGAGATCGTGGCGCGTGAACCCCTGCTCTGGCAGTTCCATTTCTGCTACCACGACTGGCTTCCGGCACTGCTCCGCAACGGGGACTGCAGCAGGGAGGAGGTGCTGGCCGCGCTCGATTTCGCCGTCGTCTGGAGCGGCGTCTTCCCGCCCGACGCCCCGGCGGCACGCATCTGCGCGTGGCACCCCTACGTGCTGTCGATCCGCATCGAGGCGTGGATCAGGCTCGTCGGCATTGCGCGTGACAGGGATGTGGATGGACGGGACCACCGCATCCAGGCGCTGGCCTCCGGAGTGGCCTGCATGACGCGCGTGCTTCTCCGCAACCTGGAGTTCGGGACGATGGCCAACCACCTGATGCGCAACATCAAGGCGCTGGTGATGGCCGGCGTGTTTCTCCGCAGCGCACCGGGGTCGCGCGCCCTGCGCCGGGGGCTGGCGCTGCTGGACCGCGAACTGCGTGACCAGGTGCTGGCGGATGGATGCCACTTTGAGCGGAGTCCCATGTACCATGCTTCCGTGTTGAACGATGTGCAGGACATGCTCGAGATGCTCACCGGATCAGGGCGCACGGCACCACGGGGGCTGATTGATGCGCAACAGCGCATGACCGGCTTCCTCGGGGAGGTGCTCTGCCCGGACGGGGACATCCCGCACTTCAACGATTCCACGTCGAGCTTTTTCATCACCGCGACAGAGGTACTTGAGCGCGGCCGGATGCTCGCACGGCTGCACCCGGGCAGCGCCGATGGACGTGGCGGCGACGACCCGCACGCCGTGTCGGGGCTTCTTGTGCACCGACATGGCGCGCTGCACCTCGTGTTCGACGCAGGGGATGTGGGGCCCGACCACCAGCCCGGGCATGCCCACTGCGACACCCTGAGCTTCGAGCTGAGCGTTCACGGACAGCGTGTGATCACCGACACGGGCGTCTTCCACTATCGCGCATCGCCGGAGCGGACGTACAGCCGGTCCACCGCGGCGCACAACACGCTCATGATCGACGGACGGGAGCAGTCCGAGGTGTGGGGGAGTTTCCGTGTCGGCCGCCGGGCACGGACGTTGGGCGGAGGCATCGGGCACGAGGGTGCATGGACACTGCTGCGCGGCGCACACGACGGCTACGCGCGTCCCCGTCCGGGCGTGATCCACGAGCGCTGCATCGCGGTGCTGGAAGACAGCCTCGTCGTCATCGTCGACTGGATCCACGGACGCGGGGAGCATCGCATCACGGGGCATCTCCATCTTCACCCCCGCATCGTCGCGACGCTGATGGATGGTCGAGTGGAATGCGCGGATGGTGATGACACGTGGATCATCGTCCCGCCGGAGGGAAGCGCCATCGACGTGCCTGACACGGAGTACTACCCGGGCTTCGGGTTCATGCAGCGGCGAAAAAGCATCCGCCACAGCTCCACGCACACAGCTCCCGGAGTACTCGTCACCATCATCCGGCTCGCCGGGGAGATGCCGGTGATCCGCCTTGATTCGCCGGATGGAATGATGCAGATTTCCGCCGGCCCGCATGCTGTCTCACTCCAGCCGGTGTTCCGCCCGTGCACATCCTCTACATAAGCCAGTTTTTTCCTCCGGAGATGGGCGCCCTCCCGGCGCGCTGCCACGAGATGAGCCGTCGCTGGGTGCGTGCGGGCCATCGCGTCTCCGTGATCGCCGGCATCCCCAACTATCCTGCGGGACGCGTGTATCCCGGCTACGAGGGGCGGGCCTTCGTGCATGAGATCATCGACGGCATCAACGTGTATCGGAGCTGGGTGTATGTGACGCCGAATGCCGGTTCCCTCAAGCGATCGGTCAATTTCGTCACCTTCGGGCTTTCCGCCATCCTCGTTGCAAACGCCCTGGAGCGGGTGGATGTGTGCATCGCCTCATCACCACAGCTTCTGGCGGGCTTTGCGGGCGGGGTGGTGTCGCGGATGATCGATGCCCCGTTCGTGCTGGAGGTGCGTGATCTCTGGCCCGACAGCATCGAAGCGGTGGGGCTGTCCATGAACCGACGCGCATACCACGCCCTTCAGTGGATCGAGCGGCGGATGTATCACGCCGCGGATCGCATCGTGGTGGTGAGCCGCGCATTCCGGGACCACATCATCGACTGCGGCGTGGATGCCGCGCACCTCGCGGTGGTGACCAACGGGATCGATTCCAGCATGTTCGACGTCCCCGCCACAGCGCGGCAGGAGTTCACCGGAGCGCTCGCCGGAAAGTGCATCGTGATGTACGCGGGCACCATCGGCATGGCGCACGGGCTCGAGATCCTGCTCGATGCGGCCCGGAGCCTCGCCGATCTTCCCGATGTGCACATCGTGATCGCGGGTGACGGAGCCGAACGGCAGCGCCTCGCGGCCCTGATCGCCGGCATGCCGAACGTGACCTACGTCGGCCGGCATCCGCGGCAGACGATCGCACGGATGTGGCTGGAAAGCGATGTGGGGGTGGTGCTGCTGCGTGACACGCCACTCTTCCGCACGGTGATTCCGTCGAAGATGTTCGAGGTGATGGCAGCGGGCCGGCCACTGGTGCTGGGCGTCGATGGCGAGGCGCGGCGCATCATGGACGAGGCGGGCGCCGGGACCGCCATCCCCCCAGGCGACGCGGAACGTCTCGCCGACGCGATCCGTGCCTACCATGCAGATCCGGCGTTGCGCGCCGCGCATGGGCACGCCGGGGCGGCGCATGTGCGGGCACATTTCGACTTCGAGCTGCTGGCCGACCGTTACCTGCACCTGCTCCAGGAGGTGGCCGCATGACGCGCGCAGGTTTCCTTCTTGCCGCCATGACGCTCGGCCTCGTCCTGGCCCAGGCCCGGGCACAGGAGATGCGTGTGGAACGCCTGGCGGTGGACCACTGGCGCATCACGCTCCGCAACGATCCACCCTCCATCGGGCCGGCAGATGACGACGCATCGTACAGCCGCGTCACGATGCCCGGGCACTTCATCCAGCATCGCGACGGGCAGCCGCAGCTTCCGATCCGCAGCCTCACCTTCGGGCTCCCGGCGGGGGCGTCACTCTCAGCCTCCATCACGGTGGGTGAGGAGGCCGCGCGACACATCACCCTGCACCCGTGGCACAGTGCCGGAGTGCCGTTGTCAGCACGTCAGGCATCCGCTCCCGTGCGGCCGGCCGCCCTCTCGGCCCCGACCTTCGGCCGGCGGGATGGGCTGCGCACGGCAACCATCACCATCACACCGGCATGGTACGACGCACCGGCGTCGACACTGACATGGGTGCGCAGCGCCGTGGTGGACGTCCGCCTGACGGGTGTGATCGATGCGCCCGGGACGGGCAGGGCGATCGACGGGGACATCGTTAATGCCGTGGATGCGGCAGCATGGCATGAGGCGGGACCGCGTGTGTCCGGCATGCCATGGTACACGCCCGGCGAGCCCATGCTGAAGATCACGACACGCGCCACGGGCATCCACCGCATCACGCGTGCCGACATGGCCGCAGCGGGCGTGCCGGTGCAGGGGCTCGACCCGCGGAGCCTGCGTCTGCTGGTGGACGGGGTGGAGCAGCCGGTTCTTGTGCGAGGCGAGGAGGACGGCCGTCTGGACGAGGGTGATGCCGTGGAGTTCTTCCTCCGTCGCAGGCCGGGCGGGGATGGGGAGTGGTTCGATGAATGGTCCGACGACAACACCGCATGGCTGCTCTGGGGCGGGCAGGGCGGTCTGCGATTCGGTGTGGAGGACGGCACACCCGCCGGCGGGCAGCCGATGACGGAGACCATGGAGCGTCTGCATCTGGAGGAGGATCACCTCTACCACGCCGGCGACAACGACTATGAATCCGCCATCTCGGAGAAGGTGGCGGGGGAGACCTGGATCTGGTCGTATCTCCGGCGCTACGACAGCCTGGGGGTGAGGAAAACCGACAGCCTTGTCATCCCCTTCTCCATCGATGCGCTCGCGGGGACATCCACGCTCGTCACCCTCCGGCTCAAGGGATCGAGCCGCGACATGTCGCTCGTCGCCCTCACGCTCAACGGTGTCCGAATCGACTCGGTGTTCGTGGACGGCCGGGAGATCGTGACGCGCAGTGTCCGGACGCCGGAGGGCGTGCTGCACACAGGCGCGAACCGACTGGTGATCCGCGCGCTGGGGGCGGTGGCCTGCCCGCCCACGCAGCCGAACTGCTCGATAGAGCGGGTGTATGTGGACTGGATCGATCTGCGCCACACCGTGCCGCTTGCGGCGCGGGCCGGTGTGGTGTTCCATGACCGGGAGGCGATGGGGGACACGGTGATCGCCCCGCAGCGCGTCCGAGCAATGATGACAGGCTTCCGCGACTCCGTCACGATTCTGAACCTGACACGGGGCACCATTGTGCGGGGTGCGCGTGTGGAGCCTGCCGGCGATTCCCTGCGTGTGGATTGCGCGATCGATGCCGACGCATCGATCATCGCCTGCGATGCCCGCGGAAGGCTCACACCCACGGCGCTTGCGCTCACAACGATTCCCGACATCGATCACGCACCGACCGGTGCGGACTACATCATTGTGACCGCCCCACCGTTCCGGCAGGCGGCAGCGAGGCTTGCGGCGCATCGTGCAGCCATCGACACCTTCCGCACCGTGATCGTGGATGTGGGCGACATCTACAACGCCCACCGATTCGGGCACAAGCATCCCGGCGCCATCACGGCGTTCCTGCGCACGGCCCACGACACCTGGCCCGCCCCCGCGCCCCGCTACGTGCTCATGCTCGGGGATGCGAGCTGGGATCCGAAATACCACCTCCCCAACGCCGTGAATGTGGACCATGTGCCCACCACGGGCAATCCCGCGAACGACAACGCCTTTGTCGCCTTCGACACGCTCGCCCCGTATCGCCCCATCATGAGCATCGGCCGCATCCCGGCACAGACCTCCGCCGAGGCAGACCAGGTGGTGGACAAGGTGATCGCGTACGAGACCGCACTTCCGCAGGCCTGGAACCGCCGCCTCCTCTTTGCCATCGGTGGGAAGAGCACCTACGAGCGCGACACGCTGTTCCGCCCGCACATCGATGCCACCATCCGGAAGTGGATTGCCCCGGCATGTACCGAACCGCGGATGATTCTCAAGCGCCGACTCGACATCGTGAGCTACGACGACCTCGACACGCTCATCTCCGAGATGAACAACGGCGTGTTGTGGTTCAACTTCGTCGGGCATGGCGGCACGCGCATCATCGACATGGGAGTGGAACGGCCGGACATCTTCGCGACGGGCGGCAGGCTGCCCTTCTTCGTGACCTGGTCCTGCAACACCGCGCATTTTGCAGAGCCCTATGAGACAGGCCTCAACGAGAAATTCGTGATGGCCGCGGGCAACGGCTCCATCGCGTCCTACGGCACCTCGGGCCTCGGTGTCGTGAGTTACGACGAGGCGTTGAGCGACGGGTGTTTCCGCGCACTGTTCGAACGGAATGTGCGACGGTATGGGGACATGTCGTTGTTCGCCAAACAGGCCATGCTTGATGCGGGCGGTCTGTCCAGCCAGTTCGCGATCAACACCGTCAACCAGTACATCGTGCTTGGCGACCCGGCGACGCACATCGCGCTCGCATCGAAGCCCGAACTTGCCGTGGAGGCGGGCGACATCACAAGCTCCCCGGCCATCCTGTCGGAAAGCACGCCGACGGTGATCACCACGCGTCTGCACAACCACGGACTCTGCCTCGCCGATTCCATCGATGTCGTGCTCCGGATGACGCAGGGCACGGTGGTCCTCGCACAGCAGCAGCGACGGATCGAGGCCTTCGGTCCCGCGGTGGATCTCCCGTGGTCGGTGTCGCTTGCGCGCATCACCGGGCAGGTCCGATTCACCGTGACCATCGATCCCGACAGGCGAATCTCCGAGGGGACGACGGCGGACAACACGGCCTGGGTGGACCGCGTGGTGCTGCCGCGCGGTGTGGTGCCGGTGTTCCCGCTGGACAATGCCGTGCATTCCGCGGCAGGCGCCGCGATCCGGTTCAGCGTCGCCAACCCCGCCGTGGCGCCCCCCGATGCGGCGCAGCCGGTGGTGCGTTTCCAAATGTCGACGACGCAGGACTTCACCGGTGTGGTGCGTGATGTGGAGCTGCCCATGCAGACGACGTACACGTCGCACGACTGGGTGCCCGAGCCTGGTGCCGGCTCCGTCTGGTACTGGCGTGCGCGCGCCGTCTCCAGCGCCGGGGCGGAGGAGTGGTCGCCGACACGCTCACTGACGCTGGACGCCGGGACGGTGGACGGCGATGTGTGGCGCCAGCACAGGCAGGCGCAGTTCATGAGCGGAGTGATGGACGCCCTGGCGGCCGGCGCCGATGACACCGTGCGACTCGGTGTGCGCCCCGCGGTGATGGAGGTGGTCTCGGCCGGCAACAACCAGATCGAGATCCAGGATTTTGCGGAGATCTGGGTGGACGGTCGGAACGTGGCACCGAATCGGCGGGGCTTCAACGTGGCTGTCATCGACGGGCGCCGCGGCACCGTGCGTGACACGACCGTGTTCGACACCTACGCGTTTCGCGACCACGCTGCGGCGATGGCGGCGCTCCTCCGCTCGCTGCCAGACGAGGACTGGGTTGCCATCGCCATTCGCGATGATGCGAACGGGACACCGGAATTCACCATCGGCGGCACGAACATCACGCCCGAGCTGAAGGATGCGCTGAAGCTCTTCGGTGCGCAGTCCGCCGACAGCATCGGCTTCCGCGATTCCTACGCCCTTTTCGCCAGGAAGGGTGATCCCCTGCATGCGCGCGAGATGCACCGCCGCTACGGGCCGGCGTTCTTCAAGGACACACTCACGGTGAATGCGGACAGGGGACTGCTGCGAACCACCGTCATCGGCCCGGCGGGAGAGTGGCGCCAGGTGCGCTGGGACGGCGTCCCCGGAGGTGCGGGTTCGGCACTCGCCCTCCAGCTCATCGATGCGGCGTCCGACTCCGTTGTCTGGAGTCCGGGACCGGTGTCGCCTGGCGTGCCGCTGGATGTGCAGGGCATCGATCCCGCACGGCATCCGCTGCTGCGTCTCGTAGCGCGGTTCTCCGACAGCCTCGGCAACGGCAGCCCGGCGCTGGGATCGCTTCAGGTGATGCACCTCTCGGAGTTCGCCGAGTTCGGCATCAACAGCCGGTCGGTGGCGCTCCGCGAGGAGTCCGTGGACCAGGGCCGCGTTGCGGAGATCGAGGTGCTTGTGCGGAACATC
>CAYUYM010000033.1:0-22631 GCA_964449305.1 uncultured Chromatiales bacterium | reverse complement strand
CACCGGGTGGCTCGACATAAAGTTCGTCCTTCTCTGGGAATCCACGAAGGACGCCCTCATCCAGGATGGCCTGCTGGCCTACCCGAAGATGAGCGTGGTGATGCGCGAGACGCTGTCGCACCGCATCGGTGCGCTGAGCGGGGTTCCAGTGATCGCGCTGCTCTGCTACTATGCCGCCATCATCGCCATCATCTGGCAGCCGCTCAAGCGGGCACCACGCATCAGCGATGCTCCTGCAGCGGTGGAGGGAGTGACGGAGTGACGCGGGATCAGATACTCGAAGAGTTGAAGGAGCTGTGCGATCAGCTCGGGTACCGCCTCCGCATCGAGAATGGCGACTTCCAGGGCGGGGCCTGTGTGCTCAAGGATGAACGCATGCTGTTGATCAACAAGCGGCTGCCCTCGGAGCGGAAGATCCATCTCCTCGCCACCGCCCTCCATGAAATCGGCCTCGACAGCGTGTTCATCAAACCCGCCGTCCGCAAGGTGATCGAGACGGAGACCACCCGGAAGGCATGATGGAGCACATCGACATCCTGTTCCTCGGCACCGGCACCTCCCAGGGGATACCGGCCATCGGATGTTCCTGCGACTCCTGCACCTCCACGGATCCGCGCAATCAGCGCACCCGCCCGTCCATCCTTGTCCAGACGCAGGGCAGGAACCTGCTCATCGATGTGTCCCCGGATTTCCGTCAGCAGATGCTGCGACACGCCGTCACCAGGATCGATTCCATCCTCATGACCCACCATCACTTTGATCACATTGGCGGTTTCGATGATCTGCGGGCCTACAACTTCCTGCAGCGCGAGGCATTGCCATTGTACGCCACCACCCGGACGATCACGGAACTGCGCACCACATTCCGCTACGCCTTCGGTGCTGTGGAGCAGGAGGGGGGCGGCGTCCCCTCGGTGACCACGCACGGCATCACGGCCGGCGTCCCGTTCCACGCGCATGGTGTCCACGTCATCCCGGTGGAGGTGATGCATGGCGTGCTGCCCGTCCTCGGTTTCCGCATCGGCGACGTCGCGTATGTGACCGATACCAACGCCATCCCCGAACCCGCACTCGCACAGCTCGGAAATCTCGACGTGCTCGTGCTCGACGCGCTGCGGCTGCGGCCGCATCCCACCCATTTCTCGCTGGAGGAGGCGGTGGAGATGGCCTCCCGCATCGGTGCACGTCGCACGCTGTTCACCCACATCGCCCACAACATCCATCATGAGCGTGACTCCGTCCTGCTCCCGGACGGCATGGCATTCGCTCATGATGGCCTCCGCATCACATCCGGCACAGGAGGAGGTTCATGATCAAGGCCGTCGTCTTCGACCTCGACAACACGCTGGTGGATTTCATGGCCATGAAGCACAACGCCGTGGACGCGGCGATACGCGCCATGATCGACGCGGGGCTGCAACGCTCCTTCACCCAGGTGCGCGACAGCATCAACGAGATCTACAACGAGATGGGCATCGAGTACCAGCGCGTCTTCGATGCGCTGCTGCAGAAGCTCCTCGGACGCGTCGATTACAAGATCCTCGCCGCTGGCGTCATCGCCTACCGGCGTGCGCGCGAGGCAATGCTCATCCCGTATCCGCACGTGCACATCACCCTGTTCTCCCTCGCGCGCCAGGGGCTCAAGCTCGGCGTCGTGTCCGATGCTCCACCGCTCGAGGCCTGGCTGCGTCTGTGCTACCTGAATCTCCATCACATCTTCGACGCCGTGGTGACCTTCGACGACACCGGCGAGCGCAAGCCGGCTCCGGCCCCCTTCCTCACCGTGCTGTCGAAGCTCCAGGTGGAACCCTCCGAAGCCGTCATGGTGGGGGACTGGGAGGAGCGTGACATTTATGGCGCTGCCCAGGTGGGCATGCTCACCGCCTTTGCACGCTATGGCGACACCTTCGCCACGAAGGAATCCCGCGCCGACATCGATCTGGCCGACATCGCAGAACTCATCCCCTTCGTCACACGCAACAGGAACGACGCGCCATGAGCCGCATCCTGGGCATGGGCATCGACATCGAGGAGACCTCGCGCATCGAGGAGGCCACCTCCCGCTGGAGCGACGCCTTTCTCCGCAGGCTCTTCACTGAGGGCGAGATCCGCTACTGCATGGACAAGGCGCGGCCGGCGGAACATTTCACTGCACGCTTTGCCGCCAAGGAGGCCTTCTCGAAGGCCATCGGCACCGGCTGGCGCGGCACCTTCCATTGGACTCAGTGCGAGGTCTGGAACGACGACCAGGGCAAACCGGGCATCCGTCTCCACGGCGACATGCTCGACGCCTTCGGACCGCACGACATTCACATCAGCATCTCCCATACCCACGCCTACGCCGCAGCAGTCGTCATCATCCAGGAACACTGCCCCTCACCACCTCTCACAGGAGAACCGCAATGACAACGCTTCATTCCTTCCGGCGCCTGCTTCCGGCGCTGTTCGTCGCCCTCATCCTCCTCGCTCCCGGGTGCTCGAAGGACGATTCCACACCGGTGACACCGCCCGACGATCCCGTCGACACGACGGGACGCGTGCTCGACAAGATCCGCCCCGTGGTCTTCGTCCATGGCGCTCTCGAGGCGGCCGATTCCTGGGTGGTGCTCTACCAGTGGTTCATCCTGAACGGCTATAAAAGCTCGGAGTTGCACGCCTTCGACTTCGTCGGTGGCATGACGACACTCACTCCGGACATCCCCTCGCTTGCCGCGACACTCAAGACCCAGGTGGAGGGAGTGATCGCGAACACGGGCGCCGATCGCGTTGACATCGTGGCACACGGTGTCGCGGCGAAGGTGGTCCAGCACTACATCACGAAGCTCGACGGCGTGGGGAAGGTGGCCCATGTGGCCTTCTGTGGCGGCGTGATCGATGCCGGGCTCACGCTTGATGGGACGCTCACCCCCAAGCCGCTGAAGTTCCTCACGCTGCGCAGCGATGGAGCCGATGCCGTTCAAGGGGGGAATGCCGGCGCCGGCACCATGACAGGCGCCACAAACAAGCAGCTTGCCGGTCTGGACCATCATCAGCTCATCTCCCAGTATGCACCCTTCGCGGAGATCTTCGCATTCTTCTCCGGTGCGTCCCCCAAGAGTCGCGTGTTCCCGAACTACCGTGTCGGTGTGACCTACGAGATGAAGTTCAAGGTGGTGGATTTCTTCGACAACACGCCTGTCCCGGATGCGAATATCCGCTACATCTGGCTGCTGCGCGGCACGGCGGAGCGCCAGGTGCCGGCCCGCACGTTCACGTCGGATGCCAACGGGGATTTCGCGGTGAGTGATCTTCTCGCGAACTACGACCTCGAGATCTGGATCAGCGCACCGAACCACTACGACATGCACATCCACCGCCAGCCGTGGCGCGCCAACTCACCCTACGAGCGACTGCGCATGATCCCGATCACCGGTGGCAGCCCCTGGTTGCAGGCCTTCCGCAGCGGCCTCCAGGTGGATCCCGGCACTGCCGTCGCCATCGTCCACACGCAGAACCAGGCGCTCGTGAAGGGCCGCGACGAGGCGACGATGGACGACATCGACATCCTCACCGCGGGCAATGCACCGACGGGTGCAGGGACGACGGGTGGCAACACCCGCTTCCTGTGTCTGTCGGATTACGATCACAATGGTCAGAGCGGCACCGGGCCCGTCTCCATTCCGACGATGAACACCTTTGGTGTCAACTCCTTCGATTACTTCATGGACGCAGGCATCGCCATGCAGACATCGCGGGCGGTGGTCAACAACAAGATCATGCAGTTCATCCACTGGCGCTCGGGCGACCTGGTGCAGGAGAAGCTCAAGGGCATCGTCCTTCTCCAGTTCGAATACTTCTGACATGAGCCGCCCCGGCACGCGCATCACAGAACTGTTCGGGATCGACCTGCCCATCGTCCAGGCAGGGATGGTCTGGGTTTCCGGTCACCGCCTCGCCTCCGCCTGCTCCAACGCCGGAGTGCTTGGGGTGATCGGGGCCGGCTCGATGAAGCCGGAGCTGCTGCGGGATCACATCCGCGCCACGCGTGCAGCCACGCAGCGGGCGTTCGGCGTCAACCTGCCGCTGCTGCGCCGCGATGCGGAGGACCTCATCACCGTCTGCCTCGAGGAGGGGATGCGGATCATCATCACGTCCGCAGGCAGCCCCGCCACATGGACGCCGCGCCTCAAGGAGCACGGCTGCACGGTGGTGCACGTCGTGTCCAACGTCCGGCAGGCACGCAAGTCGGAGGCGGCCGGATGTGACGCCGTCGTGGCGGAGGGCTTTGAGGCAGGCGGGCACAACGGCATGGACGAGATCACCACGCTGTGCCTTGTCCCCCAGGTGGTGGATGCCGTGACGATCCCCGTGATCGCCGCCGGTGGCATCGCCGATGGCAGGGGAGTGATGGCCGCACTTGCGCTGGGTGCAGAGGGCGTGCAGATCGGCACGCTCTTCGCCGCCGCGCAGGAATCCTCCGCGCATCAGGCATTCAAGGACCTGATCATCGCTGCCGACGACGACGCCACGCTGCTCACGCTCCGGGGTATCGCCCCCGTGCGGCTGCTCCGGACGCCCTTCGCCGCCATGCTTGCCGAGGCGGAAGGTGCAGGCGCAGGTCGTGAGCGCCTCCTCGAGCTCCTTGGTCACAAACGCGAGATGCAGGGGATGTTCAATGGATCGATGGAGGACGGGCAGTTCGAGGCGGGGCAGTCCTCCGGTCTCGTGAAGGCCATCGAACCCGTTGCGGACATCATCGCCCGGCTGGTCCGGGAGATGGAGGATGTGCGTGACCGGCTTGCATCCTGATCCCACGACACCTCCCGATCAAGCATGGCGTCACTGATCCGGACGGAGGGCGGATTTTGGGCTGCACATTTTCATGGACAGATGTTAGATTGCGTCGCCGACCTGCGGACCTTCACCACGAACACAGGATTGCAATGATTCGATACTCCTTCATCCGATGCCTGCTCCTCACACTGATTGCCGGGGCAACCGCCCTGGCCCAGGATGTGCCGGCATTCGACTACATCCGCCTGCCGGTGGGCGCACGCACGGCAGCCCTCGGGAATTCCACCGTCGCCGGATCCAACGACCCGACGATGCTGTTCATCAACCCCGGTGCGATGGCAAGCGTCACCGGAATGCAGGGCTCCGCCGGGTTTTTCAAACACATCCTCGATGTCAACGCGGGCTATGTGGCCTTCAGCCGCCAGGTGGACAGCGTCGGAACCTTCGCCGCCGGCATCATGTACATGAACTGGGGGTCGATGGACCGTACGGACAACCTCGGCAATCGCAACGGCACCTTCGGCGCGGGCGATCTGGCCATCATCGCCGGGTATGGCAACTCCTGGGAAAATCTCCAGTATGGTGCCTCCCTCAAGTTCCTGTATTCCACCATCGATGAGTACTCGGCCACCGGCATTGCGCTTGATGCGGGCGTTGTCTGGCTCATCCCGCAGGAGAACCTCTCGCTGGCCTTGAGCGTGCTCAACGCAGGCACGCAGCTCAGCGCCTTTGGCGCGGAGAAGGACGACATGCCGCTTGATGTCAAGCTGGGTGTCTCCAAGAAACTCGCCCATCTGCCGCTCACTCTCTACCTCGCCTTCCACAAACTGACGGAAGCACGCGACAATCTCATCGACCACCTGTCCTCCTTCTCCCTCGGCGCGGAGATCACCTTCAGCCAGTATTTCCGCGGGCGTGTGGGATTCAACAATGAAACGCGCAAGGAGATGAAGGTCGGCTCGTCGGCGGGGCTGGCCGGCTTCAATCTCGGTTTCGGCATCAACCTGAAGAAATACACGATCGACTATGGCTTCAGTTCGTGGGGCGAAGTGGGCGATCTCCACCGCATCGGCGTGAACCTTCTCCTTTGATCGCACACCATCGGATGACAGGAGCGAGACGGACGACATGAGCAGGCGGCACGGCACCACGTCGACACATGCGGTCGGACCAGAGGCAGCATCGCGGCGCACCGGGATTCGCGGGCTGCTGCATGCAACGCGCCAGGATTTCCGCAGCACGCCTGGTGCTGTCACCATCGTGATGCTCGCAGCCGTTGTTCTCAACATCCTGTCCTACTACTTCGGAAGCAGAAGGTTCTTCCGCGAAGCCCTGGCCACCGGTGGCAGTGGCTCGGACCTGCCGGAGTTCGCCTGGTGGTTCAGTGCCGAGTTTGTGCTGCTCTTTCTCGTCCCCCTTGCCCTGATCCGCCTTGTGCACAGGCGCCCGCTGACGGAGTTCGGTCTCGGCTTTGGCGATGTGCGGCTCGGCCTGCGCGTCACAGCACTGTTCGTGCTCGTGATGCTTCCCATCGTGTGGATCGTCTCGGGTACGGGGCAGTTCCAGGAGTTCTATCCGCACTCGTATTCCGCCCGTGAGAGCTGGAGCACCTTCATGGCCTACGAGGCGCTCTTCCTACTCTACTTCACGGGCTGGGAATTCATCTGGCGTGGGTACATGCTGTTCGGACTGAAGGACCACGTGGGTCCGGCAACCGCCAATCTCATGCAGATGATTCCGTTCGCCCTCATGCACAATGGCAAGCCCTTCGTCGAGACGTTTGGAGCTGTCGTTGCAGGCCTCGCCCTGGGATCGCTCGCCCTGCGGACGCGCTCGTTCTGGTATTGCGTTCTCACACACTGGCTGGTCATGTTCAGCATCGACATCGCCTGCGTCCTCCGTGACCGGTACGGCATCACCGCACTGCTCTTCTGATCCGCATGTTTCACCGTTTTCCTCACCACCACAACAACGCACCATGAGACTCTGCATCAACATCGACCATGTCGCCACACTGCGGGAAGCGCGGGGCGGCATCGAACCGGATCCCGTGACCGCGGCGCAGCTCTGTGAGCTCCACGGAGCCGACGGCATTGTCTGCCATCTCCGCGAGGATCGCAGGCACATCAACGACCGGGATCTGCGCCTTCTCCGTGACACCGTGAAGACGAAGCTCGACCTCGAAATGGCGATGAATGATGAGATCATCGGGATATGCATCGAAACACTGCCCGAGCTGGCAACCATCGTCCCCGAGAAACGCCAGGAACTGACGACCGAAGCAGGCCTCGATGTGGAGGGGCAGATTGAGCGCGTGACCGACGTCGTCGCCATGCTGCATGACAACGAGATCGAGGTCAGTCTCTTCGTCGATCCCTTCGAGGCGCAAATCGAGGCGGCTGCCCGTTCGGGAGCCGACCTGATCGAACTTCACACCGGGGAATATGCGGAGGCACGGAGCAGGGAGGAGCAGATGAAGCACTTCGAGATCCTGCGCACCGCCGCCGTGCACGCCCGGGCGCTCGGGCTCGGTGTCCATGCCGGGCACGGGCTTGATCACCTGAATCTCGCACCGATCTGCACCATCGAAGAGATCGAGGAGGTGAGCATCGGGCATTCCTTCCTTGCACGTGCCATCTTCATCGGCATCCCCGCCGCGATGGAGGAAATGCGCAACATCATTCGCTTTTCTCGGATGACCTCACGGAACTTCTGAAATTTTTCGCCGGAAAGATACGGGAGAGCTTGCTTTGCACATGAAAGTTCCATAAGTTTACGAAGCTATGCTGGGTTCTTAGCTCAGTTGGTTAGAGCGCTACCTTGACATGGTAGAGGTCACAGGTTCGACTCCTGTAGAACCCACTCTTCATGAGAGATAAAATCGGAGCCTCTCCGATTTTATTCGTTTAAGAAGGAAAAAACACCATGGACCCACACAACATCACCCTGACACTGCCCGACGACTCCACCCGCGAATTTCCGCGTGGGACCACCGGTCTGGCCGTGGCCACCGCCATCAGCAGGCGCCTCGCCGATGACGCCCTGGCAATCGTGGTGAACGGGACGGTGCAGGATCTCCATGCCCCCATCGTGAGCGATGCGCGCATCTCCATCCTCACGTTCGATTCACCCGAGGGAAGGGAAGTGTACTGGCACAGCACGAGCCACCTCATGGCCCACGCTGTGCAGGACATCTTTCCCGAGGCGAAATTTGGTGTCGGTCCTGCGATCGAGGCCGGGTTCTACTACGACATCGACATCCATCGTGTCCTCACCCCCGACGATCTTGTGACAATCGAAGCACGGATGATGGAACTCGTGAAGGAGGACAAGCCCTTTGTGCGGTGTGAGCTGACGAAGGAGGACGCACTGGCATACTTCATCCAGAAGGGGGATCCCTACAAGCAGGAGATCATTTCCGGTCTGGACGCGACAACAGAGACCATCTCCACCTACGCCGAGGGCAATTTCACCGATCTCTGTCGGGGCCCGCATCTTCCATCCGCAGGGCGGATCAAACATGTCAAGCTGCTCAGCGTCTCCGGGTCCTACTGGAAGGGTGATGCGAAGAACAAACAGCTCCAGCGAATCTATGGCATCTCCTTTCCGAAGCGGAAGGATCTCGACGAGTACATCGAGCGCATGGAGGAGGCGAAGAAGCGTGATCACCGCCGCCTCGGCCGCGAACTCGAGCTCTTCAGTTTTCACGACATCGCTCCGGGAGCCCCGTTCTGGCATCCCCGTGGAATGATCATCTTCAAGGAACTCGAGAAGCTCATCCGTGAGGTTCTTGAGGGCGCCGGCTACGATGAAATCCTCACGCCGATCATGGTCAAGAAGGATCTCTGGGAACAGTCGGGTCACTGGGAATTCTATCAGGAGAACATGTTCCTTCTCGAAGTGGAGGAGGAGACCTTCAGCCTCAAGCCGATGAACTGCCCGGAAAGCACCTACATCTACCGGGCCAAGGTGCGCTCGTATCGGGATCTGCCGCTTCGCTACTCCGAAATCGGCCGCAATCATCGCAACGAACTGTCGGGTGTGCTCAACGGCATGTTCCGCGTCCGCCAGTTCCATATGGATGACGCCCATCTTTATGTCCGCCCCGACCAGATCCAGGAGGAGATCACCAATCTGCTCGGTTTGGTGCGCAAGCTGTACAGGATTTTCCATTTCGAGCCCACGTTCTGTCTCTCCACCCGGCCGGAAAAGGCCATGGGATCCATCGAACTCTGGCAGCAGGCTGAGAGCTCGCTGGAATTCGCCCTGAAGGCGAACGACATCGCCTACACGATCAATGAAGGGGATGGAGCGTTTTACGGCCCGAAAATCGATATCAGCATCAAGGATGCCCTTCAGCGGTCGTGGCAGCTGGCCACCATCCAGTTGGACTTCCAGATGCCTGAGCGCTTCGATCTCGAATACATCGACGAGCACAACGAGCGCCAGCGTCCCGTCATGATCCACCGTGCCATCATGGGTTCGTTCGAACGCTTCATTGGCGTCCTCATCGAACACTTCGCCGGCGCCTTTCCCCTCTGGCTTTCCCCGGTGCAGGCGGTGGTCATTCCGATCAGCGATGCGTTCATGGACTACTCCCGCAAGGTCCATGAGCGGTTGCGTGACGCCGGAATCCGTGCGGAACTCGATACGCGGAATGAGAAGGTCGGTTACAAGATCCGCGATTGGGAACTGCACAAGGTGCCCTACATGCTCGTGGTGGGCGAGAAGGAGCAAAATGCGGACCAGGTCTCTGTCCGGCAACACAAGACGGGAGATCAGGGCGCCATCGGTGTCGACGCGTTCATCACGTCGACACGTGACCAGATAATCAACAGACTCTGACAACCCCCGGAGGCAGCACGGCCACTTCACCCCACCAACCCAGAACACGGATCAACGAAGAGATCCTCGCCCGGGAGATACGCTTGATCGGCGCTGATGGCGCACAGATCGGAATCGTGTCCCCGACACGCGCATTGCAGATGGCGCAGGAGCTGCAGCTCGACCTCGTCGAGATCGCGCCCCAGGCCCAGCCGCCTGTCTGCAAGATCATGGATTTTGGAAAATTCCGCTATGAGTTGCAGAAGAAGGAAAAACTCCAGAAGAAGAATCAGCAGGTCATCCTGATCAAGGAAGTCCGCTTCCATCCGAACATCGACACCCACGACTTCGATTTCAAGGTGCGGCATGCACGGCAGTTTCTCCTGGATGGAAACAAGGTCAAGGCCTCCATCGTGTTCAAGGGGCGTCAGATGGCCCATCAGGAGTTCGGCGTTGCCCTGTTCGAGAAACTGAAGGAAAACCTGAACGATCTGGCGGTTCTCGAAAAGGAACCTGCCTTCGAAGGTCGCGCGATGATCGGAATGTTCGCCCCCGACAAGAAGAAGCTGAAGCTCATCCATAATCCCAAGAAGCCTGAACAACTGGAATCTTCCACGGAAATCACAAATTCTTGACATAGTCCCGAGGTTCACATGCCCAAAATGAAATCCAAATCCGCTGCAAAGAAGCGCTTCAAATTGACCGCGTCTGGAAGGATCCGTCGCGAAAAGGCCTTCCGCAGCCACATCCTCACATCCAAGACCACCAAGCGCAAACGCAAACTGCGCCAGGCCACACTGATCGCCGCGGTCGACGAAAAGCGAATCAAGAAATTACTTGCATAATTAATACCAGGAAGACACAATGCCACGTTCAAAGAACAAAGTTGCAGCGCACCGCAGGCGCAAGAAAATTCTCGCCCGTGCAAAGGGTTTCTTCGGTGCGGGAAGCAAGGTATACACCGTTGCGAAACACAAGGTCGACAAATCCCTCCAGTACGCCTACCGTGACCGCCGCGCGAAAAAGCGGACGTTCCGCCAGCTCTGGATCACCCGCATCAATGCGGCCGCCAGACTCAATGGCGTGTCCTATTCCGTGCTCATCAACGGGCTCAAGAAGAATGGCATCGACCTGAGCAGGAAGATCCTCGCGGATCTCGCGGTGAACGACGCCCAGGCCTTTACCGAAGTCGTGAAGTTCGCGACCCGATAGCATTCCGTACTCCCCGTGGCAATGTTTGTTGGTCGCCCCGACAAGCATTGCCTTTTTTATTCACCACACACGGTTCACGCTTTGAAAGACGACATTCTCTCGCTGCAACAGGAACTCGATGCCGACCTCCCGGCGCTTGTCGACGAGCCGGCATTGGAATCCTTCCGTCTGAAATACCTCTCACGCAAGGGGCGCATCGCTGTCCTGTTCGACGGCCTCAAGGATCTTCCGCCCACCGAGAAGCCGGAATGCGGTCGCCTCCTCAACGAGCTGCGCAAACGCGCCGAAGCCTCCATCACCGATGCTCAGGCTCGCATGAAAGGATCCACCGCACGGCGGCGCTCCACGATCGACCTCACACTTCCCGGTCGCACGGCTCTGATCGGCCACCAGCACGTCGTCAGCCGCACCATCGAGGACATCAAGGCCATCTTCGCCCGCTTCGGCTTTTCCGTGGCCATGGGGCCGGAGATCGAGACGGACTACTACAACTTCGAAGCCCTGAACTTTCCGCATGACCACCCGGCACGCGACATGCAGGATACCTTCTTCCTCGATTCCCTGCATCTCCTGCGGACGCACACCTCCCCCGTTCAGATCCGCCTCATGCTCAGGCAGCAACCACCCATACGCGCCATCATGCCGGGAAAGGTGTTCCGAAACGAGGTCATCAGCGCGAGGAGCCATGTGCAGTTCCACCAGGTGGAGGGGTTGTACGTCGACTCTCACGTGACCTTTGCCGATCTCAAGGCCACACTCGTTTCCTTCGCCCGGCAGTACTATGGCTCGTCACTCAAGTACCGCTTCCGGCCCAGCTTCTTCCCGTTCACGGAACCCTCGGCCGAGATGGACATCACCTGCTACCTCTGCGGTGGGGCCGGGTGCCGCGTGTGCAAGCAGACCGGCTGGCTCGAGATCCTCGGCTGCGGCATGGTTGATCCCAACGTGTTGCAGGCCGTCGGCCTCGATCCCGACAAGTATTCGGGCTACGCCTTCGGCCTGGGCATCGAGCGTACGGTCATGCTCCGGCTCGGCATCGACGACATCCGTCTCCTTTTCGAAAACGACCTCCGCGTCAATCATCAATTCCACTGACATGATCATCTCGAAAAACTGGCTTCGTTCCATCATTCCGCTTCCCGACGACATCGATCTCGATCTCACTCTGACAAACGTGGGTCTGGAGGTCGAGAGTATTGAACGCACCGGCGGTGCCTATTCCAACGTCATCAGCGCGGAAGTTCTCACCTGTGAAAAACACCCTGATGCGAAAAAACTCTCGGTCTGTCGCGTCCACGATGGCGTGGAGGTGGTGACCGTGGTGTGCGGCGCCCCGAATGTGGCTGCCGGGCAGAAGGTGGCCTTCGCCCGCGTCGGCGCACATCTTCCGAAGATCGGCATCACGGTCGATCGACGCACGCTCCGGGGGGTCGAGTCTGCGGGCATGATCTGTTCCGAGTCCGAACTCGGTGTGTCATCCGACCATTCTGGCATCATGGTGCTCCCCCCCGACACAACGTGTGGCATCGATATGCACGATCTGCTGGGTGCGGGCGACGAGATCGTCCAGATCGGCATCACCCCCAACCGCGGCGATGCGCTGTCTCACCTTGGTGTCGCACGCGATCTTGCCGCGGTGCTCGGGCTGCCTCTGACACTCCCCGACACGGACGACTTTCCCGCCGATCTGCCCCCCGTGTCTGTCACCATCGACGTCCCGGACCTCTGCCCGCGCTATTCCGCCGCGGTCATGGAGGGCATCACCATCGGTCCGTCACCGGACTGGTTGAAGCGGGCACTGGAGTCGGTGGGCGTGCGCTCCATCAACAACGTGGTCGACGTCACGAACCACGTCATGATGGAACTGGGGCAGCCAATGCACGCCTTCGACCTCGATCTGCTTGCAGGCGGCCGGATCCATGTCCGACAAGCGTTGGAAGGGGAGAAGGTGACCACGCTCGACGGGCAGGAACGCCTGCTTCCCACCGGAGCGCTCATGATCTGTGACGCGGAAAAGCCGGTGGCTGTGGCTGGTGTGATGGGGGCGGGAAACTCGGAGATCCGTGACACCACGACCACGCTGCTGCTGGAAAGCGCGTTCTTCAATCCCTCCTCCGTCCGTCGCACCTCCAAGCTCCTCGGGCTGATGTCCGAATCCAGCTACCGTTTCGAGCGGGGAACGGATCCGGACGGCACCGTCCAGGCTCTGCAGCGTGCAGTCTCACTTCTGACCGCCATCGCGGGAGGATGTCTTACAGCCTTCACGGACGCACATGTCCGCCCATACACACGCCCGTCCATCGTGCTCCGCACCGGTCGCGTGGAGCATGTGCTGGGCATCGCCATCCCCTTGGAGCGGCAGCGTGCCATCCTCGATGGACTCCAGTTTGAGACCGCGCTGGTCGATGACGGCATCCTCTGCAGGCCGCCTTCATGCCGTTCCGACATTGAGCGCGAGATCGATGTGATTGAGGAGATTGCCCGCATCCATGGCTACGACAACATCCCTCTCGAACGCAGCGGCCACCCGACGGATTTCTTCGAGGACGAGGAACTCCACGTCAGTGCCATCAGACACCACTGCCTCGCGCTGGGCTGCGACGAGATCATCTCCTCGAGCCTTGTACCGAGGGAGCACGCAGCCCTGTACGCCGCCGACGAGCAGCACATGGTGACGGTGCTGAACCCTGTCAGCAAGGAACGGCCGGCGATGCGCTCGTCCCTGGTGCCGGGACTTCTGGAGACCATCGACCGGAACCTCCGAAACGGCCGTGAGACGATCAGGATCTTCGAGATCGGATCGTCCTACCATCGTCGGCCGGAGAAGGAGGAGGGACGCTACTTCGAGACACTCGAGCTGGGCTTCGCCATGAGCGGCATGGCACAGGAGAGGGAATGGTATGCTCCTGCGCGGCGCTTCGATTTCTACGATCTCAAGGGAGTAGTGTCCGCCCTGCTGGGCAGGACGGGCATTCTGGACCACGTGACCTGGGAATTGGATGATCGCTCCGAGGCCGATCGATTGCACCTGCTTTTCGATGGTCGGGAATTTGGCTATCTTGAGCAGGTGCCGAAGGCCATCCTCTCACGCTTCGACATCGACGAACCCGTGTTCGTCGCCATCCTGCAGCTCGAAGTGTTCCGGGCGGCCATGAATCAGGCCGCGACGTATCAGGCTGTCGGAAAATACCCGCTCGTCAAGCGCGATATTGCCATGATCCTCGACGTCACCATTCCATCAGACCGGTTGATCCACACAATCACGGATGCAGCGGTGAATCACCTGCAGGACGTGAAGGTGGTGGATGTCTACGTCGGGGAACAGGTGGGGCAGGGGAGAAAGAGCGTTGCGATGACGTTGACGTTTCAATCCACAGAGCGGACGCTCACCGAGGCGGAGATCTCCCACGCCGTCGGCCAGGCGGTGGAAGCACTCGAAAAGGCCCACCAGGCCGTTCTTCGTTCCTGATCCCATCATCCCCACCACGCGGAACACGCAAAGGAAGCCCTCCCATGCATGCTCTTGAAGAACTGCTTTTCGATCTGCAGAAGAAAATCCAGCTGGCCGCGCACAAGATCGAAACCCTGAAGGCGGAAAACGCCGACCTTCGGGATCAGATCGCGATCCTCAAGGACGACCAGGCGATTCATTCCGCGGAAACCGATGTCCTGAAGCAGCACCTCACCGAACTCGAGGAAAAACTGTCCCAGTCACTTGCTGTTGATGTTGGCGAAAGAATTTCCTATCTTTCGCCCGATGAGAGAGAAGCCCTGGAGCGCCAGATCGATGCGCTCATTGCGCGGATTGACACGCATCTGGGGTGATTTCCCAACGTTATCAGTAGCACGATCGTTTGCGAGAATTTCAAAGAGTTCATCACGGTTTCTTATGGAACAGAAAAGTATCCGGGTTAAGATATATGGTTCGGAATATCCGCTGAAGGTCGACGACGAACGTCTGACGACCGATGCGGCTGCCGGACTGGACAAAATGATGGTGGATCTTCACGCCCAGCTTCCCGATCAGGCTCCGCTGGTGCTTGCAGTTCTGTCAGCATTGAATATCTCGGAGGAACTTGCCACAGAGAAAAAGGAAAAGCAACGGCTGATGGAGCAGCTTGGCAACGAGCTTACCTCCATGTCGAAAGTTCTTGATCAGGCTCTTCAGTAATCCTTGTTTTTCAATACGATAACTCACTTGTAATAATCCGCACGGTATCTGGTTACGGACAACGTTTAAAAGAACCAACACTTTTACCATGGGAATCTGACTCTTCTCATCAATTACAGGCCTCACTCCGAAAGGAGACTGGTCCCCGTGACCAGCAGTGGAAGTAAACGATGGAAAGGCATTTACCCACCCTGTCCGAAGGGGTTCTTTTAACCACTCTTCTTGTAACCAGAAACGTGCGGATTTTCATTTACAGGTGAACCATGAGCATTGAATTATACCTCCTGATCCCGGGGTGCATCTTCCTGGCATTCCTCGGGCTCTGGGTCGGTTGGATGCTCCGCTCCAATGCCGAAAAACAGAAGCTCCAATCGGCTGCCGATCGGGCTCAACAGATCATCAGGGACGCGGAGCAGGAGATTCTCAACCGTAAACGCGAAAAGGAACTCGAGGCGGAAAAGACCCTCTTTCATCAGCAGCAGGAACTCGAGAAGGAGGCGAACCGGAATCGCAGCAAGCTGCAGAATTTTGAAAAGCAATTGCGTCAGAAAGAGGAGACTCTGAACGGCCGCTTCGACCTCGTCGGGAAGAAGGAGGCGTCGGTGAAGAAGACCGAGGAGCGACTGGAGCAGCGTGACCGTGAGCTTGATGAGAAAATGGTTACCTACGACAAGCTGGTGGCCGAACAGACATCGCGACTCGAGCGGATCTCTGGTCTCTCACGTGATGATGCGCGCAAAATCCTCATCGACAGCCTGGTCAACGATGTCAAGTTGCAATCGGCTCAGCAACTCAAGGAGATCCGCGACGAGATGAAGACCACGGCCAAGAAGGAGGCCCGCCGGGTCATCCTCCAGGCGATTCAACGGACGGCATCGGACCACTCCGTGGAGACCACTGTTTCCGTCCTCAACCTCCAGAGTGAGGAAATGAAGGGCCGGATCATCGGTCGTGAGGGGCGGAACATCCGTGCCTTCGAAGCTGCCACAGGCATTGACGTCATCGTGGACGACACGCCCGAAGCGGTCATCCTCTCGGGCTTCGATCCCTTCCGCCGTGAAGTGGCCCGCATCGCTCTCGAAACGCTGATGGCCGACGGGCGCATCCATCCGGCCCGCATCGAGGAGGTAGTGGAAAAGGTACGCAAGGACCTCGAGGAGGAGATCTTCAAGGTGGGCGAGAACACACTCCTCGATCTCAACATCCACAATGCCCACAGCGAGATCAAACGCCTCGTGGGCAAGATGAAATTCCGTTCCAGCTACGGCCAGAACCTGCTGCAGCACTCCGTGGAGGTGGCGTGGCTGTGCGGCATCATGGCAGCAGAGCTCGACCTCGATCCCAAGCTCGCTGTGCGTGCCGGTCTCCTCCACGACATCGGAAAATGCGTGGACCGCAATGTCGAGGGGCCGCACGCGCTGCTCGGCATGGACCTCGCCAAGAAATTCCGCGAGCATCACGTGGTGGTCAATGCGATCGGATCGCATCATGAGGACATTGAGATGGAATCCCCGTACGCCTCGCTGGTCCAGGCTGCGGATGCCATCAGTGGTGCACGCCCCGGTGCCCGGCGCGAATCCCTCGAGGGATATGTCAAGCGCCTCGAGAAACTCGAGACCGTTGCCCGGAGCTTCGAGGGTGTGGCCAAGACGTATGCCATCCAGGCAGGCCGTGAGATCCGCGTGATGGTGGAACACGACAAGATCGATGATGCTCTTGCAGATCAGCTGGCAAACGACATCGCCGACAAGATCCAGCAGGAGATGGAGTACCCCGGACAGATCAAGGTCACCGTCATCCGGGAAAAACGCTCCATCGCCTTCGCCAAGTGACACCACTCCATGGCGCAGACAGTACAGCCCACGTCCCATGCGCTGGTCGGTCTGACCGGGGGGATTGGCGCGGGCAAGAGCACCGTCGCTGCGATCATCCGCGGCCTGCATCCCGTTCTGGATTCGGATTCCATGGCCGCAGACATCATCGACACGGATCCCGAGATTCGGAGCCGTCTCACGGAGGCCTTCGGGCGGAAGATCTGGCTCACCACCGGCGGGCTCGACCGATCAACATTTGCCGACCTTGTCTTCAATGACCCCGCCGCCCTGCGCCGGTTGAATACCATCGTCCACCCACCGACTCTGCGTCGCATCGAGCAGGAAGCGGCGGTACTCGCGGCAGCCGGTCATGAGATCATCTTCGTCGAATCTGCCATTCTGTTCGAGGAGAAGCTCACAGACCGCTTCGACATCATCGTGACCGTCCTCGCAGACCCGGAGCTGGCCGTGCGACGTGTGACTGCGGCGCGTGCACAGAGCGAGTCCCAGGTGCGCCAGCGCATGGCCCGGCAGATGGACGACAAGGTGAAGGCGGGGCAGTCGGATTTCGTCATCCACAACAATGGCACCATCGAAGAACTCACCTCACGTGTGATGTTCGTGGTGTCCATGATACGGCGTCTATGCTCGATCCCGCTGTGACAGCCCGCGACAGCGCGGCACTTCTCCCGGTCTACTCCCGGATTCCAATCGAGGTGGTGCATGCTGAGGGCATGTATCTGCACGATCGGGAGGGGAATGCACATCTGGACTTGGTGGGTGGTCTTGCCGTCAATGTGTTGGGGCATCGGCATCCCGAGGTGGTGGATGCACAGGTCCGGCAACTCGGCAGGTTCTCCCATGTCTCCAACACCTTTCTCCAGGAACCGCAGATCACACTCGCGGAGCGTCTGAAGGAGCTCACCGGCTGTGCGGGTGTGTTCTTCTGCAATAGCGGGGCGGAAACATCGGAGGCCGCGATCAAACTCGTCCGTCGCTGGGGATCTGACAGGAGAAAGACGGGGCTTGTCGCCTTCACCGGCGGATTTCATGGCAGGACGTATGGCCCGCTCTCCCTCATGACCCAGCAGAAATATCGTGAGGGCTTCGGTCCCTTTCTCGACGGATGCCGGGTGCTTCCGTTCAACGATGTTGATGCCCTGGAGCAGGGGATTGATGCGTCCACAGCCGCGGTGATGCTCGAATGCGTGCAGGGGGAGGCGGGGGTGCTCCCGATCGACGATGCATTCGCGCGGAAGCTCCTGGAACTTCGCAGCCAGCATGGTTTCCTCATCGTCGCCGATGAAATCCAGGCCGGTCTTGGCCGAACGGGACGCTTCACCAGTGCCGAGCACTGGAATCTGGAGCCGGACATCATCCAGCTCGCAAAAGGCATTGGAGGTGGTCTCCCGCTGGGAGCTCTGCTCGTACGCGACCATCTGACCACGGTGCTTGCTCCCGGCAGCCATGGCACCACCTTCGGCGGAAACGCCGTATCATGTGCTGGTGGCCTCGCAACGTTGGATGTCATCATCCGGCAGGGCCTGATGGATCGGACGGCAGCCATCGGCCGGCGCTTCCTCCAGCGGGGACTCGAGCTCCAGGCACGTTTCCCGGATGTCATCCGCGAGGTCCGGGGAATGGGCTGCATGATCGGCATCGATCTTTCGAAGCATGCAAGAACTGTGTTTCGTGGAATGCTGGAACGGCATGTCATTGTGAATGTTACACACGATCACATCATCCGCCTTCTTCCACCATACATCATCACGGATGCAGAGATCGACCATGCCATGAGCATGCTGGCGGCCGTGCTTGAGGATCAGGCATGAAGCAGTACAGGCCTGGAATTCTGCCTTTTTCCTCACCGCCGGGTTGGTGAAGTTGCGACAACGATTTGGAGTGTTCCATGGTGCATACAACTGATGTCCTGGTCATTGGAAGTGGGATAGCCGGCCTGTTCTTCGCGCTCAAGGCAGCGGAGAGCCGCCATGTGACGATCGTGACCAAGAAGGAGACCGTCGAATCCAACACGAACTACGCGCAGGGGGGAATCGCCTCCGTCTTTTCTCCGGAGGATGCCTTTCACGTCCATGTTCAGGACACTCTGTCCGCCGGAGCAGGGCTGTGTCATCAGGATGTTGTGGAAACCATTGTCCGCGAGGGACCGCACCTCATCAACGAACTCATGTCCCTGGGAGTCGACTTCACCACAGACAGCGGCCGTCTCGATCTGGGGCGCGAAGGAGGGCATTCGCGGAATCGCATCGTACATGCGCGGGATATGACAGGGAAGGAGATTGAACGGGTGCTTGTGCTCGCTGCGCAGAACCATCCGAACATCACCATCATGCAGAACCATGTGGCCATCGACCTGATCACAGAGCACAACCTTGCACCGCATGCCCGCTCATCCGCACAATGCGTCACACCGACATGCTCCGGCGCCTACGTCCTCGACCGGCGCAACGACTGCGTCGGCAAGTTCATCGCAGCGACGACAGTGTTGAGCACAGGAGGGTGCGGGCATGTGTATGCGCACACCACGAATCCGACCATCGCCACAGGCGACGGCATAGCCATGGCGTTCCGGGCCGGCGCCCTCATCGGCAACATGGAGTTCATCCAGTTTCACCCGACAACGCTTCACCATCCCGACGCCCCATCCTTCCTCATCTCCGAAGCAGTGCGCGGTTTTGGCGCCATTCTGCGTCTGCGCAATGGCGAGCGTTTCATGCAGAAATACGATGAGCGCCTCGAACTCGCCCCCCGCGACATCGTGGCACGAGCGATTGACAACGAGCTGAAACGGACCGGCGACGATTGTGTCTACCTTGATGTGACGCATATTCCGCGTGAGGATCTGCTGGAGCATTTCCCCGGCATCTATCAGAAATGCCTCACGGTGAAGATTGATCCTGCAGTGGACCGCATCCCCGTTGTACCGGCCGCGCATTACTCCTGCGGCGGCGTCGTGACCGACATTGACGGCCGCTCATCCATTGCCAACCTGTCCGTGTGTGGGGAAACCGGCATGACCGGCGTGCATGGCGCGAACCGACTGGCGAGCAACTCACTGCTCGAAGCGCTGGTGATTGCGGATCGTGCCGCACGATCGCTTCCGCAGGCACACAGGCGGCCCGATCCGACGGATTTCCTCGATTGGGACGAAACCGGCACACTCAACACAGAGGAATGGGTGCTGATCTCCCACAACCGAAGGGAGGTCCAGAATGCCATGTGGGATTACGTGGGCATCGTCCGCTCGGATCTGCGTCTCGAGCGTGCATTGCGGCGGATCATGCTTCTCAAACACGAGATTGAGGACTTCTACAAACGCACCCGTGTGTCGGAGGAAATGATCGAGCTGCGCAACCTCACCTGTGTTGCGGAACTGATCATCCGCTGTGCACTCGATCGGAAGGAGAGCCGTGGGCTGCACTACACCACCGATTATCCGAAGCCCGACAGTGCCCTCGCGAGCCATGATACAGCGCTGACCATCGCGGATTCCGCCCCATGATTCACCGGTGTCACAGTCGATGATGCGCTTTCGGAGCTTCCTCCTGATTCTGCTGGCGGTATCTGCCATCGGATTTGTGCATCATTGCATGGCACAGGAGGGAAGTCGACTCACCGGTCATGTGGTGGATCGCGCAGGTGAACCCATCGTGGGGGCGACGGTGATCATCAACGCCCTCAAACGCGGGGCGGTGACCGATATCGCTGGACGTTTCCAGTTGGATCGTCTCGAGCGGAGGGATTACGAGGTGCAGATTTCCCTCATCGGTTTCATCACCCGACAGCTTCGGATGACGGCATCACCCAAGCCCGATGATGTGCGCATCACACTCGACGAAGAGGCCGTGGAGATCGGAGCAGTGATCGTGACAGCGGATCCGTTTCGGCGGGCTCAGGAGGACACGCGCGTGAGTGTGATGAAGATCGAACCCCGTGAGGCGAAGATCCTGCCTGGTGCTGCCGAGGATGTGCTGCGTTCGCTCCAGGCCATGCCCGGTGTGCTCTCGGTGAACGATTTCAGCTCGCAGCTCATCGTTCGCGGCAGCGGTCCCGACCAGAACCTCATCGTCATGGACAACATCGAGGTGTTCAATCCCTACCGCCTCTACGGCGCGGTGAGCATGTTCAACCCGGAGACCATCGGCGACATCAGTCTGTTGACCGGAGGCTTCCCGGCGAAGTACGGTGATCGCCTTTCTGCTGTGCTTGATGTGGTCAACCGCGACGGCCGCTCGCAACACCCGGTATACGGCAACCTCAACCTGTCACTCACGAATGCGAATCTGGTGGTGGAGGGACGGACACCGTTCGAGTTCCCCGGCTCATGGCTGCTCTCGACACGAAGAACCTACTACGATCTCATCATCGGGCCGTTGGCGAAGAATGCCGGGCTCGTTTCCAACGATGTCGCCTTTCCGAATTTCGGGGACATTCAGGCGCGCGTTTCCCTGATGCCCCTGCCTCATCACAAATTCACCCTGACGGCGATCACCAGCCGCGACGGGGTGGATGTCGTGACAGGGAGCGAGCGACAAAGTCCCGACAGTGTTGCGGTGGTGAACGCGACCTACAACACCGTCGGTGGCCTGACGTGGGATTGGACACCCAGCGACAAACTGCTCCATCGGATGACCGTTTCGTACTACAACAACAACGGCATCACGGAATTCAACGGCCAGTTCCTTGACCCGGTGCTTGACCGCGAGGAATTCCGCGGAACACAAAGTGACAGCCTGAAAGCACTGGCCCGCCTGTTCGGCATCTCCTTCGACAACGCCTTTGTGCTGAAGAAATGGACCTTCAAGGATGATCTCACTTGGAGGCTGCCCGGACATCTGCTGGAGGCCGGTGTGAGCGCCACACTTCTGGAGGCGGAGTTGCAGTTCCGCATGACCATCTCCGACGAGCTCCGGAAGATCTTTCAGAGCAATCCACGTGGCTCCGCCCTTGTCGACAACATCAACCTGGGGCAGCGCTACGAGCTCATTGGAGCGTTCCTTCAGGACCGCTGGACCATCCTCCCGGAGCTGTCGATCCAGCCCGGACTGCGTATCGACTACTACGGGATTCTCGGACGCGCCTATTTCTCACCACGGTTCTCCCTGTCATACGCCGTCGATCCGGTCACCACGCTCCGGGGAGCCGTCGGACTGTACATGCAATCCCCCGGCTACGACAAGCTGTTTGACCAGACGCAGTTCTTCGACCTTCGGGAGGAGAATGTCCGCTCCCTGCAACCCGAGCGCGCGGTCCACGGCGTTGTCGGGATTGAGCGGTGGATCTCCTCCGAATGGCAGCTTCGACTTGATGTCTATCACAAGAGCTTTTCCGACCTCATCGTCCAGAAGAAGCTTCCGGGGTCGCAGTGGGTTGTCGATCCCGTATCAGGTGGTGACCCGCACCTGCCCTCGGGCTGGTCTGCACCACGCCGCATGGCCGCGGATTCCTTGACGAGCATCCCGGTCAATGATTCCCACGGTGAAGCCTACGGATTCGAGATCATGCTCGAGAAGCGGACCATGCGTCATGGTGACCGCCTGTCGGGATGGGTCAGCTACGCCCTGGCCTGGGCACAGCGCCACAGGGACGGAGCCACGATTCCGTTCTCCTACGACCAGCGGCACACCATCAACATTGTCGGGAGCTACAAGCCCATCGATTGGCTCGAGGTGGGGATCTTCTGGCGGCTTGGATCCAACTTCCCGGTGACGGAACCCATCGGCGTCACCCCACGCATCGTGATGGACAAGGGGGCGCCCACCATTGCCACGGACCTTTCCGGTCGCGTGATCCTCGACATTGCCTGGGGTGATGAG
>CAYUYM010000032.1:18548-22694 GCA_964449305.1 uncultured Chromatiales bacterium | reverse complement strand
TCGCGATTGGAGGTGTGGAAATACTCCGTGTTGAAGACGTTGTTCACCGACACTTGGACATCGCATCCGAGGAGATGCCGGAATGTGAGCGTTCCATCAACGATCAGGTACGGACCAACGTCTGTCGATCCTGTGGCGTGAATGGGTTTGGGATTGTTGCGCACTCCAATGTAGTGGGCAACCAGTCCGATGTGTATCCGGTTGGCGACCAGCCACCGGGCTTCGGCATTCGCCGTATGTCTGCTGATCTCCGCAATTGCAGAAGTGAACTCATCGTCACTGTCGGTACGCGTGTAGTTCACCATGCCGCTGAATGGATGCGCCGAGTACCTGAGCGTCATCTCCAGACCGGTGGTGGTGATGCTGCCCCCGTTTTTCCAGCGATAGCCATCAACGGAGACGTCCTTGACAAGCGCATGACGCAGTTCATTTCGATACCAGACCGCCTCGACGTGCAGCACCTCCGAGGTATGAAGCCGTGCCCCGACCTCAAGCGACGACATCCGTTCGGGGGTGAGCGCAGAGTTGCCGAGGCCGTCGGAATAGTCCCACGGTTTGGGAGCCCGGAAGGCCTCGCCATAGGCAAGACGCAACCCGCCCATGCCGAACGACCAGGTTGCACCAGCTCGTGGTGTGAGGACGTCGCCATAATAGCTGCTGTGATCGAACCTCATGCCACCCGAGACGGTCAGGGAAGCAGACGGCGTCCAACGCGGTTCGATGAACATGCTTGCGGTGGAATTCCGCTGCATGTCCGGTGAAGAAGGAAACGGAGGCGCCTGCATTGGTGAATCGCTCACTGAACTCGAGGCCGTCACTGCAAGTCGCTCCATTTCGAGGGAGGTGCCACATGTCAGGCCGAAGGTGGGCACCCCCGACCAGGTCACGATCGCTTCCGCCCCTGTCAGAGAGTTCGGCCGGTAGTACCCAATCTGCGCCGTGTCGACGATCTGGTAGACGCTGGTTCCAAGCACCGTGGCATCCCGATGGTACACGGTTGCCATCAGGGTGAGGGCGTCAGACAGATCACATGCATGCCGGAGGTAGGCATTGAGAAAACGGATGTTCCATGAGGTCCCATTGTCCTGGTATGCGGTGCCGCGTGTTTGAAAAGAGTTGTCGGGGATGCGTCCTTTTCGATCAGTGAGGCGCCGAGGGTGACGTCACATGCGTGGACCTTCAGATCGAGGGAATAATCACACTCGTGATTCTCAAACGAATCGGACCAGTTGTTGTCACCGGCACCGCCCCGCAGGTCGCCCTTGCCGGAAGTCGCATACATGCCGGCCAGGGAGATGCCGAAGGTGCTGTCCGCCGTCACATGCTGCCCGCGGGCGGAGACGCGCATTGTCTGGAACGATCCGCCGAGAACGCCCGCTTCCACACTGTTCCCGTCAATCTCCCGCGTGATGATGTTGATGATCCCGGACACGGCATTGGTCCCGTATGCGACAGATGTCGGTCCGTAGACGACTTCAATTCGATCCACATTCGCCAGGTTGTATTGCGCACCCGCATAGAATCCACCGGAATTGAGTTCGTTCACCTGGACTCCATCGATCAGCAAAAGAATGAGATTGTTCTGGTTCGGGATGCCACGTTGAAACACATAGCTGTTGATCCCCATGATATTCCGAAACTGGAACCCCGGAAGTACCGACAAAACATCCTCGAGTGTCCGACATCCACGATCCCTGATCTCCGCTGCGGTGATGACAACCACCGTGGCAGCACTTTCGGCAAGAATCTCCTCGGTTTTCGAGGCCGATGTGATCCTGATATTGGCGAGCTGAGTCAGGGAGAGCTCGAAGATGTCGACACTATCCTGTTGACTCCACAGTCGGGAATACGGCAGGCACAGGATGAGGACCAACGTGCAGCCACAGATCGCGGCCCGGACATGTGGCCGGACACGCCCCAGCGGCACAACCTTCCTTGTGCGCCTGGAAATACCGGGCCGGGGATGCCGATGACTTCGTATCTCTGACATGGTCGCCATCATGTCCATTCTACCTGTGCAGGTGTAATGTACGTCAGGTTTCCCACAATAGCGAAAGGTCGCCAGCATTCGTCGTGTGCATGCGCTGGGAGCCGGGATCAACCCCGGCAGCCTGTGCTCACCGCCCACGACTCCGGACTCAGCGTGTTCATGGACAGAAATATCCCCGGTTGTCACGTTCCCGTCACCGCATCCTCTTCTCGTGGTTCCTCACGGCACGAAGCTCCCACGCCGCGATCCTGCATGTCCGCATGCCTGAGGTCGGGATCGTCGGCTGCACTGCGCGGCGAGGCATCCGATGCGCAGCGGTGGACTTGGACAACGAACTCCTTTCCCGAAACGAGGACCTCCGTGTGTTCGGACTCCAGCGCAAACCCGGACGCAGCGGCGTGCGAGCGCAGCTCCTCCGGGGGGACGAGTCGCATGACCGGTGCGAGCCTCTGCACGCTGGTGTAGGGCGAAGGCGACACCTCATGCACACAGGCAGAAGGGCGTTGCAGCACAACCACCAGCCTGCCGCCCGGCAGGCACAGACGCGCCAGGTTAGCGAGCGCATCGGGAAGTGACACATACTCGAACACCAGGGCCGCGTGGATCAGCTCGACGGGCGCACAGGGCGGCAGGCCTGCTTGGATGTCGGCGACGTGGAGCTCGAGTCCAGGGACGCGTCCATGATGGCGGGCTGTCGCTGCTGCGATGTAGCGCGGATTGATGTCGATGCCCACCACACGCCGGACAGAGGCGGGAATCCTGTCGAACCCGTTTCCACCCGCACACCCGATGACGGCCACGGACTCCGGGGCATATCGCAGCAGCACCGTCTCCAACTGGGATGCCAGCATCGCCGCCTGCCCGACGTCCGGCAGTGCCATGTGCGACTCATAGTCCGAAAGTGGAATGTCGAACCAGGGATTGGTCATGGTTGTCGACGCTCACCTGCCGGCCAGCCGCTTCATCACATCGTCATACCGCGTGATGGCTTGCGTGATGCGTGTCAGGAGATCCCCGATCACCTGCTGGTACTCTGGCAGCGGAGGAAGGTTGTCGAACCCGATGGAACGCACATACGGTGCGGGATAGGGTTCCGCCGCCTCGCAGGTGTCCACATCGCGAAACTGTGCACCCCTCCGGCCTTTGCGCAGTTCCCTGTCCAACACCGGCCTGTCATACTCCGTGATCTCGAGAAGCGATGGATTCTTCTCCACGGCATCCAGCCAGGCGTTGACGTTGGCGAGTTCCCATTCACCATGGACCAGATGCGCCAGCGTTGCAGCCACCGGGAACTGCGGATCACCCGGTGAGACGTTGTAGACAAAGTACATTCCATCCCCGACGGCCACCATGGAATCCACAAGCGCGTGGGCCTGGTTGAACTGCCGCGCATCGAACAGCATGCCGATGTCGCAGGTCAGCAGGGCAGCGGCGATGCGTTTCCGGGTCGAGTCGTTTTTCGGCACGCCCTGCAGTTTCGCCTTCGCCTCCTGCCACTTGTGCTGCCTGATGAGCGTCATGGCATCATCGTAGGATTCAGGCGTGGAGCATGAAGGGAGGGTTGCGGCACAAACCACCAGGACGAGGGTGAAGGGGACAAGGGTGGTGGACATTGGCAGTTTCATGACTGTCTCCTGCGTGGTTGGTCGTGGTTGTGACCATCAATGGACGTGCGGCACAGCCGCAGGAACGAAAGGACGTCACCCCACCGGATCGACCGGATGTGTCAGGGAAGGCTGGTTCATGGTTGAAATATGGAGAATTCTTCTCGGTGCATCAACAGCCTCCAGACTGGTCTTCAGGAGCGTGACAGAGCATCATGAATGAATATGATCATGCTTCCACCGTTGCGGATTGGAGACGATGTAGTCATGAATTCGTTGGTATTCAGCGGCATCACGAATGATATGATCATGGAACCGCGGCTGCCATCCGAAGGACCATCCCGATTGATGCGCCAATTTGGTGACCGCCGATTTGAACCCACCGATAATGGACGACACCGTGTTTTTCCCCGGGTTTCGGAACCGGGCCTGTGCCGGTGTGATTGATTGGACGATCAATTGTGATGGCATTTGGCGGGAAAACGGAACCAATGATGATCGGGATGGTTGTGGTTGATTCGGGGTTGGTGTCGGCGATGGCGTTTCGCGCGG
>CAYUYM010000032.1:0-18448 GCA_964449305.1 uncultured Chromatiales bacterium | reverse complement strand
CGGCACCAACGTCCCCACCACCGTCGCCCACGTCATCGGCACCAACGTCCCCACCGCCGTCGCCCACGTCACCGGCACCAACGCCACCACCATCACCCGGAACCCCACCACCACCCGTTTCTGTCAGCGCACATCTACACACCTCCTCATCGTGCCCATCGGCGGACACACACCCCTCGTCCGCATCATCCAACAGAATCAGGATACCGTGGACATGATCCGGCATGATGACGTGGGCGCCCAATGCCACATGGTGTGCGTGGTCCGGAATCGCGTTCCAGCACTCGTCTGCGATTTGACCGATGGGCGATAATTCCATCCTCCCGTCGGTGATGTCTCCAAAATACCGATGGCGGTTTTTGGTGCAGATCGTGATGAAATAGGCGCCAGCATGGCCGTATGACCACCATTCAGCGCGGGCCGAAGAGATGCGGTACCGGTTTCGAAATTTCTCCGTCATGCAAGCCTCACCCTCCTTGTCGCAATTCAATGCATCATTCGTTGGTTCATGGTGCGCGACGTCTCCCGTCGCGACTCCAAACACCAGCCCCGCGTTCATGTCCAAGAGTACGGCGGCGCAGACAACGATCTCCGACCAATACTCGCATGACATGGCAATGGGGCGGATCCGTGAGAAACATCCGCCGTTTCAAAACATGCGCACACTCTGTGCATCACCTGTCACCACCGCATGACAGATTCACACTGGCTCAGTCACACCATCTCGATGATGTCCTTCAGGCGGCGGTCGATGACGCTCCAATGGGTGTTGTTGATGTCCACGGTCCGTATCAGGAGCCACTGGTCGCTGTACAGGTGGTCGAGATTGTACTCCTTCCCGACTGTGGGATACACAAGGATGCCACGCGTGCGGGCGGCACTGCCTCGCTGCGCAACACCATGAATCACGGCACTGGATCCCGTGGATGGCGGTGCAGCAATGCGTGCTCTCAGATCCCCATCTCCCCGCCAAGAATCTCTCGCAGCACATACTGCTCGAAGTCACGCACCTTCGTGAAGCAGCGATAGCCGGCGGCACTGGCGATGGAGATGGTCTCGTCACCCTCGTTGAGCAGCACAACAACGGGCTGACTCAGTTCCTCCTGGATGCCGTTCGGCCAGGCAAGATCGAACACCGCCGCGGTCTGGCCAGTCTCCGTACTGCTGTGGTCAAACGCGATGATACCGGCTGGCAGGCCATTCTCCTTCATCCAGGTGTTGAGGCGCGCCAGCTCGCGTTCCTCGTCATCGCTGGTGATGCCACCATGCACCACAGCATCGGCGGGACGGACAGTGGCAGCTCCTTCCAGCCAGCGAAGGTCGCCGTGCAGCAGTTCCTCCATGCGGTGGTTCACCTCGGCAGCGAGCAGTTCCTGCCGCATCGCGAGAAAGGCACCAAAGTTCTCAATCCTCCAAAGCAAGGGATCCATTGGAACCCATTGCGAGGCAAGCGCCCCGGGATGTGCGGCCTCGATCTCGGGAAAGTACTCCTCCGGCAGCCTGTCGGAGATCGCCAGGTTGGTGGTCTTCGTCAGAAAGCAGAAATTCGCCAGCGCGTTCACCTGCGTGCGATCGCTCCCCGCCTTGTAGAGTTGGGCCTTCGGGAAGATGTGATGAACCTCAAGCCGGTTCATCCTGCCATGGAGATCAGCCTTGAGCGGCGTGCCGAGTCCCCAATCCCGTGCCCCCCCCATGCGTGTGAGCATGTAGAGCACGGGGTAGAAGCGTGCACCAAGACTCCACCCGGCGAAGTGCCCCGGCTCAACACGCAACCCTCCATGCCACAGGCGGAGCTGCTCCAACAGGGCGTCCAGGCTTCCGCCACCCCGCTCCAGCGCGTCCAGGTCCTGGTCGATGAAGGATTCGGTGGATCCGGAAAACCGGCCCCACATGCCTGCCTGCACAAACCAGAACAGGAGCTTGTCACGCTCCGCGCCGGTGAGCATTCCACCGTGTGCCGCCAGATATCGCACCATCACCGGCACACCGAAGCGGCCGAAGAACACACGATCATGATCGAGCCCCAGACGCCCGCTTATATGGTTGATGGAGGTGTCGATATGCCTGATCGCTGCGTACAGGCCGGCCTCGATCTCGGCAGCCGATTTGTCATGCAGGAACTTGAAGTTGGCCTCACCGGTGAGGACGGTGTTCACCGAGCGCAGCAACCAGTCGAGATTGAAGTGGAATCCGGCATCACTCCATTCATGGAGCTTCTCCTTCATGCTGGCCCGGGCCCCTGGCCATGATGCGCAGATCTTCGCCAACGCGAGATCGCCCTTCGAGAGCTTGGTTCCTCCGCTGTTGACCCGGTTGAAGATGTCCACCACCACATCGAGCGTCTTGTCCTGTCCTGTGACCTCCTCAACATGGAGATCGACATTGAGAATGCCGAGGAGGCGGTTCACCCGTCCCATGTATTCACTCATGCGGGGTTGGAGTTCAGGGTGCACGGTGAACATTGCGTAGATCTCACTCAGCCCGTCCAGACCACCACGCATGACTTCGGTTACATTGACCCACAGAGGATCGTCCCGCATCTTCACCGGCTGGTAAAAGGAGAAGACCTCCTCACCGAGGTGGAAATGCAGGCCGGTGAAGGCGTCCCTGTTGCCGTCGAAAAACTTCGGCGGCCGGCCTCGTACCACGCCGTAGAGCGAGGTGATGCGTTGCTGGCCGTCAAGCAGGAGCTTGACGATGCCCGGTGCAAGCACTGCGTCGCCGCGATGCTCGGCAGTCAAGGATTCGGTGACCCACACAAGGAGCCCGCCGATGGGATGCCGAAGATACAGGGATCTGAAGAGTTCGCGGACCTGGTCGCGGTTCCAGACGTACCCGCGCTGGAACTCCGGCAATGCCATGTACCCGCTGTCAATGTGATCAAGGATGGTGACGATTTGCATGGGTGCCTGCTGAAATGAGGAATGAATGGATGACCATCGCCTGCCGCCTGCCGCACCATGTCGTCATGCCTGCGGTCCCGAACGCGCGATGAACCATGATGCGGAGATGGTGCACTGGATGATGATGCCGAAGGCAGGATCATTGGCGTGAATATACGTGGATAGGGTTTGATCTCCATGGCGCTGCGAGGTCGCACGGAACACGCGGAGCAGAACGAAGTGTCACACGTGGGATGAACCAGGCCAGGTGGGAGGTCCGCTCGCCCGCGACCATGCTGTCGGGGCGTGTCTGATGCCTGGCCCCGATCCGAATGGGTTCGCCGCAGTGCCCTCCGGAATCGCCATGCCAAGAATGACAGCCTCGGGCAGCAGGTCTGCACAGCAGCGGTGCACGTGGGACCATGCCTGCAACAAGACCAACCAGCCATGCTGGGAGCGTGCACTGGCTGGCACATTTACGGCCTGCCGATGTAATCCAGGATTTCTCCCTCCAGTTTGCCCGTGGAGTTGCACTCCACTTTCTGGACTCCGGCCTTCACATATCCCATTGATGTTCCGCTATTGGTTCTCGTTTCATTGATGGAATAGAATTTGGCTGTCACAGTCACCATGGTCTTTCCCCCGTCCTTTTGCTGAATCAGGAGGTTGAAATTGCCCATCTTCTCGGTGATGACAACCTGCTCGACAAGGTTGAACCCCGCTTTTCCACAATCACAGTCAGACACGTCCTGTACCGACAGATTGTAGTCGGTCGCAATGAAACCGGAACCCTTGTCCATGTTCTTGACAGGATTGCCGGATAGTGCGAACCACTGTACAATTCTTGACCATACTTCATCATAGGGTTTGTCGTACTCCCGTGTGGTGTTGAAGGTGTAGTTTTTTGGCGGGGTGAAACTGGCGCCACAGCCACTTGTGACGACCATGCCTGCAACGAGACCAACCAGCCATGCATACTGGTACCATGATTTCATGGCATCCTCCTTTGGAGGGTGATGGAGATTTTTGCATGGCGGGCGAGAATTCCCGTCACCGGGTCACATCACATCCATGCCACATGCAATCATCGTATCCCAGATCGTCATTTCATGTCGTACAGACGGGACGGATCGCCTTTTTTCTGCGACAGCGTTCAGGTTGATCACCGCGGGGCATGCAGCAATGTCGGCATCCATGAACCATGGACACCCGCGCAAGCGGTCTGAACATCCCCACGCCTGATCAACAATGCGCATCCTCCCAAGGAAATCGAGACACCATCATGACGCTTTCTGCCCGCATGCTCCGGCACGGAGAGCAGCGGTTCGGGCGGGGTGAGGTACGCGGCGTTCAGCAAGGTTCGCATGACGGGGTATACCGCGACGACGTGCCCGGGATGGAGGAGGCAGGCCTGTTCGAGATCACGCTTTCGTTCCTGGGTCACCGCTTCTGCCTGTTCATCTCCCTCCCCTCCCCCTCACATCCTTCGCAGCTCGCCGCCCTTCATCAAGCCGTCGATGTGGGCGGTTATCGTCGCATGGAATTCGGGGTTGTTCAGCATCACTCCGAGCTCCATGTTGCGGTTGAAGGCGTCGTCGGTCAGGTTGGCGCTGGAGAGGAGCACCGTTTCGTCGATGATGGCAAGCTTGGCATGCAGCTTGCCCGGTTTCCCGGCGGCGTTGCAGTCGCGGTGCTCCAGTGGCCAGTACCAGATCTCCGCCTGCTCACGCAGTTCCATCGGGAAGGCCCTGAGTGCGTCGTGACTGAGCTGCCCAAGGGATTCCTCGGCAAACTCAAGGATCAGGCGTATATTCACACCACGCTGTATCGCGCTCAGCAGGTTGCCAGTGAGCAGCTGTATCCTTGCCGCGGCAAAGGTGACCAGCACGATGTCCTTCTTCGCGCAGGCAATCAGATCGTACAATGCCTGGTCGATCCGACGCGCTGAATATCCGCCCGCAGGGATCGGTCCCGACCAGAGCATCTCCAGGTGATGTTCCTCTCTGTGCCAGCTATGCAGCCGGGCCGCGACCGCAAACGCCACGCCAAGGGCCTCCCAGCTCATCCGTTCCTTCGCCATATGCAACACCATCTTCATCAGATTCGCTAGGTCAGGATTGCAGGTGTCAGGGAGTCTGCCGAGAACCTGGCTCTCGCTGATCTCGGCCGGCGTTTCTCGCAGCACACCAATCACCGCCGCCAGCCATGCGGCCGGAGCGCGATTGACGATGGCATCAATACACGCAAATGTCGCCTCCTCCACCTGCGTTACGTCTTGACCCGCCATGCTCGATGTCAATGCGTTCATGTTCTGCTCCTTTTCAGGTCATTCAAAACAACTCGGCGCCGCGGCTTGCAAAGGTCTCCACAAGCACCGACCGGTCGAGATACAGGTTGCTGTGTTCACAGGATGTCTCCGGGGCAAACAGACAGGCGTGACAGGCAGCCCCGTGAATCCCGCGGCCTTCCCTGTCCGGCCCATGCTCGGCACACAGCGGATCGGAACTGCATACCCGCATGCTCTCACACGCCTGACTCGCATGCCGGCCCAGTGTCAATGGATCACCGAGCGCGACAAGCCCCCCCAACGTTCCTTCGCTGTCGGAGGCGGCCGTGTAGATGAGAATCCCCGCCATTGGTCCACCGTCCTCATGCGCGTCCCGACAATACAGCCGCTCCCGCACGCCTGCCGCCGAATATCCGCACTCAAGCGTGATCTGCCGCATCAGGGCGTGTGCAAAGGAATGGAGCAGCACCAGGCGCATTCCCCTGGATTCGACCTCCGATGCTGTGCGGTTTCGAAGCATACACCATGCCTCATGCGAGGCGTGAAATTGCGTACGCATGGTTCGGACTTCCGGCCGAGCATCCCAATCGCATAGCACGTCCTCGCGAAACCGGAGCAATATTCCTTCTCCATGCGTTTCCACTGCCGGCAGCCAGGTGGGCGGTTTCCTGCTGATTTTCGTTCTGCGCATGTCTTCGTTCCGCAACGCCTCCACGAAATCCGCTCTGGATTCAAGCCGCGTGAACCCGAGCAGCGCGTGCACTTCACGAATTTTGTCCAGCAGTAGTGTGTCCTCAAATACGTCCTCAAATCCCTTGGGAGGGGCAACACGCCGGATTTTGAGCACTTCATCATCCAACACCGTTTCGATTCCCGAAAACACCTGCCATTCCTGACGCTTCAGATCCTCAACCGGAACATCGGCCGTCTGCGAGCCTGCGCGTTTTGCTTCCATCGCAGCCCAGATTGCATCGTCGGAATGTTCGGTAAACAACCCGATGAGCGAGGCAAACTTGTGCTGCTTCTTGCGCATGAACGCCAGCTCCTCCAAACTCTCGACATTGTGCAAGTCCGACCATTGCGCATCAATTTGCTTGCCTATGCTGTCGGTGACCCTCGGTATCGAAAGCGCCGAGGCTTTGACCGGGAACCAGTTGTTGGAGGCACCGAGAAGGATGGGTTTGGCGCTGTCGCACTTGGAGTCGAATTCGCGCAGATGGGGATGATGGCCATTGCACACAAACTCCGCATTCTTGTCGAAGGCATCATCCATACGCACGCTGCTGCCACAGCTCTCACATTTGATGATGATATCAGACGCATCACCGGAGACGCCGTACTCCGACATCCGCAGGATCGATGGTTCGCATACTTTCTTGTTCTTGTGGACAAAGCCGATCCAATCGAAATCCGACAGGTGCCCGTCGCGACAGGCCATGAGAAAGCGAACCGGTACTGCGTGAGCCATGTTACATGCACCATGAACATACCCGGTCTTATCTCCTCGCCATCGATCCTGGCGCAGTGTGAACACCCCCGAATCTACAGTGGCCATGCTCCCACATGCAGTGCACCGCAACCACCGGGGGAAGGGCGCCACCGGCACGCCAACAGCCCTCGCGGTCGGATCGCGAAGCTGGGTTTCATTCATTGGCGGCGGAAGCCGAAGGTGCTGCATCTGTGCGCCCACCTGTTTTTGAATCGCTGCGACCAGACGATCCTCAAGAATTTCCGGGCATTTGGTTTCGTCCCAATCATCCAGTCCCATCACCATGACCGACATGTTCGGCAAATCCACCAGCGATCCGATGCCGAAGGTGAACATGAATTGGGATGGTCGAAGTGTGCCAAGCTGATACATGACGTTCACCTGCTCATGAGAAAATGATGGAGGGAAATGATGGACATCATCGGTTCAACCCGGCAGTGTTCGTGTCAAGCACCAATTCCACCGTAGGCTCGACATCACGCAGGGAATTCAGACAGACAAAGGGTTCATGCTCCCCGTCCTCTGGATTGGCCAGGAGCGCCACCGTCGCCCCCCCATCCGCCTTGTAGGCAAGGTGATGATCCTTTTGGTTGTGCATCCGTTGCAGCCATTCATCGCGCAAAAAGGCCAGCTTTTTCCCAATGGTGGTAGCGGTCAGTTGATCGTCCGTCGCCTGTACGCCCCGCATGGACAGGATATCGCGGACCTGCTCCCACAAGGGATCATCATCGCGCACTTTGCCGGCTCCACGGTTGTCGTTCAGGTGGCTGTCCCATAGTCGCATCAGCGCGACCAGCACTCCTGGCAGACCACGCGCCAGCGCGCCCTCCGAATACGGCGTCACCGACAATGACTCGACATGCTTGTAGAAGGTGTCGTGGTAATGTTCGAAGCTTTCGTAATGGGATAGATCGCGCGGGCGGGCCCAGTTGAAGACGGTACAGACGAGCCCCGGCCCCCCTTTTGATCGGCCCACGCGCGAGCTGGCCTGGATATACTCCGCAGTGGTTTTCGGCTGCCCTGCGATCATCATCAATCCCAGCCGTTCGATATCCACTCCGACCGAAATCATGTTCGTCGCGAGAATGACATCATAAGGCCGTGGAATCGACGATTTGCGTGTAGCTTTCAACTGCGCCGCCCGTTGCGCCTGAACCGGATCGAAGACGGTCTCCATGCGGTCGAGAATCGAGGGGATATCGGTGCCGGATTTGCGTGATGTCAGCTCCTCGATCGCATACAGACGGCGCTTCGCCAATCCACGCTGATCGGTATCGCGAAGACGTGCCTTGATATCATCCTCAAGCAAGCGCCTGGTGCCCGCCAGTTCGCGGATCGAGTTGAAATAGCCGACCAGGGTCATCCACGGATCGACCATGGTTCCATAATTTTCATAGAGCCATTGGGCTGCTGCCAGGTGGGCGACATAGGATCGAATGATCGCCGCCGGATATCGCCGTCCAATCGCTGCGAACCCCATGTACAACCGCCCCGGATATTCCACGCTCACCGGTCGTTCAATGGCGAAGAAGCTGTCGCCGATGGTGGTGCCCTGAGGCGGGAACACTTCCAACGTGCGCACAAAGAGCTTGCGCACCTGGTCGGAGGCGCGCCGAACGGTGGCTGTTGATGCGATCAACTTGGGCCGCACCTTCCGGCCATCCACCTCCCACGAGCACAGCTCATCTACTGCGGCTTCGTACAGGCCGACCATCGAACCAAGCGGACCGCTGATCAGGTGCAGCTCATCCTGGATGATGAGATCGGGTGGACGAAGCGGCTCATGCGGCCGTGGCTCGCATGCGGGCAATCCGTTTTTTGCTAGATGTTTGGTTTTATCGTCGATATCTGGCGACAGGAAGCCATGCCTGGGACATTCCCCGTCCACCCTGCCAAAGAGCATCTGCGTTTCGCCTTTCCATGGGAGTTGGGCAAACTTGTCCACCGTGGCAATGAGCATCGAAGGCGGATGACGATAGATGTCCTTATCCACCACCAGAACCGGCAAACCCTCCCTTGGCGCTCGTCGCTCCGAAAATGCACATTGACCGACAGTATCGCCGCAGTAGGTCACGCAGCGGCCCACATCGCTCGGCGGCAAATACACACGGATATTGTGCGACTTGATCTGGCATCCGCACCATGGACAGGAGGTGAACTGCAGGGGCGTGCCATTGATGGACGGCATCCCTCCATTGATGCCCGTCTTGATGGATTCGGAGGCATCGGCGAGGCGATTGGGCGTGGTCTTGTTGCCCACCCAGAGCCCGAGACGAAATGGCACAGTGCCCCACTGCGCCGGGTCCTCCCTGCGGATCAGCTCGCAGGCGCAGATGAGCGCGGCCGCGCGCTGAAACTGCTGCAGGGTGAGCAGACGCAGTGTGTAGCGCATGAGCACCGCCACGCCATGCGCACCATCACGACCGCCGATCCCGCCCTGAAGTCGACGCAGCGCAAGGGTGTAGGCCGTGAGACCAAGGTAGGCCTCGGTCTTGCCGCCACCTGTGGCGAACCACAGCAGATCGGCGATGGCCTCATGCTCCTGACCTCGATCAGGATGGTCGAGCGCGGTGATGGAGGGCAGGTTGAGCAGGATGAAGGCAAGCTGGAACAAACGCCAGCTTCGATTCTCGGGCACATCGAATTCCCCGGCATCGCAGCCATCCGCCACCTCCTTCTTGCGCACCGCGCGCGCAAAGATGGAATGGACACGCTGCTGCCACATCGCGCGGTTGGCAAAGCGGAAGGCCTTGAGGGCGATGGGATCGTCCCGGAGAAGCTGCACGCCCGCCGTGATCCTCTCACAGGTCCGCCGGCATTGGTCGATCGCGCGCCGGGCCGCCTCCGCATGCTCGGCGAGATCGCTGCCGGGGATCGCCAACCGCGCCTCCTCGCCATGAATCCATGCATCGTAGGCGCTCCCGATGCGTTCGAGGGAAGGGAGCAGTTCATGCACCGGCATCTCCGCCAGCAGTTTCATGTCCAGGACGAGGCCGGCGAGATTCGGATCGTCCTTTTCTGAGCGGGCAGTCTGCTGGGCGACCTCGTGAGCAGGAATCCATTCGGTCTCCACCATGGTGGCGCGGCTCGCATCATGCGCGTCACGCGTTGCATGTACCGAGACGCCATGGCCCACTGCGAACTCGCGACGATGGCGATAGAGCATGTCGAGCGTCTCGGCTTCTTCACGCGCCACCGCGTCCAGCCTGGAATGATCCAACGCAGATTGCGCCCTCTGGATGAATACCGGACGCCCCGAGGCATCACGCACCCGGATCCTGGGCTGAAACACCCACACCTCATCCTTGGGCTCATTTCGTGCGGTGCGTTCCTGTTGCTCATTGACCATGAAAAGCGTCACCATCCACCCAGTTGCGACTTCGCGAATCCGGCCATGCAAGACTACCAGCGGATGATCAGAGTGCAGCGGTCGCGGGCTCAATACCCCTTTTTGCAGCACCACTGGAAGTTCCTTTACTTCGATCGGGGTTCGCTTCCATACCAGTGCAAAATCATCACCTTTGACTCGTAGCTGCCGGTCGCTGCGAATGCGCTGATACCAGCCCCATTCCGCGTCAACGAAGAGCGTGGTGGTCTCCATGCCCACCATGAAGCTCAACCCCATGGATGAAGGGAACAGCGAGGATCCGCCGGGCACAGCCACATCCGGGGAGCCATCCTCCGCATCATCCCCGGCGACAGTCGCGAGCTGATCCAGCTCCGCGCGGTTCAGCTCCTGGCTCCTGGGCGCCAGCATGCCCACCAGGTAGCGCTTGTACACATGATCCTCCTGCTTGTCCAGCTCTTCATCGGGCCCGCCGGCCGGGCCGAGCAGATCGGCGCGGATCATGGTGAGAAGTGTGTCGCGAAACTCGCGGGGTGTGGTGGGGGTCATGGGGAGGATGGGGATGTTGATGAAGGACGATGATGAATGACGAAACGGGCCCTCTGGAAACGTACGCCTCCGCCGATCAGCTCGGCCGAAATCACGGTCCCTGGGCCTGTCGAAGCCTGCACTGCACTGCGTCGAAGTGGGCCCGGCAACCGTCCAGGAGCGGCACCTTCAGCCGGTCCACGAGTGCTGTGCCCGCCGTCACGCTCACCCATGTGCGAGCCCCGTGGACCGGGGTGAACGGTGGCGCATGCAGCAGCAATCCCACGGACGCATTCAGAGGACTCATACCGCCCCTCGTTTTTCGCGCCTCCCTCACAGCCCCAGCTCCACCTGCCCACCACTCTCCCCCTTCTTTCGCTTCTTCGCCGCGTACTTCACCCCCGGTTCCGCTACCATGCGAAGAGAGGCGACTTGCTCGGCGGCGTGACGGGCATGGTTCAGCTCCAGGAGGCGATCAAGGACTTCCCGGCGGGCGGCTTCGCAGATCGTGTACCGCAGCCCCTGTTTGGTTTCGTGAAAGCCGTGCCCCAAGTCCAGGTCGTGCCAGCCGTAGGCGGCGGCCACAGCCTCGTCCATCTCTCGATGAAGCTGCCGGAGTTGAACAATGTCCTCCGCTGCCTCCTTGGGATCATGGAAGCGGTTGTAGGTCTTTGTCAGGCCTTCATGGCGTGATCGCATGATGGACTGACGATGGTTATAATACCGCTCTCCGATTGAATCCAGTTTGCTGTCAGAGGATGGAAAGGGGTAGGTTTCGAGGCAATCGGATGGAGTGTATCTCATCCTGGTTTCAAGACTTGATCCTTGTGTTCTTGCCCATTGATCATGAATTGTTGATTGAATTATCGCCAAACAACTATAGGAAGAATTGGCGACCACGCCTAAAGCGTGAGAGTAAACTACCTTTAACGAAATCACGGCAACGCCAAAGTGTTTCGTGACGAGTGGGACCACCAACACTCGCTCCATCCCGGCAATCGTGGCATAGAGCTCTGGACGTTTGTCAGCGTATATCCACCATTTATGGAACAAAGGATACCGCAAAACAAAGTCACCCTTTGCATTTCGCCTGACTCTTTCTGGTTTTACTTTGGATTCTACGATTTGAAGGAGTTCCGGATAATCCTCCGCCACCGGGTCGGGATAATCGCGAGGTACTATCCCGCTCCGCATGAATTCTTTCCTTTGATTCGCATCCGTATCGTTCCAGCTTCCATCCGCTTCTCTCGCAAGGGGCCAGTCATGGAAATTGATCACCCAGCGGCTGGCGGATTGATCGGGTCTGGAGTTGAGGTCTTCGCCATTGAGATAGGGGAAGAGGCAGTCGCGGTTCCTCGGGTCTCGCGCGATCAGCGCACCGGCCTCCTCGGGCGTGAGCACGAAGCCCATGCCGAGCACGATCGAACCCTGAAAGGATTTCCCCTCGTTTTCCTTGAGCCGAAACGGTTTGCCCTGCAGACGGCCTGGCAGCGTTAGCATCGGTGTGATGCCGGCAACTTCTGCATCCTGCAGAATATGCGGACCTTTCCACCCGCCCTTTCGCAACCAGACATGCGCAACCTCCAGCGCGGCTTCGCCGGGCCAGGGCGCTGAGGGCATCGCGCGCGGGATCGTGCAACCGACGGCGACAATCTGGTCCAACCCCACCTCGCGGGTGTCGCCCTGTGCGATCGTGTTGGTGGCCACCAACCCCGCCATGCCGTCATCCCGCGACAGCTCGCCCACACGCAGGAAAAAATAGGCGCAGAGATCAGCATTCCCTTTGACCCCCCTACCGATAACATCGACCAGAAACTCTCGATATTCCTTTCCCACGAAGCCAGAGATTTTCTTCCCTCCCACAAACGGAGGGTTGCCTACAAAGGCGTCGAAGCCGCCCCGGTTCATGATCTCGGGAAAGACCAAGGCCCAATGCAGGCAGCGGCGGGATTCGAGCTGCTCGCCGGCATATTCCAGGAGCGCGTCCCGCCCCAGGGCCATCTGTTCGGTGATCTCCTCGATCACCGCGGTGCGCTGCTGCTCCCAGGCCCGGCCCGTCCAGCCCTGCAGCTCAAAGGCCACGAGCACATCGGCCACCGCGTGCAGTGTGGAGACCGCATCCCGGGCCTCGGCCAGGAGCGCGGCCTTCGCAGCCACCTGCGCGGGCGTGTCGGAGGGCAGGGCTTCGAGCGCCATGCGCGCCCGCAGGGCCCCGCCAATTTCCGCCTCCATGGTCGGCATGGCCAGCGTGAGCTGTCCGCCCAACCCGGGGCGCAGGCTGAAGCGCCGGAGCTGGTCGATGGAGGTGATGCCCATCAGTGAGTCGCCGCAGAGGAAGGCATGGTCGAGGAAGGTGAAGGGCCGGTCGCGATCCACAGTCACCAGCCACATCGAGAGCTTGGCCATCTCCACGGCCATGGGATTGATGTCCACTCCATGGAGGCAGCGGTCCGCGACAAATCGCCGCGCGATGGCCACGCGCTCGGCGGCATCGCCGGGCAAAAGGCGCTCGGTGGGTGCGCCGTGCGAGAGTCCGCCTTCCGGGGAGATCAGCACCTCGCCGGGGTGTGCCTCCTCCACCGCCTCCCAGGCCTCAACGAGGCGGTCGGCAAGATAGCGGCAGGCCTGTACGAGGAAGGCGCCCGAGCCCATTGCCATGTCGCAGATGCGCAGATCGAGCAGCGCAGCGGGCGGCTTCAGCGTCCAGCGCTCCGGCGGCAGGCCCTCGGCGGGTCCCTCAAAAACCAAAGGTTCCAACGTGTGCGTGACAATCGGACCGGTGAGCGATGGCGGGGTGTAATGCGTGCCGGTGCTGCGCCGCAGGTTGCCGGTCGCGATATGCATGCCCCCATCCGGCACCACCAACGGGCGTCCAAAGGAGTCCTCACGCAGGAGCGCGGCAAAGGGGCGCACACGGGCATGGAGCGCGGCATCCTGCCCGCATGCGATGCGAAGGGCATGCTCGTCCGCAATGCTCTCCTGCATCAGGGCATTCTCCAAGGATTTCAGGGATCTGCCGGTCTCATCGCGAAGAAACTCGGGCAAAGCACTCCCTCCCTTGTCGCGGAGCGCTTCAAGCCTTGCCAGCGGGATCATGGGCTGCCTCCCCTTTGCGCCGCGGAGACCGAGCACCGGACTCGAGGCCCGTACGGCGGTGTGGTCGAGCAGACCCTCATACACGGTGCCGATCTGCTCCACATCGAGAGCACGGAAGGACACACGGCGGGTTTCGGCCTGCCCCGCGCCGGGAAGCCGGATGCGCAGGCGTTGCAGCGAATTCAGCAGATGGAGCACCACGCGGTTGTCCACGGCCAGGGGTTCCGCCTGCTCATGTCGCCAACTGCCGCCGGCCGGGCGGCCTTCGAGGAAGGGATACTGGTCCGGATCGAAGAGCGAACCGCCGTAGGCCTGCATCATGAGGTCCTGGTGTTCGATGCCGCCATGCACCGCGCGGAAGGTGGCGAGCAACCGTGCCCAGGCATCGTGGCGCCGCTCCAGCACCTCCTCGCCATGCTGATCGGCGATCTCCTGGAGCTGATCGCGCAGGGTGGAGAGCGCATAGTTCTCGTCGTAGAGCGGCTCGCCGAGATGCAGCAGGCCGCGCTCTTCGGCGCTGAACAGAAACACGAGCCGCATCATCACCGTGAGTGCGGCATTGTACAAATGGGACTCCGATACACCGTGCAACAGTGTTCCGTGGGACTCACGATCCAGTGCATCGAGACATTGCACCAGCACTTCCACGGCCTCGCGCACCTGCATGCCAAGCTGGTCGGCCACCTCATGCTGATCCTCGGAGGAAGCTGTGAGCATTCCGGCCAGCGTGTCGCCATCCGCGACGCCAAAGAAGCGACGCACGCCCAGCAGCGAATGAAAGGCGCGCAACGTGACATGCTCGTCCATCCAGAGCTCGGCATACCACGAGGCAAAGCCCGTGGTTTCGCCGCGTGGTGCGAACACCAGCATCCACTGGCCGCCGTTGGTCACGAGTCCGAGGGGCACATTGGTCGCGTGCAGCAGCTCCATCATGCGCGTCGCGGGCGTGGCCTTCCAGCGCCGCTCAGCGAGGGGCTTGTCAAGCGATTGGGTGGCAGGATGCACTGCAATCAGGAGGCGGGGTGCGCCGGCATCCGTGCGTCCCAGAGGCTCCACCAGCGCGAAATCAGGACGCAGGAGCTCGCCCTGCACGGGCATGGCGGCTTCGAGTCCCGGCGGCATGCTTTGACCTTCTCGCAACAGCTGCGGAGAATATCCCAGCAGCTCGGCCAGCACATGACTGATCCACTGGCGATGCACGGCAGGATTCCCGGGTTGACTGAGCCAATCCTCCCAGGCATCGCGGAGCGCACGGGCCTTCTCGGGATCACGGGGTTCGAGGCCATCCGGGAACACGCGCAGGAGCACGGGCAGGGACACGAAGGGACCGGAGACCTCGATGAGCGAGAGCCAGTCGGCATGGTGGCGGGTGAGGTTCATATCAGTTGCTGCGTGCGGAGTTGACCGAGTGACATACGCTGGTATTCAGCGCGAAAACGTGGATGCGGATGCTCATCGTCCGCCGCCTGTTGTTTGGACAAGCCGGCGTGGCAGGATGTAGGTGATGGCCACCGGGAACAGTCGGGACAGTGGTGTGGCAAAGCGCGACCGGATATGCTCGGCTTCGTGCCGGATTTCGTCAGGAATTTCCTTCACTCGCCGTCGAAGAGCAGCAAAATCGGACTCACGCTGCACACGTCCCGGTTCATCAAAGGTCAGATCGAGAATAAATTGGGGATCATCCTTCTTCGCCAGCTCGGTTTCAATTGCGGCCTTGAGTTCCGTCATGATGGCGGTGATCTTGTCAACTTCCTGTTCGCACCTTGCATCGAGCGTTGCTCCGAGCGACCGGGTGCGCTCCTTCTCGCGTGCCTTCAGCGCCTCACGCAGGGCTTCGCGATGTCGCGGCCAAAGCTCCCGTAGGGTGCCTGCGGTGGCTTCGGGAACAGGCTCGCGGCCAACCGCAGCCATGGCAGCCTCGACCTCGCCCACCTTGAGCCGCCGGAATCTGCCGCCGTCCAGCGCGCCTCCCGCAGTGATGATTTCCTCGTGGAGGCGATGGTTGTCGCCGCCGAGCACCACGATGCGGCCGTGGGCCAGCACCACCGGTTCCCGGAGCGCATCATCCGTCGCCACACAGGCAGATACGCGAGCAAGGTGTTTGGGTCGATTACCGAGGGACCATATTTCCGCGCGAAGCAGACGAAGGCACATCTGCACAAGACGATGGTTGAGATGCGCGAGCACGACGTCGTCGCGGCCGGTGGCGAGCGCGGCGTCGAAGACGACGGGGCGGATCTTGTGCGTGTGGGGGTGCGCGAGGCCGTCGAGGCACTGCGCCCAGCTGTTGGCAAGCGCAGGCAGGTGGAAGACCGGACATGAGCGTCGGCGGCCTCGAGGATCGGGCCACAGGCCATCGACCTGGGCGGGGATGAGTGCGGGTTGACCGGCCAGTTCCAGACCGACACGCACCACGTTTTCGATATGATCCGGTGTCAGATGCAGTTCGTCCCTGGTGTCGTGCAACTGCCGGGCGAGGCGCTCGAGTTGCTGACGAAGCTCACGTTCGAAGCGCAGCATCCGCCGCACGGGCGCTGCCTCATCCTCGGCGCGAGAGGTGTTGAGCGCCGAGCGCTTGCCGAGCATGGCTTCCTCCACCTGTGCGGCGATCACCGGTCCCACCTTGCCGAGATCCTCGCGAATGGTCTCCACCTTGAGAGCCGCGCGCATAAGGAATTCGAGATCGGCATCGAGATCGCCGATCCTGGTATGGGATGCGGTGGCATCGAAGCCCTTACCAACAAAATGGAAGATCCGAACCTCGGGTGCGCGTTGGCCATGGCGATCCACGCGGCCATTGCGCTGTTCCATCCGGTTGGGATTCCAGGGAATCTCGAAATGGATGAGGCGGGAGCAGTGATTCTGGAGGTTCACCCCCTCGGAGGCTGCATCGGTGGTGAGCAGGATGCGCACAGGGGCTGCGGATGGATGCGCCTGAAACGCCGCCTTCACCGTCTCTCGATCGTCATTGGGCATACCGCCATAGATCAGACTCATCCGTTGACCGGAGGCAAAGCCATGCCGGGCGAGGATGTCATGCAGCCATTTCTGTGTCGCCCGATATTCGGTGAAGATGATGACACGCTCGTTGTTCCATGGACCATCGGGCCGGAGAGTGGCGTTCAGCCAATCGATCAGGGTGTGCGCCTTGCTGTCGGCGCGCTGGGCCGCCTTGTCCGCAAGGGTGTGTAAGCGCTCCAGAAGCACACGTTCCTCCTGCGTTGGTTCGTTCATGCCTCCGGAAGCGATCGACATCACATCGCGGGTCTCATCCTCGTACACCTCATCGTCGGCATAGTCATCGCCATAATCCTCAATCGCCCGCATGATGGTACCGGCCCCCTTCCGGCTTCCGATGTTGGCGATATGTTTGTCAAGCGTTGTCTGAAAGGCAGCAGGTGATGAAAACAGGCGCTTCTTGAGCAGCTTGAGCACGAATTCCGTTGCAATGGAATCACCATTCTCCTTGGCCCTATTCAGTCGCTTCGTGGAGTACTCCTGCAACAACCGATGGACCTCGCGCTCCGTCTCCGTATATGGCACTTCCAGATGCGTCACCTTGCGTTCCGGAAAACGGGGTGTCCCATCCCAGTTGGCCTTGAGTTCGGATTTCATTCGACGCACCATGACGGCATCAAGCTGGGCGCGGACAGGCTCGACGGTGCGGGCAAAGCGCTGGGCATCGAGAAGTTCGAGCAGGGCGATGAAGCTCTCGCGATAGCCGTTGTGCGGGGTGGCGGAGAGGAAGAGCTTGTGCTCGAAATGCCGCGCGAGGGAGCGGATTGCGGTGGTGCGTTGGGAATCGGTGGCATAGCGGCCACGCCCCGATGGCGCAACATTGTGTGCCTCGTCGACGATCAGCAGATCATAGGCACGCGGGTAGGTGGGTTCATCGCCCGCAGGCAGCGTCTCGTGGAAGCTGCGCAAGGGCCGCTCGCGCTTGATGTAATCGATGGATGTAATCAGGCGCGGGAAATGCCGCCAAGGATTGACATGGATACCGCGCTTGCGCCGCAGCTCACCGATGGACTCGCTGTCGATGATCCGGAATTCCAGGCCGAATTTGTCGCGCATCTCCTCCTTCCATTGAAGCTGCAGAGACGACGGACAGACAACAAGCACCGATCGGACACGATGCCTGAGGATCAGCTCTTGCACGACCAAGCCTGCTTCAATCGTCTTGCCAAGGCCGACATCATCAGCGATAAGCAGGTTCACGCGTGGCATGGACAAAGCCCGTACGACGGGATCGAGCTGATATTCCTCGATTTCGATACCGCTGCGAAAGGGCGATTGCAGGGCTTTGTCATCGGCCTGTGACACGGCGCCCCAACGCACGGCATCAAGAAAGGCTTGGAGACGCAGAGGAGCATCGAACGTCGTTGGTTCAGGCAGTGTGGACTGTTCATGAACCGATGTTCCGGGTTCGATCTCCCAGATCACCTGGAGTTCCTCACCGAGTCCGTCATCCTCGACAGAGGAAAGGCGGACGAGGTGGGTTGGCGTTCGAAGCTCGCCGGACTGTCCCGGGATGGATGGAATAACCTCAAGCACCACGAACGGGCGCTTGCGGACAACGACCAACTGGCCGACTTCAGGAGCGGAGATCATTGGACGGTGTTAACAGGCTGGTGCGATACTCCCATGATGTCCGGTACGAGGTACGGTTCAAACCCATGGAGGAAGCGATGCTGATGAAGGTGAAATGCGATGATCGCCCGAAGGCGGAAGCAGGGTCAAGGTAGCCAATTCACCGGGGATTCGCAAAGCGGCCCGCATCGCGGGGACGACGCGGGGACGACGGTCGGTTGATCGGACGG
>CAYUYM010000031.1:0-22949 GCA_964449305.1 uncultured Chromatiales bacterium | reverse complement strand
GGTGACCGGTGTGCTACGCGAGACGGGCGCGGGGATGGATGCACGCTCGCACGACCTCGAGGGCATCGCGAGGATCGTCCATCAGTATTACATGGCCTGGGAGCAGGGCGCCCCCGTCACCGGCGTGCAGCCGGAGGCCGTCCGCCATTACGAGCGCCGCGAGGTGGCGCGGACGCTGGCGACGCTGCTCGATGAGGTGTCGCTGACCGGTCCCGTTGTCCATCCCCATTCACGCTGACCCCCTTCCCCGCCCAATGCGACCACTCCCCATTCTTCTGCTGCTGCTCACGCTTGCGGCCGCAGCGGCGGCACAGACGCGCACCATCGGTCTGCTGCTGCACGACAGCGCACGCGCGTTCCGCGGCTTCACCCTGTTCGCGCCGCTGTCATCCACCACCACGTACCTCATCAACAACGATGGCATGCTCATCCGCTCCTGGAAAAGCGCCAGCCGGCCCGGGCAGGCGGCGATGCTGCTCCCCGACGGCAGCCTCCTCCGCGCGGCCATGACGCAGGGCAACCCCTTCACCGCCGGCGGCGTCGGCGGCCGCGTCGAACGCTTCGACTGGAACGGCACACTCGTCTGGACCTTCGACCATGTCGGTCCCCAGTACAGCACGCATCACGACATTGAGGTGCTGCCGAACGGCAACATCCTGCTGATCGCCTGGGAGAAGAAGACGCTCGCCGAAGCATGGGCCGCGGGGCGCGACACCACGGGGCACAGCTACTCCGAGGTGTGGTCGGAGAAGGTGATCGAGGTGCGTCCCCGTGGTTCGTCGGGGGGCGACATCGTCTGGGAATGGCATGTCTGGGATCATCTGGTGCAGGATGTGGATCCATCCCGCGCACATCACGGCGTGGTGCACGACCATCCGGAGCTGTACGACATCAACGTCGGTGACATGAAGAACGACTGGCTGCATTTCAACGCCATCCGGTACAACGCCGAACGCGACGAGGTGATGGTGAGCATCCATGCAACGCACGAATTCTTCGTGATCGATCATGGCACCACCACGGCCGAGGCTGCCGGGCACAGCGGTGGCCGGCAGGGCCGGGGCGGCGACATCCTCTACCGCTGGGGAAACCCACGGAACTACGACCTGGGCACGGCTGGCGACCAGCGTCTCTACGGCCAGCACGATGCGCGTTGGATCGAGGCGGGGCGCCCGGGAGCCGGGCACATCCTCGTCTTCAACAACGGCACGCGGCGCCCGGGCGGGCAGTACTCCACGATCGAGGAGCTCGCTCCACCGCTCGATGAAGGCGGTGCATGGCAGCGGGCGGCCGGGGCCGCCTTCGGGCCCATCGCATCCACGTGGCAGTACACGGCCACGCCTCCCACATCCTTCTACTCCCAGAACATCTCCGGAGCGACGCGCCAGCCGAACGGCACCACACTCATCTGCGAGGGCGGATCGGGCCGCATGTTCGAGGTGACGCCCGATGGCACCACCGTGTGGACCTACGTCAACCCGGTGAACGCGTCGGGCCCCATCCGGCAGGGCGCGACGCCGACAGAGAACGCGGTGTTCAAGTGTCTGCGCCTCCCACCCGACTTCCCGGGCTTCGCCGGACGGGATCTCACGCCGCTCGGGCCGATCGAGGCCTCACCCACGGAGGCCGCCAGGCAGCCCACGCCCGATTCCCCCGGGCTGTGGAACCAGCCCAATCCCTTCTCCACATCCACGCTTGTGACCTTCGCCCTGCCGCGCGGCGGCAGAACATCACTCACCGTCCACGACGCCCTCGGCCGACGCATCGCCGTGCTGGTGGATGACACGCTTCCCGCAGGCATGCACAGCGTGCGTTTCTCCTCCCCCGCACCCGCCACAGGCCCACTGTACCTGCGTCTCAGCAGCGGTGGCGTGATCATCACCCGGACCATCATCGCCACGGCACCTTGATGGTTGGCATGCAGGCGACACGGCTGTCCGTGCAGTGCGTTGTGTGGAGGCACTGATGCGTGGCTCCCGCCCCAAACGAACGCGGCCGGCAAAAGCCGGCCGTGTGTCGTGAGTGGTGAAGCACGCAGAAGGGGTCAGGACCTGCCGCCGGTCAGGAGCTCCTTGATGCCGCCCAGGGCGCTCATCATGCTGCTGCTTTCGAAGGGCATGAACACCATTTTCTGGGCGTTGCTGGAAATGTCCTTCAGGGACTCGAGGTACTTCATGGCGATGAGGTAGTTGGCGGGATCGCCACCGTTGGCCTTGAGGGCATCGGTGATGAAGGTGATGGCCTGCCGCTCGGCATCGGCCACGCGCATGCGGGCCTGGGCCTGGCCCTCGGCCTCGAGGATGGCGGCCTGCTTCTGGCCTTCCGCAGAGACGATGGCGGACTGCTGCATGCCCTCTGCGCGGAGGATGGCTGCCTGCTTCTCTCCCTCGGCCTGGAGGATGGTGGCGCGGCGGTTCCGCTCGGCCGTCATCTGCTTCTCCATGGTGAGGCGGATGTCCTCAGGCGGAATGACGTTGCGCAGCTCCACGCGCATCACCTTGACGCCCCACTTGTCGGTGGCGGTGTCGAGCTGGGCACGCAGCTGCGTGTTGATGAGATCGCGTCCGGCCAGCGTGTGGTCCAGGTCCATGGCGCCGACGACGGCACGGAGGGCGCTCAGGGTGATCTGCTGGATGCCGCGTTCGAGGGTCATGATTTCATACACCGCCTTGATGGGATCGGTGATCTGCCAGTAGACGATGCAGTCCACCTCCATGGTGACGTTGTCACGTGTGATCACATCCTGCGGTTCGATGTCGGTGAGCCGCTCCCGCAGATCGAGCGTGGCACGCACACTGTCGATGAAGGGGACGATGATGTTGAGGCCGGAGACGGCCAGCTTGTGATACTTGCCGAGACGCTCGATGATCTTGACCGTGCCCTGATTGACGACCTTGATGCTCGAGAGGGCGAACACGAAGGCGAAGAACACGACCACGATGATCGGGATGAGGGTCGAGGTTGCCATGAATCCTCCGGTGAATGGAATATGGTCGGAAACGAATTGTCGTGGAGATCAGACAGGCCGGACGAGCAGGCGCGCGCCCTCGAAGGCCGTGACGGTGACCCGGGTGTTCTGGACGATGACGGCGTTGTCGACGGCGCTCGCACGCCAGTCCTGCCCGTCCACCACGATGCGCCCGGTGCTGTTCTCATTGTCAATCACCTCGGTGACGATGCCCGTCCTGCCGACGAGTGCGTCCATGTTCGTCTTGAGGCCCGCACCCGGGGAGCGCATGAAGAGGGTCTTGAACAGCGTGCGGGAGAGGATGACGAGGATGATGGAGACCGCGACGAAGGCGATGATCTGTGCGGTGAGGCTGGTGACGCCAAGCAGCTGCATGCCGGCCGCGACCAGCGCCCCCACGCCGAACCACAGGATGACAAACCCTGGGGTGATGATTTCGAGAATGAACAGGACAAGCGCGAGGATGAACCAGATGTACGCTTCCATGCATTGCTCCTAGATGTCGTACATGATTTTCAGCATGTGTGCATGCAAGGTATCGCATTTCCCCCGCAAAAAAAAAGGACATCGTGACCACGAGGCCGCGGGCGCCGCCCTCATGTGCGGGCGCGTCAAAAAAAATGGGCGCCACGTGGGCGCCCGGAATGCGATGCGGGAGTGAATCACTTGCCGGTCGGCGCGGCAGCGTCCTTCACGATCTCGAGCAGTTCCACCTCGAAGATGAGAGTGGACTTGGGGCCGATGTCGCCACCTGCGCCACCGTCACCATAGGCGAGATCCCACGGGATGTACAGCATCCATTTGGAACCGACGGGCATGAGCTGCAGGGCCTCGACCCAGCCCTTGATGACGCCCGTGACCGGGAACTCGGCGGGCTCACCGCGCTTGTACGAACTGTCGAATTCCTTGCCGCTGATGAGCGTGCCGCTGTAATGGACGCGGACCTTGTCGGTGGCTGCCGGCTTGGGGCCTGTGCCCTCCTTCAGGATCTTGTATTGCAGGCCGCTGGGAAGCGTCACCACGCCCGGCTTGGACTTGTTCTCCGCCAGGAACTTCTCGCCCTCCTTCGCGTTCTTCTCGCCCTCCACCTTCTGGGTTTCCGCCTGCTTCGTCTGCATCTCCGCCTGGAAGGACATGTACAGCGTCTGCATCTGTTCCTCGGTCATGAGAGGCGCCTCATCATTCTGGGCCGACTTGATCGCCGCCGAGAACACGGGCAGTGCAATGTCGATCTTCTGCATGCGGAGGCTCTTGCCGATGTTCGTGCCCAGCATGTAGCTGATGCTGTCGATGCGGGTCTTGAGTTCGATCTTGCCGTCCTTCTGTGCAAAGCACGATGAGCCCAGGACAACCAGGCACAAGGCGGCGATACGTGCAATTTTCATTCGCTATGACTCCTGTATGGTGTGATGTCTGTCGTCATGGTCAACAGAATCACAAAACTACGGATATTCCGACAATGTTCCCAAATCGCTGGGGGATGTGAATGACGGATTCTGGATGGGTTGGTGCCGCGAACACGATGATGTCAGGACCGGTTCAAGGTGGCATTGTGTTGAAAGCACCGTCCCTCCGTGGTCGTTCCCCGTTCCACCCTCCCCCTGCTCACTTCTCCGGAAACAGCTTCGCCAGAAGCGCCTTGTCGGGTGGTGGCGTGAGGTAGCTGACGATGACGAGGGAGAGGATGGAGACCACCAGCGACGGATAGATGCTGGGAATGCCCCAGGGATCGCCACCGTCCATGATGCCAGGCATCGCATTGGGGACGACGATGTCGAGGAGGATGACCATGGCAGCGCCGCTGACGATGCTCACCACACCACCGGCCTTGGTGGCGCGCTTCCACGAGAGCGCGGCGACGATGGCCGGCGTGAGCGCCACACCATAGATGGTGTAGGCGAAGTAGGCGTAGGTCAGCACCGAGATCTTGAGCTTCAACACGGTCGGGATGAAGATCATGGCGAAGGCGATGAGGCCAAGGATCACGATGAACACCTTCTGGAGCGCGACCATGGTCTTTTGATCCGCATCGGGGCGGATGAAGCGCTGGTAGATGTCGCGCATGATGTTGGTGGACGGGCTCAGCAGGTAGTTCATGCCGGTGGAGATGACCACGACCACGGCTGCGGCCAGCAGGAGCAGGCCGACTGGGGCGGGCACCATGCTCCGTGCCGCCTGCAACACGATGGATGCGGGGTCGAAGTCCGGTGTCAGGCCGAAGTAGGAAGAGGCATAGACCGCGATCACGATGACGACGCTCTCCACCACGATGGTGCCGATGATCCAGAGCACCACCGCCTTCTTGGCGTCGGCGGGGGTCTTCGCGCTGTAGAACTTCTGGTACATGCTCTGCACACCGAGCAGCAGGAACATGGTGGCAAGCAGATAGCTGCCACCCTTGAGCAGCGGGTATTTCCCGAAGTCCGGCGAGATGAGGCCGAGGTGGGATGCCGGCAGCTTGGCGGCCAGCACATCAACGCCGCCCGCGGTGATGATGACGAAGGGCGTGGCGATGATGCAGGCCAGGACGATGATGATGCCGTTGGGCAGATCCGTGTGCGCCACCGCGATCATGCCGCCAAGGGCGGTGAAGAGGATGACGAAGGCGGCGCTGATCATCTGGCCGACCTCCACACTCACCGCGCCATCGGTGATGACATTGAGGATGTAGCCGCCGGCACGGAACTGGTAGGACACGATGGTGGTGAAGGCGATGATGAGGGCGATGGCGCCGAAGAGCCGGGCGAACTTCCCGTAGCGTTCCTCAAGGATGTCGCCGATGGTGAACTGCCCGAAGGTCCGGATCTTGCCCGCGAGGAAGTAGATGATGGCGATGCCGATCCAGGCGCCCGCCGGCATCCAGAGGGAACTCCACCCCGCCTTGAATGCGTATTCCGCACCGGCGATGAAGGTGCCGGAGCCGATCCATGTGCAGACGAGGGTGAAGACCATCTTGGTGACGCCCAGGCTGCGGCCGGCCACCATCATGTCCTCCTGCGACTGCACGCGTCGCGACATGAGGTAGTTGTAGATGACGAGCCCGATCAGATACAACAGAATGATGACAACGAAGGTGTTCATGACTGCTCCATGTGCTGGTTGCCGGGTGATGTCGAGGTCAATCGACGAGCGCGAGTATGGGGATGACGGCGGTCTGCATCGGTCCGGTGACCTCCACACGACCCTCGTCTGTCACGAACACGTCGATCTCCGTGCGGAAGCCGATGTTCTCGTGTTCAAGGTAGATGCCCGGTTCCACGGAGAAGCAGGTGCCCGGGATGATGGTGCGCTCGTCACGGGTTTCGAGGTTGTCGATGTGCACGCCGTTGCCGTGCACCTCCTCGCCGATGTTGTGCCCGGTGCGATGCGTGAAGTACTCCCCGTAGCCGGCCTCCACCACCACGGCGCGGCAGGCATCATCCACCTCCCATCCATGGACGGGGGTGGCGGACGCGAAGCGACCGGCGACCAGCGCAAGCGCCGTGTCGCGGGCGTTGCGGATGACCTGGAAGATGTGCTCGATGTGCTCGGGCACCTCTGTGCCGATGTAGCCCATCCAGGTGATGTCGTAGTAGATGCTCCCGGGGCGGTCGAGCTTGGCCCAGAGATCGAGCAGGACCAGGTCGCCCTCCTTCATCACCACGCTGTTCTCCTCGGTGGGTTCGAAATGCGGATCAGCCGCATGGGCGTTGACCGCCACGATGGGGCCATCCTCCCAGTGCATGCCACCCTGGCGCATGAGGTCGTGCATGAAGCGCTGCACCTCCACCTCCCGGGGACTGTCGCCCGCGGCGATCCTGTCGCGGATGTGGCGGAAGGTCGCATCCTTCACATCCTGCATGATGCGCCCGGCCTCGACGTGGCTCCGCCAGTCGTCCATGGAAAGATGCGCCTCGAAGCGCCCCACAAGGTCGGCACTCGAGATCACCTCCACACCGAAGCTGCGGATCAGATCCACCGTGCCACCATCCACGATGGACACGTAGGGGATGGCATTCAACGGGGACCACTGCATGGCCACCTTCCGTGCCGCGCCCAGCATGTCACGCAGCAGGGCGTGCTGCTGCTCCCACTGGAGGTACACATGCTTCCTCCCCGGAAGGTGATCGCATCTCCACGGTTCGATCCTGTGGACCAGTTTCTGCGGTTCACCCATGGCCGGAATGAAATAGAACCAGCGACGTGAGGCGAAACGGTTCGTGTCCATGCCGAGGATGCGTGCGGCGATGGCATCGCGGTTGTGAAAATCGTAGAACAGCCAGCCGTCGAGACCCGCCTGCTGGAGAGCGTGTTGAATTGCGTGAAGGTCCATGGATCATCCTGACAGGTTGTGAATGAACAGGTCGGTGAAAGATTTGAAGATACGAATTTTTGATGCACGACGGCCATGGACCCCACCCGAAACGCTGCAGATCCCGATACGCAACCAAAGATTCGGACATTTCTCTCCCATATTGACTCTGCGCTCTCCGATGTGCATTTTTTTTGGCTGAAATCACGACGCTGATCACGTCCCCACATCCACCTTCCCCCCCTCATCCATGCCAGCAACATCACCCTCCGTCGCCTCACTCCGCAAACGCATCGCCAAGCTCGAAGAGGAGAAGGCACAGCTTGAACGGGATCTCGACGTGCTGCGTGCAAACTGCGAAAAGAACCAGCAGAACCACGAGGCGGAGGTCGCCTCACGCATCCTGATCGAAAGCCGCCATCGCACCATGGCGGAACGCTATCACATGCTCATCGCGCAGATCCCCGGAGTGGTGTTCACCTGCCTCAACGATGCCGCGTGGACCATGGAGCTCATCAGCGACAAGATCGAGGATCTGTCGGGCCACCCCGCCTCCGACTTCATCGACAATGCCGTGCGGACCTACGCCAGCATCATCTACAAGGAGGACATCATGCCCGTGTTCATCAACGTGAACACCGCGTTGAAGCAACGCACGCGCTACCGCATCGAATACCGGATCGTCCACAGCGACGGCACTCTGCGCTATGTGACGGAGGTGGGGCAGGGCATCTACTCGGTCGATGGCTCGCTGCTGCGCATCGCCGGAATCATCTTCGACATCACGAAACGCTTCCTTGGCATCGACGACGGGATCTTCGTCCCGCTTGATCCGACCACGGTCCTGCCTCCGACGGAAGCCTGACGCTCACTCCTCCGGAACACTGAAGGGCCGGTAGAGGCGCACCGGTCCGCACTCAAACACCACGCGACGCACGTCGGCGGGGACACGGTCGCGTTCCAGACCGAGCAGGTGCATCCCGGCCGACTGCACATCGTCGACGAGCACGGCGAGTTCGGTCCCCTGGTCATCCATCAGTCGGACGCGTGTGGCGGCCGGTTCAGGCACGGTGTAGGCGAGGAGGAGACCACCGTCGGGGAGGAGCACGGGATCGGAGATGACGGCAGAGGGCAGATCAAAGGACGGGGCAGCCAGGCGCTGCTCCTGCATGGCGAGCACGGTGGTGGCCGCCGGAGCGGACTCGTTGCGCAGGCGGTCCAGCGCGGTCACCATGTAGTCCGCCGCGGGCGGCTGTGGATCGCGCCAGCGTGTGTCGGTGGCGGGGAGCAGGGCGGCGAGGCGTGCGGTGGCGGGGGATCCCGTGATGCGATAGACGGCATAGCGCGTGGCGGTCTCGCCATCGGCTGCGGGGATGGGGGCCGTCCAGGTGACGGCGCCGGACGTGCGGTCCACCAGCAGGCCGCGTGGTGGATTGGGACGCACGTCGTCGCGCCATCGCACCGATGGCGGGATGGCGGGGCCGGCGTAGCGATCGCGGAAAAGGGTGCCATCGGCGATGTGCTCGTAGCGGAAGAACACCTCGCCGCCCGCACCACCGTCGCGGCAGGCGTCGATGTGTTCGTGGAGCCAGCGGGCGACAGGCTCCTTGTAGGGGGCCAGGCCGATGAGCACGTTGCGCCCCGCGGCATGGCGCACCCAGTCGCGCACAAGCGCCTCGAAGTCGATCCCACTGCCGCGGTTCTTCAGCCCCCAGTACACCTGCGGGCAGACATAGTCGATCCAGCCCTCCTCCAGCCAGCGGCGTGAGTCCTGCGACACGGCATTGCGCCCCTCCCAGCCGCGGGCGCCGGGGATGGACGTATAGATGCCGATGGGTGCTGCGCCGAGTTCGAGGCGTGGCCGGATGGAGCGGAGCCGCGCACTCACGGCGGAGACGAAGGCGCTGACGTTGTCGCGCCGCCAGTCGGCCTTGTTCTGCCTGCGGCCGTGGGTGCGCCAGGTGGCGTCGTCGTCGAAATCCACCTCCGGGTAGCGGGTGTAGTCGAGGTGGAGGCCGTCGACGTCGTAGCGGGAGACGAGATCGGCGAAGAGTTCCACGAGCCATGCGCGGGCCTCGGGGATGCCGGGATCGATCCACTGCTCGCCCTTGTAGGGCGTGATCCAGCCCGGATGTGCATGGATGAGATGCGGTGGCGAGGTCCTCGCAGGAAGCGTTTCGCCCGACCAGGCCTTGAACACATTGACCCAGGCATGGATCTCGATGCCGCGCCTGTGGCATTCCTCAACGGCGAAGGCCAGCGGATCCCAGCCGGGATCACGGCCCAGCGTGCCGGTGAGCTCCGCCGCCCAGGGCTCGCGTGTCGAGATGTACATCGTGTTGCCACGCGAGCGGACCTGGAAGTACACGGTGTTGAGTCCCATGCGCACGATGTTGTCGAGCTTCTGGCGCAGGGAGGCCCGCTGGTCGTCCGGGGCGTTGCGCAGCGCCGCGGCGGGCCAGTCGAGGCCCGAGAGCGTGGTGAGCCACACACCGCGCAGCTCGCGACGCGGGAGCTGTTGTGCGGACACGTGCCTGGCGAGGCCGGCAAGCAGGAGTCCGACAAGGAGGAGGGTCGGTCCGATGCGCATGGGTCGCATCATCAGCGGGCGGAGACGGGCGGACGGGAGGCGTGGGACAGCATGGACTGCGCCCGCTTCAGGGAGGCCCGTGCCGTCTGCGATCGCGGGTTGATGCGGATGGCGTTGTTCAGCATCTCGATGGCGCCCTGGAGATTGCCCTTCTCGATGAAAATGTCGGCGATGGGGACCATGGCCGGTGCATAATCCGGTTGGATGCGCATTGCCTCGTCGAAGAGCTGGAGCGCCTGCGCGGTGTCCTTCTGAAGGAGGACGGCAAGGCCGGTGAGTGTGAGCGTGCGCGATGACACGGGGTCGAGTCTGTAGGAGCGGCTGAGGTACTGCATGGCCTGGTCGGGTTTTCGCTGCTGGAGCCAGAGCGAGGCCTGGTAGTTGAGCCCGGAGGCCTCCTGGGGCATGATGTGCACGGCCTTCCCGGTGATGGGGCTCACCTCCATCACCTCCGGGATGTTCTGGTCACTCATGAACACGGGGTTCACATTGACCACCTCGAAGCGTTCGCGCAGCGTGGCGATGTATGACGCGCGGCTCATGGAGAGGAGGCTGCCGAGGGCGGACAGATCCCCGATGGAGGGGATGACCTCCGGGGAGGCGATGCCGGAGAAGTCGAGGAAACGGCGGTCCCCGAACCAGCTGAACACTCCCGGCAGGTGCGTGGCGATCACGGCATCGGCGGGGGTGTTGGTGGCAACCCACCCGGCGGCGGCGATGGAACGGTCGCGCAGATAGCGGACGCCGTTGTCGTGCTCGATGCGCATGGCATCCCAGCGGGCGACGCCACTGATGAGCACACCGGCGAGCACCGCGGCGGTGGCGACGTTCCCAAAGGCGCGCATGCCGGTGACCGGAATGGCATGCACCAGGGCGCGGAACACGGAGCGCACGCCGGCGAGGGAGACGAGGATGAGGCCGGGCAGGGCTGGCTGGAGATGCCGACCGCCATCGAGCAGAAACGGCAGCACGATCCAATACGCGGCGGCGAGCCCGAGGAAGAAGAGGGCCGGCAGCAGCAGCGATGTGCCACGGCGCCGGACAAGATCGATGATGATGCGAAGAAGCTGGACGAGTCCGAAGACGAGGAGCACTGCCAGCACGGGGCCGGCGAGGAACACGAACACCTGTCCGGGAAAGCCCGGCAGTTGGAGTTTCGCGTAGTAGGCGTGTTTGGCCGCCACGGCATTGGGCAGGATGCCACCACCAAGCCCGAGGTTGAACGCCGCATACCCCGCGAGCAGCACCAGCGCGGCGATCCACGGAAGGTGACGTGCGACACCTCCCACAGCGGGATGGCCCGGAGGCGCGGTGGGCCGGGCGATGCGGGCATCGACGAGCCAGGTGATCGCACCGGCTGCGAGAAGGACGAGCCCGTCGGGGCGGGCCCACACCGAGAGGGCGGCGACAAGGAGGAACCAGAACCGCCGGCCCTGCATGTACAGCAGCATCGCGAGCACGGCGAGCATCATGAACAGCGTGGTGCCCATGCCAGACACCGCGGCCGACTGGAGTTTCGGAACAAGGAGTGTGGTGATTGCGGCGGCGAGGGCGAGCCATTGCTCGCGGCGGAAGACGATGCAGCCGACGCGGAACACGAGTGGCAGAGTGAAGGCGAAGGCAAGGATGCCGATCCCCATGGACACGAGCACCTCGTGACCCACCACGAGAGCGGGGAGCGCGATGGCGAGCACGAGGAGGGGCGAGGTGCTCCCCGCCGTGATCATTTCATCCCGGAACAACGACCAGCTCCCGAACTCCCGCAGGTTGCGGGCGATGGACACATGGAGCCAGGAATCGTCCATCGGGAAGCCGGTCAACCCCGCCGACGATTCCATGGGGAGCACGTAGAGGAGGCCGGCGATGATGGCCATGAGGATGAGCGCGCCCTCGATGAGGCGACGCTGCATGGGCGTCCAGGTGAAGGCGATCTCGATGTCGGGGGCAACGGCGGGCAGCCTGCTGGCGGTGGGTGGTTTTTTCATGGATCGAAGTCTGGTCCTGTGGTACACACGTCCGTCGGAGCGCACTGGCGGCATCCGCGGCGCAAATATACGGAAAAGGCCGGGGAGGTCGGCAAGCGTGGTTGGTGGGGATGGTCCAATCGCCTATTTTTGTAAGTTGCGCCGGAGTCCAGGTTGCCGGCACACCACGCACCAACATGAGGCATGCATGGCGATCCCCCTGATGGCAATTCGGAAACACATCACCACCGTGCTGGCATGGCTGCCCATCCTGGCCGCCATCTGGCTGCCCCCGGCCGCCCCGGGAGCGGAGAGCGACACCATCCACATCCGGCAGGCCCTGGCGCTGCGCATCCCCGCGGAGTACGCGGAGACCATCGTCGCACCCAACCCCGTTGAGGCGGCACTGGCGCTGGGCACCTTCTCCCGGCCCCATGCTGGGCAGTCCATCCTGTTCGGGCGGGGCAACAAGGCCACATGGGAGGAGATCCAGGTGGATTCCGCCGGATGGTTCTCATCGGACGCCCTGCGCAAATGCTACGTCTATTACGAGCTCGAGGTGGAGACACCACGCATCGCGCTGCTCGAGGCCTTCGGCAACGAGATGGTGTACGTGAACGGCGCTCCACGCTCGGGGAATCCCTACGGTCTGACGGACACGTACGAGACATGGGAACCCAACTTCGCGTATTCCCGACTGCCGGTGCAGCTCCTTCGCGGCCGCAACGAATTCCTCTTCCGCTGCGGACGTGAGCGCCTCAAGGCACGGCTCTCCCCTCCGGCGAAGGCCATCGCCTTCAACACCGCCGACATGACGCTGCCGGATTTCGTGGTGGGGCAGCCGGTGGACACGCGCGGCGCCGTGGTCATCACGAACTGCTCGTCCAAACCGCTCAAGGATCTGCTCATCGAAAGCCATGTGCCCGGCGGCGGGCCCGTCACGATGCGCGTGCCCGTCATCCAGCCCTACAGCGTGCGCAAGGTGGGCTTCCGCCTCGTGGGTCCGGCGCCGGAGACAGCCGGAACGGTGAAGGTGCTGGTGGAGGTCATCCGCGAGATGAACAGTGGCAAGGAGACACTCGACGAGGCGACCATCCCGCTGCGCATCGTCGGCCCGCGCGACAACAGGAAGATCACCTTTGTCAGCGGCATCGACAACAGCGTGCAGTACTACTCCCTGCTGCCATCGCTCGACACCACCGACAGGCCGCAGGCCCTGGTCGTGTCACTCCATGGCGCCTCCGTGGAGGCCATCAACCAGACGGGATCGTATGCACCAAAGACCTGGTGCCACATCGTGTCACCCACGAACCGGCGGCCCTATGGCTTCAACTGGGAGGACTGGGGCCGGCTCGACGCGCTGGAGGTCATGGGGCTCGCGCGCGAAAAGCTCACCATCGACGAGCGCAGCGTGTATCTCACCGGCCACTCCATGGGCGGGCATGGCACCTGGCATCTCGGGACGCTGTTCCCCGACCAGTTCGCCGCCATCGCCCCCAGTGCCGGGTGGATCAGTTTCTGGACCTACCGCTTCCGCGGCGAGAGTGTGGTGGACAGCTCCGCCGTCCGCGCCATGATCCGCCGGTCCACCACGCCGAGCGAGACCTTCCGGAACAGTCGGAACCTCGCGGACCTCGGCGTGTATGTGCTCCATGGCAGTGACGACGACAATGTGCTTGTCAATCAGGCCCGCATGATGGTGGACACGCTTCGCACTTTCCACCGGGATTTCGTCTGGCACGAGCAGCCCGGGGTGGGGCACTGGTGGGATCTTTCGGACGAGCGCGGCGCCGACTGCGTGGACTGGCCCCCGATGTTCGACTTCTTCGCACGTCATGCGCGTCCCCTGTCCGAGCGCATCCGCACGGTGCACTTCACCACACCCAACCCAGGCATCACGGCCAGGAGCAACTGGCTCACCATAGACGCCCAGGAGCGCCAGCTACTCCCCAGCACCGTGGAGATCCGCTTCGATCCCTGGCAGCGCCGTTTCACCGGACGCACGGACAATGTGGCGCGCCTCGCCGTGGATCTTGGCATCGTGACCACGCCCGGCCCCATCACGCTCGTCCTGGACGGACAGACCCTGGTGGTGCCCGAGTGGACGCCCGAGCAGCTCCAGATCTGGGCGATGAAGGAGGACGGTGCGTGGACTGTGTCCCGCATGCCTGCCGCCACCAGCAAGGGCTCACGGCGCTATGGGACCTTCAAGGACGCGTTCCGGAACAGGATGGTGTTTGTCTACGGAACACGGGGCAGCCGCGAGGAGAACCGCTGGGCATTTGAAAAGGCCCGGTTCGACGCGGAGAAGTTCTGGTACCAGGGCAACGGCAGCGTGGATGTGATGGCCGACACCGACTTCGACCCGCTCTTCCATCCGGACCGCAACGTGATCCTCTACGGCAACCGCAGTACGAACCTCGCCTGGAAGTCACTGCTTGGTGACAGCCCCGTGCAGGTGGAGCGTGGCGGAGTGCAGGTGGGTGAGAAGAGGTTCCGTGGCGACAACCTGTCCTGCCTGTTTGTGCGGCCGCGGAAGGACGATCCCGTGGCCTGCGTCGGCGTGGTGTCGGGCAGCGGCATCGACGGTATGCGCGCCGTGAACCGCCTTCCGTACATGAGCCCGGGAATCGGGCTGCCGGACTGCACCGTCCTGTCGTTTGACGTCCTGTCACGTGGTGACGATGGTGTGCTGCTCACCGGCTTTTTCGGACTCGACTGGAGTGTGGACACGGGGGAATGGGCGGGCCAATGAAATCCCGGATTGCCATAATCTTCCTCATTGTCTTTGTCGACCTGCTCGGCTTTGGCATCGTCATCCCCATCCTCCCGATGTATGCGGAGAAGGGGTTCGGCGCCAGCGATTTCATGACGGGTTTGCTGGTCGCATCCTTCTCCTTCATGCAGTTGCTTTTCACGCCCGTGTGGGGACGCGTTTCAGACCGCATCGGGCGCAAGCCCGTGCTCGTGATCGGACTGGCATTCTCCTCGGTCGCCTATGTGGTGTTCGGGCTCGCCGGCTCGCTGACGGTGCTCTTTCTTGCACGCATCCTCGCGGGCATCGGCGGTGCGAACATCTCGGCAGCCCAGGCCTGCATTGCCGACGTGACAACCGTGGAGGAACGCGTGAAGGGCATGGGCATCCTGGGCGCCGCCTTCGGTCTCGGCTTCGCCTTCGGTCCGTTTCTCGGAGGCACGTTATCCTCGTACGGGTATCAGTATCCGGGGTTCGCGGCCTCGGCCCTGTCGGCCCTTTCGCTGGTGCTGACGCTTCTCTTCCTTCCGGAGACGCGCTCGACGGAGGTGCGCGTCCAGCGCACTGCCCGGTTCTCCCTCCGCGAGGTGGTCCTCACGCTGCGCCGACCGAAGATCGGCATCCTTCTCCTGCTGATGTTCCTCGCCATCTTCGCCTACGCGAACATCTATGCCACCTTCCCCATCCTCGCGCACAAGGAGTTCGGGTTCAGCGAGCGGCAGGTGGGCTACCTGTTCGGCTTCATGGGCCTGATGGGAGCGATCACGCAGGGCGGGCTCATCCGTCCGCTGTCGCGGCGGCTTGATGAGCGCATGATGTTCCTTGCCGGGTGCATCATGACCATGATCGGACTCACGCTTCTTCCGTTCTATGTCGGGACCTGGGAACTCATCGTGGTGCTGATCATCCTGTCCGTGGGCACGGGGATCACCAACCCCACCATCCTGAGCCTGATCTCGCGCAACACCCCCGCCGGCGAGCAGGGCGGAACGCTCGGCATCGGCCAGAGCCTGAGCGCGCTCGGGCGCGTGCTTGGTCCGGTGTGGGGCGGGCTCGTGTTTCAATCCATCGGTCACGTCACCCCCTTCATCACCGGCGGCGCCGTGATGGGGCTTGCCATTCTCATCGCCATCTGGCATTTCCGTTCCGGCATCTCCTGACACCCACGCATCGTTTCACCCACCATCCCATGGCCAGACAGTGACACAACGGACCCTCTACAAAACCATCGAGAGAATCGGTGCACAGAAATTCGACACCGAGGAGGACCTTATCGTCGCGGTGATCCAGGGCATCATCCGGAACGAGCGCATCACCATCGCCGGCGGTCGGCTCTGGAAGTTGGAGCCCGATGCCACCTGCTACCGGCTGGTGCATGAGGAGGGAACGATCGAATCCATCGGCGTCGGCTTCCGGATCGGATTGAAGGATCACGACGTGTTCGAGCGCGTCGCCAAGCGGCGCACGGTGATCGCCGACGAGACGAACAGGACACTGAAGCGCAAGGGCATCCGCAAGTACTCGGCGACGGGCGTGGGCGAGCTCATCCAGGCCGGGCGCAACCGGCTTTACGAGTACATGCTCGCCTTCAACACGGCACATGTGGAGAGCCAGATGTCGTACTCCATCATGAGCATCGTGGGCGAGGGGATGACGCAGCTTCTGCGGCGCAGGCGGACCGAGGCCGAGCACCGCATCCTGCAGAACGATCTGGAGCATGCATCGGAGCTCCAGCGGCGCATCCTCCCCCAGCATGAATATCAGTTCGGCCGCTACGAGCTCTACGGCATCAGCCTCCCCGACCGCATCGTGGGGGGCGACTTCTTCAACTACTACAAGATGGACGGGTCGGACGCGCGCCTCGGCGTCGCGATCGGTGACGCCGCGTCGAAGGGCATGCCCGCGGCGGTGCAGGCCCTGTTCGTCTCCGGTGCGCTCATGATGAGCGTGGAGTTCGAGGCGAAGATCACATCCATCATCCGCCGCATCAACAAGATCACCAACCTGATGTTCTCGTCGGACCGCTTCCTCACGCTCTTCTACTGCGAGCTGTTCGACAGCGCCGACGGGCTCGTGCTCTACGCGAACGCCGGGCACCCGGGGCCGATCCACTACCACGCCGCCACGGGCGAGCTGAGCACACTCACCGTGACGGGCACGGTGCTGGGCCTGCTGCCGGACTCCACCTACGGCATCGCCAACTGCAACATCGCCCCCGGCGACATCCTCGTGCTCTACACGGACGGCATCACCGAGGCGAACGACGGCGTGACGGAGTTCGGCGAGGAGCGGCTCAAGGACATCATCCGGCGTCATGCGCGTCAGCCCGCCAAGCGCATCGCGCACCACATCCTCCAGGAGGTCCAGATCTTCGGCACCTCCACCACCTACACCGACGACAAGACCCTTGTCGTCATCAAACGGAAGAAATGACATGGCCGTGCAACATTCCTTCGACATCGTCTCCACCGTCGACATGCAGGAGGTGGACAACGCCTTCAACCAGACGCGCAAGGAGATGCTGACGCGTTACGATTTCAAGGGCAGCAAGAGTGGCATCGAGCTCCTCCCCAAGGAACGGCAGCTCGTCATCACCGCGGAGGACGACTACAAGCTGCGCGCGATCATTGACATCCTGCAGTCCAGGTTCATCAAGCGCGGCATCCCCTTGAAGGCGATGCAGTACTCCGATCCGGAGGACGCATCGGGGGGCATGGTGCGGCAGACGATCTCCCTGCAGAACGGCATCGACAAGGACAATGCCCGCATGCTCGTGAAGCGCATCAAGGACATGAAGCTCAAGGTGCAGGCGGCGATCCAGGAGGATCAGGTGCGTGTGACCGCGGGGAAGATCGACGATCTGCAGACGGTGATCGGGCGGCTCCGTGCGGAAGAGTTCACCTTCGACGTGCAGTTCATCAACTACCGCTAGGCCGGGCGATGCAGCGTCATCATCCCTCCATGCAGCAGACGGCCGCGCCGCGGATGCGTGGCGCCATGCTGCTGCTGGCCCTGCTGGCCGGAGCGCTCCTGCTGCCGGCCCTGGCCATGCGCCCAGGCGGCCCCACCTGGCAGGACCAGAAGTCGCCGAAGGGAAAGGCCGCGGCAAAATGGCGCCTCGACTGCATCGTCCTCGATGCGGGTCACGGAGGACACGATCCCGGCGCGATCGGGACAAGGGGCGTGAAGGAGAAGACGGTGGTGCTGAGCATTGTGCTCAAGCTTGGGGCGCTCATCACGGAGGGGATGCCCGGCGTGAAGGTGGTGTACACCCGCCGCGATGACCGCTTCGTGGAGCTCGACCGGCGCGGTCGCATCGCCAACAACGCGGGCGGAAAGCTCTTCATCTCCGTGCACTGCAACTCCAGTGCAAAGAAGCCCGCCACGGTCAACGGCTTCGAGGTGTACCTGCTGCGACCGGGAAGGACGGAGGAGGCGATGCGCATCGCGGAGTTCGAGAACTCCGTGGTCAAGCTCGAAAAGGACTACGAAGCCCGCTACCAGGAGCTGACCGACGAGCAGTTCATCGTGATCAACATGGCACAGGCGGCCTACATGAAATTCAGCGAGCACTTTGCCGAGCTGCTTCATCGGGAGATCCGCGGTTCGGGCACGGTGAAGAGTCGCGGCGTGCAGCAGGCAGGTTTCTACGTGCTTGTCGGCGCCTCCATGCCCAACTGCCTCGTCGAGACCGCCTTCCTCTCGAACCTCAGGGAGGAGCAGTTCCTCGCCAGCCGCCAGGGGCAGGACTTCTTCGCCCGCCGCATCTATGCCGCCATCACCCAGTATGCAAAGGACTACGAGAAGAGCCAGGAGTGAGTCAATCCCGGGTCATGAATGATCCCGGAAGATCCAGCCGTGGAACTCCTCCACTCCGGCCCCTCACAGAGTGCCACGCTGCACACCTGCCTTCATGATGACCTGATCGCTCCAGCACACAGGGCATGGATGCCCGCACCGAGCCTGCCGAGGAGTGTACAGGCGCGGAACGAGTCGGCACGATCACGCAACGACGAAGACGCAGCATCTGTCGTGACCGTACCGACCCGTCTTCACCTCCGGAGGTCTTCAACTCTTCAACTCCGGAACTCTGGTTTACTTCTGCCCCTTCACTCGTGCGAGCGCATCCTGAGCGGCTTTGAGCATGGGCTCGGTGGAGATCGGGCTGCCGACGGCGGTCTTCATCCAGAAATCGGGAGTGACGGAACCGATGCGGCACATGCGTTCCATCTCGGTCGCGAGGGGGCGCGTCTTGAGATACTCCTCGATCTGGAAGGCGATGATGTGGCCCATGGGGTAGTCCGGAATGTAGAGCCCCGAGTTCACGAGGTGCGAGTAGATGGCGAGAAGCGGTTCGTCCTTGACGCCGAAGACGGGGGCGTAGTAGGTGTTCCACACATCCTTCGCAATGGCGATGACAGCGGCCTTGAAGGCTGCGGCATCGGCATCCGGATGTTCGTAGAGCCAGCGCCAGGAGCGCATGTCGACGAGGGCGACACCGGCGATCTCGTACGTTGACCAGAGCACATCGAGCGTCTGCAGCGCGTCGCGGAGGGGATCGGGCCTGGCGAGGCCGAGCACCGCGAGATCGCGTGACTGGAACACGAAGGCGAAGCCCTCGGTGAAGGCCGTGTTGGGCACGCCGCGGAGCAGCGTGTGGTCCATGCCCTGGAACGAGAAGGTCTGCTCCACATTGTGGCCCAGCTCATGCAGGGCGATGTTGTAGCCCTTGTAGTTCATGCCGGACTGGGGGATGCGTGTGCGCAGATGCGCCTTGTCGCCGAGGCGGCCGGCAGCCATGGCATGGCCGGACCCGCGGGCGGCATCGACAGCGATGAGGCTGGACAGCCATGCCGCCCTGTCGCGCGCAAAGCCGAGGCGACCGAGGATGTTCGGCAGGTCGGCCTCGAAGGAGGCGACGGTGGGATACTTCTTCCGCACGATCTTGTCGAGCTCATCCTCCGTCATGCCGGATTTGACACGGAAGCCATTGTACCAGATGTCGAATGGTTCGAGTGCGCGGCCGAGGCGCGCGGCGATGAGACCGCCCGTTTCACGGATGAGCGGCGATGAGAGGATGGACACGAGCAGGGCCTCGACATCCTTCTCGGGGATCTCGCGCTCGTTGTTGAATTTCCGATCGATGAAGGTCTTCCCGCTCAGGTGGTAGGGATCGGCCTTCTTCTCGGCACGAAACACATCGAGCCAGCGCTGGTAGCGTGTGTCCGCCTCGGCGGTTGTGGCGGTGGATGCGGGCGTTGCCCCCGGGTGGGCCACCACCTGGTTCGACTCAGGATTCCAGTCCACGGCCGGGTTGTTGATCACGACGGCGGGGATGTCCTGCGCGATGATGCGCTCCATGACGCGGTGGATCATGCGCTGGCGCGCGAGCCCGTCGGGCTTGTCGTACTGCGCCTTGAGCTCGTCACGGAGGCCCCAGTGCGAGATGAGCGTGAGGCCGTCGGGGAAGAGGCGCTGGCCGTCGCCGGTGAGCAGGTTGCTCATGACGATGTTGTATTCGGCGATGTAGGTTTCCGCGGCGGTGTAGTTGACCGTGATGGCCTGGTTGATGGCGGCGGGAACGCGCGAGGCGAACATCCCGGCGAGGCGTGCCTCGGCCCACTGCCGTCGCGACCAGCCCGGGCCGTCCTTGAGGCGCTGTTCGAGCTCGGTGCGCGGGAAGTTCAGGAGCGCGACGAAGGCGATGTGCGTCTGGAAGAAGTCCTCCATGGCGTGGACGGAGGGGCTGAAGACGGCGAACATCTCATCAACCGGCTGGAGGGGGCCGCAGTCCAGGTGCAGGGGCACGTTGAGGTCGCGGTTGAGTTCGGTGAAGTAGCCATTGATGAGCATGAGGTTCTTTTCGAAACGCTCGAACGTGGCGGTGAGGGCGGCGGAATCGGTGATGAAGTTTGCTTTGCAGAAGGCGGTGAAGTCCTCCGCGCTGCCGTCCTCCTTCTGCCAGAGTCGGGCGACCTGGTGCACACCCACATCAATGCGCTGGGCATGGGCGGGGGCGGTGGACTGGAGGTCCTTGATGACGCTGGAGATGACATTGTCGGGAATGACCATCGTGGAATCCTGTTGTTCGTTGGAGGTGTTCCTTCCGCAGGCAGCGAGCAGGAGGGCTGCCGCGAAGAGCACAACATGGGAAGAAAAGATTGAGTGCCGGAAGCGCATGGGGACCTCGTGGTGGTTCGTTACTCGAAGTGGAAATGCTTGATGATCTCGCCGCGGGCCCGCACCTGGCGCATGGCCTCGATGCCGATCTCGACGTGCGTGGTGGAATGGGCGGCATTGGTGGCGCGGTCCTTCTCCTCGGTCTTGATGCCGTCGGGGAGCATGGGCACATCGCTGACGAGGAGGAGGGCGCCGCGGGGGATGCGGTTGGCATGCCCCACGAGGAAGATGGTTGCGGTCTCCATGTCGATGCCGATGGCACGGATGCGTTTGAGGTAGTCGCGGAACTCCATGTCATGTTCCCACACGCGGCGGTTGGTGGTGTAGATGACGCCCGTGCGGTAATCATAGCCACAGTCGGTGACCACACCGGCGACGAACTCATGGAGTTTGAAGGAGGGCATGGCGGGCACCTCGGGAGGCATGTACTCATTGCCCGTGCCCTCGCCGCGGATGGCGGCGATGGGGAGGATGTACTGCCCCACCTCGGTGGTCTTCTTGAGCCCGCCGCACTTGCCGAGGAAGAGCACGCCGGCGGGTTCCACGGCCGTGAGGAGATCCATGACGGTGGCCGCATTGGCCGATCCCATGCCATAGTTGATGATGGTGATGCCATCGGTGCTGGTGGCTGAGGTCATCGGTCCGCCCACGCCGCGGATGGGCACGCCCTCGCGTTCGGCGAAGATCTGGACATAGTTCTGGAAATTCGTGAGGAGCACCCATGTGCCGAACTGCGCCAGCGGCGTGCCGGTGTAGCGCGGAAGCCAGTCCTCGACGATCTCCTGTTTCGAGGGGAACACCCCCTCGTGATGCGGTGACGACATGGCATGAGTCCTGATGTGACGGGAGGGTCATCCGCATGAACGGATGAATTTTGCAAATGTAGGAATTTCGCGCGAAAGTTGACAGAACGATGCACACATGTGGAGGGCGGAATCGACACCGGAGCACCACGCGAGGAATCGGTCGGAACGCCGGCGGATCAGCATCGTGCACGCCCATACGTGAGCGAGTTCCACGTCCAGAGTATTTCGCTATTTTTTTCCCGAATTATTTGCCGTATGTTTGAAATGCGTCAAAGTATCTCCCATTCCATGAGACTTGGAACACAGCATGGAGGGGCGATACACCATAAAAACACATCAATGGTACAAGGAATGACCACAGTTCGTGAAAAACTTCATTTACTGAAGGAAAAAAATGCACATGTGAACCAGGGTGGTGGAAAGGACAAGCTGGAAGCCCAACACCGCCTGGGGAAGATGACCTGTCACGAGCGCCTGCATCTCCTGTTCGACAATGGCTTCTACGATGAGTTGTTTCGCTTCGTGAAGCACAATGCGACGGCCTTCGGCATGCAGGACAAGGACCTGCCGGCCGACGGCGTGGTGACAGGGCTTGGAGCGATCGGTCGGCGGTTGGTGTACGTCTCCTCGCAGGATTTCTCGGTGATGGGTGGCAGCGTCGGCTGGATGCACGCCTGGAAGATCTGCGAGATGATGGACATGGCCCTCAAGGCGGGGGCGCCCTACATCGCGATCAACGATTCCGGCGGTGCGCGCATCCAGGAGGGCGTCGATTCGCTCCGCGGGTACGGCCGCATCTTCTACTACAACACCCTCCTTTCGGGTGTGGTGCCGCAGATCGCGATCATCGCGGGGCCATGCGCCGGCGGCGCGGCATATTCGCCGGCGCTGATGGACTTCATCATCATGGTGGACAAGACCGGCCAGCTCTTCATCGCCGGGCCACAGGTGATCAAGGAGGCGACGGGTGAGGTGATCACGGCCGAGGAGTTGGGCGGCGCAATGGCGCAGGCCACGTACAGCGGCAACGCCCACTTCATCGCCCGCGACGATGCCGACGCGATCGAGATCGCCCAGACCCTGTTGAGCTACCTCCCATCCAACAATACCGTGGATCCGCCGTCGATCAACACCGACGAGCTTCTGCTCATCGAGGACGAGGCCCTCAACCACATCATCCCGGACGATCCCCGCGAGGCCTTCAACATGCTCGACATCCTGGAGCGCGTGTTCGACCCGGGCACCATCTTCCAAGTGCATGCGCATTACGCGAAGAACATGATCGTGGCCTTCGCCCGCTTGAACGGCCGTGTGGTGGGCATCGTCGCCAACCAGCCCACGGAGAAGTTCGGCTGCATCGACATCGACGCCTCCGACAAGGCCTCGCGCTTCATC
>CAYUYM010000030.1:1790-23258 GCA_964449305.1 uncultured Chromatiales bacterium | reverse complement strand
CCACAGGGTGTCGCCACACAGCGCAAGTGCGCTCACCCGCGTCAGCGAGTCGCTCAGGTGCACGGTGGAGAGTGCCTCCACAGAGGAGGCCGTGAAGGCGTAATGCCGATACACGCCCGTGGCGGACATGGTGACGCATTTCTGACCCATCCAGGCGACCACCGTGCCCTCGATGCCACCAATCGAGGTCAGACCCCGGCGCGTGCGCTCCAGCACCACCACCCCGCTGGTGAGGTCGTTCACTATGCGGGGCATGTAGTTGGTCTTGCTGAAGAAGGCGGCCTCGAATTGTGTGGCCACGGGGATCGATGCGGTGCCGTCGTTGGCGGTGACCAGCGACCATGCCTGGTCGAGTGCACCACCGGTGATCTGCACGCCCGCAATGCCGCGTCCCTGCGTGTCGACCACGCGGATGGGGGTGAGGTGGGTTGGTTCGTCGGGCCCGGTGAGATTGCACCCGCCGACAAGGGCGGATGCAATCACCAGGAGGCACAGGTGCGATAGGAGGCGGGTCATCAGGTGCGGGGGTTGTGGGACATCAGCCGAGAAGATCCTTCACAACTTCGCGTTCTTTCCGGAGTTCGTCAAGTGAGGCGTCCATCATTCCGCGGCTGTAGTCACTGATCGGCAGACCCTGCACGATGGCGAGGCCGTGCCCGTCGCTGACCACGGGGAAGGAATAGACGATGCCCGGCTCGATGCCGTAGCTGCCGTCGGACGGGATGGCGGCGGAGAACCAGTCGCCGGCGGGCGTCACGGCCTCCACGCTCTTGATGTGGTCGAGCGTGGCATTGGCGGCGGAGGCGGCGGAACTCACACCGCGGGCCTCGATGATCTTTGCGCCACGCTTCTGGATCACGTCCATGAAGGTGCCCTTCACCCACTCCTCATCGTTGATCACGTCCATCGCCGGGCTCCCGCTGATCTTCGCGTTCTCCACATCAGGATACATCGTGGTGCTGTGATTGCCCCAGATGGCCATGTTCGTGACATCGCCCGCCGACACACCGGTCTTCTTCGCGAGCTGTGCCATGGCGCGGTTCTGGTCGAGCCGGGTGAGGGCGGCGAAACGATCGGCCGGGATGTCCTTCGCATTAGCGATGGCGATGAGGCAGTTGGTGTTGGCGGGATTGCCGACCACGATGATGCGCACGTCCGACGCGGCACGCTGCATGGAACGGCCCTGCCCCGTAAAGATCGGTCCATTCTCCTTGATCAGGTCGCTGCGCTCCATGCCCTTGGTGCGCGGTTTGGAGCCGATCAGCACCGCCCAGTTGACGCCATCGAAGGCGACATCGGTGTCGTCGGTGATCACGACGCCGGCGAGTGTGGGATAGGCGCAATCCTCCAGCTCCATGACAACGCCCTCAAGGGCCTTCAGCCCGGCAGGGATGTCGTACAGATGCAGGATGACGCGGGTGTCCTGGCCGAACACCTCGCCTGAAGCGATGCGGGGAAGAATGGAATAGCCGATCTGGCCGGCGGTGCCTGTGACTGCAACTTTGACGGTCTTGGACATGGGACGGTTCCTTCTGGTGAAATGGTGAACAGATTTCGATGTTTGACATCCATTTTAGGGAATGGTGATGGAAGAAGCAAGATCCCTGCACGCCCGGCATCGTCCGGCATTCACGTCAGGCACCCGACGGAACTGCACGGGCATGCAGTTCAGCGTGGTTTTCCAGGATTTCCTTTGTAGCTTGATGCATCCATGTCCCACATCCCGGCTCCCACCATGCGCACTCTCCATGGCATTCCCGTGTTCCTGCTGCTCATTGTCGCCCCCGTGTTGTCCCAACAGGTCACCTTCACCGCTGTCCCACAAAAGCCCGGTGGCGTGATTCACGAGGAATCCACGTTCCGGCTGGACATGGTCCTGTCCGTGGATGCGATGGGTGAGGCCATGACCTTCGATGTCTCCAACGAGGACCAGCATACGCGGACGATGCGTGTGCGCGAAACGCTGGGTTTCGACATCACCACGTTCACGGTGGAGTACTCCGCGTATTCCAGCGCATCAAACACACCGCAGGGGGCGACATCGGTGAAGGGGCCGGTGATCGGGCGCGTGTACCTGCTGTACCGGCCGGATTCGGTGAAGACCATCGGCGCCGACGATGGGAAGCCGGTGTCGGAGACCGAGGAGGCGTACCTCATGAAGGAATTCCGGAAACAGGATTTCAGCGAACGGATGAACAAGGTGCTCGATGGGCGGACTTTTTCGGTGGGTGACACGCTCGTCCTGAGCCACGATCTGGCCATGTCCTTCGTCAGCAAGGGGTCGGAGAACGATGTCAAGGATTTCTCGATCCGCCTCGCCGCTGTACGCATGGATGGAGGCACCAGGCTGGCCGTGTTTGCCGTCCGCCTCGTGGTGGAGGGGGAGAACGAGGGCATGGTGACCACACTCACCATGGAGGGGGAAATGGTGGTGGATGTGGCCACCTGCTGGCCGCGCACGATCTCGGTCACAGGCCCCATGACCATGGAGGGGCAGGCGCAGGGGATGCCCATCACGGGTGAGGGCACCATGAAGGGGACCAAGGTTTTCTCGTACGAAAAGTGACGGGTGGCGTTCACCACCGAGGTCATGATGCATTGCCGCCGGGTTCGCGAGTGCAGAGATAGACGATGTGTGCGTCGCCCTGCCGGGTGCAGATCAGCACACCCGGGTTGTCTCCGACCGGTGCCAGCAGGCGTCGCAGCTCGTCGGGGAGGAGGGGAAAGCCGCGTTTCTTGATCTCCGTGGCCGGCCCCCATCGCAGCTCGCGCAGGCGCGTGCGCAGCGCCCTGACAGAAAACGGCATCCGATCGATGATGATGAAGCTCCGGTGCAGCGGGCCCGGCGGTGGGAGTGCTGCCGCAAGGCCGTAGGCGATGTGCGGATCCACAGGGGTGGCGCCGAGTGTGGCAAGATGCTCGCGGACGAGCCCCGAGCGGACCACGGCATTGTGCGGTTCGATGAGCACGGACGGATCCACGCAGTCGGGCGGCTCCAGGCTGTCGGGTGCGGGCGCCCAGATCGCGCCGCTTTCCGCATGGGCCACGAACACGGGTGGGACATCGATGCCGGAGCAGAGGAGCTGTTCGGAGCATTCGTCGTGCACGGCCACGAAGCCCTTTCTCCAGAAGCCGCCCCCGATGGTTGCCGCCGGCGCGATCTTGACCACGACGGGGCGCGTTGCCGCCACTGCCGCGAGCGTGGTGAGCGGCGGGGAGTAGTCGGAGGCGTCGACGTGTCGGCGGCCGCCGCTGCGCCGCGAGGGATCGGCCCAGATGGCGTCGACTGCGTCGGCCCCGCCGCGCGCAAGCCATTCCTCCACCGTCGCGGTTTCAATGCGCACATTCGTGTGGCCGAGCAGGTGCATGTTCCACGCGAGCAGGCCGGCGGTGACCGGGTCGGCCTCCACGGCGGACACGGCTTCGGAGCTGGAGGCGAGGGCGGCGGTGTCACTGCCGACACCGGCGCAGAGGTCGGCGACGCGGGGGTGGCCGGCGAGGAGCGACGCATGGTATGCGGCTGCAGGGCCCGACGAGGCCTGCTCCAGGGTTTCGGCGTGATAGAGCGAGGCGGGGTGGAGGGCGAGGCGGTGCGAGGCGCGCAGGCGGAGCTCCCGCATGGCCATGGCCGCTGCGGCATGGGCGGCGGGGAGGCGGGGCAGGGCCTCACGCAACCTTGTTTGGATTGTGAGCGGATCGGAGTATTTTTCCGCGATTTCCTTCAGGCGCAATTCCACTGCCCCGAAGGAGGGCGACAGAAAAAACTCCAGCAGCTCCGGCGTCACTCGAAAATTCATGACGCAATGTAGGATGCCGGACGGACATTCTCCTCATCCACGCTGCATGCCGTGGCGTTCCACCGCCTCACCGTTCATCCACACCACCACCCTGCGCATGACACAGCATCGTCTCCTCCTGCCCCTTCTCGCCCTCGTCCTTCTTTCCCCCATGCTCGCCGCCCAGGAACGGGGCAGCGTGAAGGGGTTCGTGTCCGACTCGTCCAACGGCGAGCGACTCTCCCTTGTGAACATCGTGGTGGTGGGGCAGACCATCGGTGCCGCGACGGATGTGAACGGCTTCTACTTCATCGGCAATCTGCCTGCCGGCAGGATACGCCTGCGTGCCACGCTCATCGGGTACCACCCGGTGGAAAAGGATGTCGAGATTCGTGCCGGCAAGTCGTCTGCGGTGAACTTTGTCCTTCCCCCCACGGCGGTGCAGTTGCAGGGCGTGGAGATGACTGCAGAACGCCGCACGCGCTACGACACGGAGATCAGCACGCAGCCCATCGGCGCGGCCGAGATCGAGATCGTCCCCGCGGTGGTGGAGGCGGATCTTTTCCGCACCATCTCCGTGCTTCCGGGCGTGGTGGCGACGAGCGATGTCAGCAGCCAGTTCTACGTGCGCGGCGGTGGCGGGGATCAGAACCTCATCGTTCTCGACGGCATGACCATCTACAATCCCTTCCATGCGCTCGGCATCTTCTCCATCTTCGATGCCGACGCCATCAAGGAGACGGAGATCCTCAAGGGCGGCTTCCCTGCGCAGTGGGGCAACCGCCTCTCCTCGGTGATCAACATCCGCACAAAGGAGGGGAACAGGAACAAGTTCTCGGGCAAGGTGAGCGCCTCCCAGGTGAGCGGAAAGGTGATGCTCGAAGGCCCGGCACCGTGGGACGGCTCCTGGATGGTGGCCGGACGCAAGAGCTTCCTCGACAACGTGCTTCAGAAGTTCGTCAAGCAGGAGACCCCCTTCGACTTCTACGATCTCATGGCGCGTGTCAATCACGCCACCAGTGACGACGGCCGCATTTCGGTGCACCTCCTGCTCACCGGTGACAAGATCAATCCCTCGAAGCAGAGCGAGCCGGAATACATGTGGACGAACAAGGCGGCCAGTCTGAGCTGGTTCCAGCTCCTCGAAAACCGCTACCTCATCGAGACAAGCTTTTCCTACAGCACCTTCAAGGGTGAGCTGAGCCCGCGTCTCAGCTCCGAGATCCCGCCGCGCCTTTCCGAGGTGTGGGACACATACTTCAACGGCAACGTGACGTACTTCCAGGAGAACGGCGATCAGTTTGGGGCCGGCTTCATGTTCCGATTGCCGCAGTTCCATTACAGCTTCGTGAACTCGTCGAGCGTGCCGCGCGATGTGGAATCGAACAGCAGCGAGACAGGCATCTGGGTGCGCTACAAGTTCAAGCAGCTCGATCCCTTTGCCTTCGAAGCCGGAGTGCGCAGCGATCTCTTCTCCGTCCTCTCCACGAATTCGGAGGACGTCTTCGAACCGCGTCTTTCGGTGAGCTGGGATATCACGCCGCTGCTCAATCTCAAGCTCTCCTATTCGCGTGTGCATCAGCGCATGATCACCATCACGAATGAGGACGACCTTGTGTCCCTGTTCGAGACGTGGATCCCCATCCCCGACGGGACGAAGTCGCAGCAGGCGGATCACTTCATCATCGGTCTCGACGGCGTGCTCGACTTTGTCAGGGGGCTGAACTTCAACGTGCAGGCCTATTACAAGGACTTCCAGCACCTCATCGAGTACAACCGCGACAAGGTGGACTCACGTGATCCGGATTTCACGGACGGCACGGGCCGGTCCTATGGTCTGGAGTTCTTCCTTGAGCGTCGCGATCCCATCCTCTACGGATGGATATCCTACACGTACGGCTTCACCGAGCGTGCCGTGGGCGACCTCACCTACAACCCCCGCTACGATCGCCGTCACAACCTCAACGCGATCGTCGGGCTCCGTCCCTGGGATGGCTGGGAATTCAGCGTGCGCTGGGAATACGGATCCGGCCTGCCCTTCACGCAGATCACGGGCTTCTATGACAGGATCGGTTTTGGCGGTGTGTTCGATGGTGGCGGGTTCACCGGCGAAAACGGGGAGCCGTACACCATCCTCGGTCCGAAGAACACGGGGCGCCTGCCGGCCTACCACCGCATGGACATCAGCCTCTCGAAGTCCTTCCAGTTCGGCTTTGCGAAGTTCATCATCGAGGCATCGGCGCTCAACGTCTACAATCGCAACAACATGTTCTACTTCAACCGCGTCACCGGCGAGCGCATCGACATGCTTCCGTTCCTGCCGACGCTGACGCTGAAGGCGGAATTCTAGGATCCGAATCCGGCGCCTTCCGGTTCCACGATCACGGCCGTCCCATAGCAGAGCACTTCGCTGACGCCCTGCATGAGCTCGGTCGCATCGTAGCGGATGCCGATGATGGCGTTGGCGCCGGCCATCTTTGCATGGATCACCATTTCGTCGAACGCTTCTCCGCGCGTCTTTTCGCAGAGCTCGGTGAAGAGCGTGATGTTGCCGCCGAAGAGGGTCTGAAGCGAGCCGCCGATGGTGCCGAACAGGGAGCGTGAACGGACGGTCAGACCGCGGATGACGCCGAGTTCCTTCGTGATCCGGTATCCTGTGAGTGTGAACGCCGTGGTGGTGAGGATGTCGTGCATGGATGAATCCTGTGGTTGGTGAGGGATGAGTGAGATGCGAGCCGATGTGGGTGAAACACTCCAAGGTAACCGCTGGCGCATTGTCCTCCAACTCCGCCGGTACGTGATCCCGATCCCGGAGTTCCACGATCAGGGGGCGGTGGTTGGTGGCTGGTTCTTTGTCCCGGATTTCTTAGCTTGTTTCGAATCACCTCTGTGTCACAGTCCGCAGTGCCAGCCATGACCCCACTCCCTCCGATCACCGCCCTCGACCCGACGAATCAGCACGCCGTCCTCTCGGCGCTTCCGGCACACATCCGTGATGGATGGCGCATCGCCATGGAGGCGGAGCTCCCGCAGATCGCTGGGGACCTGGTGTCCACTGTGCTCGTGTGCGGGATGGGGGGATCGGCGATCAGCGGCGACATCCTCCGCAACCTCGCGCACGGCAGTGCCGCCGTCCCCATCCAGGTGCTGCGCCAGTACGACATCCCGGCCTGGGTGGATGCGCGGACGCTGGTCTTCATCATGAGCTATTCGGGCGGAACGGAGGAGACGGTGTCAGCCGCACGGCAGGCGCATGCCGCCGGTGCGCGCATCATCGCGATCACCTCGGGTGCGGACTTCGCCGCCTCGGTGCGCGCCGACGGCCATGCAGCCGTGACGATCCCGGGCGGCTTTGCCCCGCGTGCCGCCGTGGGGTATCTGTGTTTCGCGCTGCTCGGCGTCGCCTCCCGGCTCGGCATCCGCCCCATTGATGCCCGCGAGGTGGAGGCGGCCGCCGTCCGGGCCGCACGTCTCGTGGCCGCATGCACCGACCCGGCCGACGCGGCGAATCCCGCGCGCGCGGTGGCGGAGCGGCTCCATGGCCGCCTGCCGGTGATCTACTCCTCGCCGGTGCACGAGGCCGCGAACCTCCGCTGGCGCTGCCAGATCGAGGAGAACGCCAAGACGATCGCCCATGGGCACATCCTCCCCGAGCTCAACCACAACGAGATCGTCGGCTGGGAGCAGCAACCCGACCTCCTCAGCCGCATCGCCCTCATCCTCTTCACCGACCCCGCCGACAGCGCGCCGATCCGTCTCCGCATGGACGTCACGCGCCGCCTTCTCGCCCCGCTTGCCGGCGATGTCATCGACATCCCTGTCGAGGGCTCCTCGCCCCTTGAACGCACCATCCACCTCATCTGCCTCGGCGACTGGGTGAGCTGGCATCTCGCCGTCGGCACGGGAGTCGATCCCTTTCCCATCGTCAAGATCAACCTCCTCAAGGAGGAGATGAAGGGGCGGCGGGCGTGACGCGACGCAGCATGCCTGTGCCCGAAGGCCGGCGCCCAGGGCTGCACATCATGGCATGGCCGCACGCCCGGTGACCCGGGGCTGAACGCCGGGTCCATTCATCGTGACCCTGATTTTCCGGACAACCCTCAGACCCATTGCCATCGTGTCTCCACTCCGAATCATGTCCCTCGTGCTGGTGCTGGCTGCCGTGCTGCCGCCGGGCACCGGGGCGCAGTTCCTCCCCTTCGGGCGGAACAAGATCTCCCATGAGGAGTTCGTGTGGCGGGTGCTTGAAACGGAGCATTTCGACATCCACTACGACACGGCGATGGCAGACCTTGCGCGCCGTGGTGCTGCCATGGCGGAGGAGAGCTTCCGGAAGCTGGAGCAGGTGTTCAACCACACCATCACGGAGCGCATCCCCCTCATCCTCTACGCCTCCCCGATCCATTTCCAGCAGACCAATGTGACACCCGGGTTCATCCCGGAGGGCGTGGGCGGATTCTTCGAGTTCATCAAGGGGCGCGTGGTGATCCCGGCCAACGGATCCACTGAACAGTTCCGACACGTCATCAACCACGAGCTTGTCCATGTGTTCATGCACAGCCGCATCCTTGCAGTGCTCACCGCCCACGGCCTCTCCTACGATCGCTATCCACCGCTGTGGTACGTGGAGGGGCTTGCGGAGCACTACTCCACGGAGTGGGACGACCAGGCCGAGATGCTGCTGCGCGATGCGGTGATCAACGGGTATCTTGCGCCGTTGCAGTCCATCTGGTCCATCACGGGCAGCTTCCTCATGTACAAGGAGGGGCAGTCCATGCTGGGCTTCATGGCACGCGAATACGGGCCGGAGACCATCATCCGCCTCATCGACAATCTCTGGATGGCATCGGATTTCGGCGTGGTGATGAAGGCCACCATCGGCCGCACCCCGGCGGAGTTCGATGCGGACTGGATGCGCGATCTGCGGAGGCGGTACTTCCCGCTGGTGGCCGGGCGCGAGAAGCCGGGCGACGTGATGCGTGAGGTCGTTGCCCGGGGCTTCTCCACGAAGCCGGTGCCCGTGCTGCGGGGCGACTCGACGTGGATCGTCTACACCGGCAACGACGACGGATACACGAATGTGGCATGGGTGCCGCTTGATGGCGGCACGCCCGAGGTCCTGGTCCGCGGCGAGCGGAGCAACGCGCTCGAGGAGTTCCACCTGCTGCAGGGGCGCATGGCCGTGTCGGCCGACAGCATCCTCGCCTTCGTCACCAAGAGCGGCGCATCCGACGTGTTGCATCTCTTCGACCTCCACTGTCGGCGTCTGCTGCGCACGATCACCATCCCGGGCATCGTCATGATCTCGGACCCGTCCTTCTCCCCCGACGGCGGGCGCATCGCCTTTGCCGGACTGCGGAGGAATGGCTGCCGGGATCTCTTCGTTCTGGACCGGGGCACCGGGGCGATCACCGCCCTCACCGACGATGTGTACGACGACAGCGATCCCGCCTGGTCGCCCGACGGCCGCTGCATCGCCTTCATCTCGGACCGCTGCGAAGGCGGGCTGCAGGGGAGGACGGCACCACATCTGTTCACGCTCTCCAGCGGTGGCATCACCCGCATGGCGCCCGCCGCCCGCTGCGCATCGCCCGCATGGAATGCCGCGGGATCGGTGCTGCTCTTCACCGCGGACTACGACGGCGCGCGCAACGTGTACGCCCGCACGATCGATGCCCAGGCGAGGCCGTCGGGGCCGCTGCGCCGCATCACGAACCTCCTCACCGCGGCCTTCGATCCGGTGCTGACACGCGACGGCGACCTGGTCTGCTCCGTGTTCGATGCGTACAGCTTCCAGATCCGCCGCATCCCCGGCCTGGAGGCACGCATCGACTCCTGCCCCGCTGTCCCGGAGGCGCCGCCCGTGGCAGCAGTGGCGTGGCAGCCGGCCGAACTCGTCGGCAGCTCCGGGCGCGACGGCCTGCGCTACAGCAGGCACTACCAACTGGACGTGGCGCAGTCCGAGATCTCCACCGATCCGGTGTTCGGAACAAGCGGCGGGGCGGCGGTGAGCCTGTCCGACATGCTCGGCAACGACAGGTACCTCTTCCTGCTCTACAACACCGCCCAGACCTCGAGCGAATTCTTCGAGAGCTTCAACCTCGCCGTCTCCCGCGTGTCGCTCGGCCAGCGGGCGCCCCATGCCTGCGGGCTTTTCAACACGGCGGGCCGGCGCTACGATCTCCGCGATCCCGATGAGTACTTCTTCGAGCGCAGCTATGGCGGGTATTTCTCGCTCGCATGGCCCCTGTCAAAGTTCCGCCGCGTGGAGGGGACGGTGTCGGCCGCATGGTCCGACAAGGAGGGGATCTTCACCGACACCCGGCGGAAGGCCCTGCTGGTGTCCAACACCGTGTCCTTCGTGCACGACAACGCCCTGTACTACATCACCGGCCCGATCGACGGCTCGCGCTTCAATGTGACACTCGGGTACACCACGGACGTCATGTACTCCAAGGTGGACTTCGTGTCGGTGATGGTCGACTACCGGCGGTACTTCCGGCTCGATCTGCGCACGGCCCTGGCCACGCGCGTCGAGCTGCTGTTCAACCACGGCGAGGAGGCACGGCGCTGGTTCATGGGGGGGGAGCTGGGACCTGCGCGGCTGGCCGCGCTGGTCGCTGCGCGGAACAAAGCTCTGGCTTGCCAGCGCGGAACTGCGCTTCCCACTCCTCGACCGCGTCGGCCTCGATCTGCCCTTCGGCTCCATCAATCTTGGGCTCATCCGCGGCGCCCTCTACGCGGACATCGGCAACTGTTGGGACGATGCCTACGGTTCCACACTCGGCAGCATCGGAGCGGGCCTGCGTTTCAGCGTCTTCGGCTTTCTTGTCCTGCGCTACGATTTCGGGAAGCGCATCGAAGACAACCTGTCGTCATTCCAGAACGGCTGGTACCAGCAGTTTTTTTTCGGGTGGGATTTCTGATGCGGCCCCGGATGTCGGCGCCTGCCCGGAATGCGGGATCGCGGTGCAGCATCGCGGCCACCTTGTGCGCCGTGTGGCTCCTCGCGTTTCTCCTGGCTGCGTGCGGGTCGGGGGTGCGGCTTGCGCGCCCGTTGACGGCGGGGGCGGGGGATTGGGCGCAACTCGGGGGTGATGCGGGGAGGTCGGGCGTCGCGACATCGTCGCTTGCCGTGCCGCTGGCGCTGCTCTGGACGGGATCGATGTCGGAGGCCCCGCTCGCGGTTTCACCGCTGGTGGTGGATGGCATGGTGCTCTGCACCGGTGCACGCGGCACCATCGACGCCCTTGACCTGCGCACCGGCGCGGCGATGGGGAGCCTGAAGCGCAGTGGTGTGGTGAAGGCCGTGCCAGCGATGGTGGACGGGGTGCTGGCGGTGGCGCAGGCCCAGCCCGGCATCCCCACCTGGCTTGCTGACTGCCGCGGGATGCGTGAGGCGGGCGTGGTGGATGCCTCGTGGATCGAGGCCCCTGTTCTCGGCCTGCCCGGCCGCATTGTCACCGCCTCCGTACCCGGCCGCCTGGCCTGCCATCGCATCGCGGACACGGCGGCGCTGTGGACGCGCGATCTGCCGACCCGCCTGCTCGCCGCGCCCTCGCTCTCGCCGCACGGCGTGGTGGTGGCGGGTGCGAACGGCGATGTGTGGTGCATTGATGCGTCCTCAGGCGGAATCCGCTGGCGCGTACCGACGGGTGCGCCCGTGACGGCGGCTCCCGTGTGCGTTGATGATGCGGTGTGCGTCGCGACAGGCTCGGGCCTGCTGCTGTGCCTCGACGCGGAGTCCGGGAGGGAACGTTGGCGGCTGGATGCACATGCCCCCTTCCATGCGGCCCCGGCATGCGACGCTTCCACGCTGGTCGCGGCATCGGCCGATGGCATGGTGGTGGCATGTGACAGCCGCACCGGCGGGGAGCGCTGGCGGACGGCGCTCGGTGGGCTGGTGGGTCTCCCGCCGGTGATCACGGGGGAGCATGTGGCGCTGTGCCGCACGTCGGGAGAGCTCCGGCTGCTGCGCATGGCGGATGGCGCCACCGTGTGGAGCACGGACATCGCCGGGCGCATCGTCGCCGGACCGGTGGTGGCGGGGGGCATCCTGCTCGTCATCACGGAGGATGGGGAGGTGCGTGCATGGAAATGACCCGATGGACACGGATCGTGGTGAGGCACATCGCGGGCGACACACGCTCCGCATGCAGGTGGAAGCGGGGAGGATCCGCGATACACCGTGAGGTGGTGGCATTGCTCGCCATCCTGGCGATCGTGATGACCGGCACAGTCGTGGCACAGATTCTGCCGCGCGGCACGACAGCATCGTCCATCGTCACCGATCCTCCCGGTGCGGAGATCTGGCGGGGGGACACACTGCTCGGCATGTCGCCGATGGAGTTGGTGACCGGGACGGGCGATACGATCGATGTCTGGTGGCCGTCGCGCGCGGAGTGGAACGCCGTGCGACACCGCATCAGCAGAACGCTGGTCGGGGCGGATGACGGAGTCGTCCACCTGCGCCTTCCGGTGCAGCGCTTCGTGAACAGCACTCCATCGGGGGCGCTCGTGTTCGCGGGGGATTCCCTGCTGGGCCGCACACCACTCAGGCTCGCGCTCACGGAGGACAGGATGGGGCTGCGCATCGCCATGCCACGATGTTGTGACACGCTTGTGGAGGTGACACGGTCCGGGGATGGATCGGTGGTGATCGATTTCCCGCGTGAGGCGGGGCCGTTGCAGCGGGCGCAGGACATCCCGGCCGAGCTGCGCTGGCCGCCGATGGAGATCACCCTGCCCGGCTCGGTGGCCCTTGCAGCCGGAATTGCCGCAGCGGTGCTGAAGCTCGAAGCGGATCGCAGTTACGCACGATACCGGGAGACCGGGGACGGCGCGCTGCTGGACCGTGCGCGGCGTTTCGACACCGCATCCGGTGTGGGACTCGCCATTCTCGAGATCGGAGTGGGGTGGCTGATCTGGCACATCCTTGTGGAACCGGTTGCCAGAGATCCCGGACCATGATGGATGCGGGGGTTTTGTCGTTTCGATTTTCCTCCCTACTTTTGTACACACGTTGTTCTTCGACATTGCATCGACTCGGCTTCGGATCCATCGCCGCAGATCGGCGTGCCTTGTCCCATCATCTTTTTCGCTCGCTCCAGGAGATTCCGTATTGAATCTGCCGTCGCCCCTTCTTTTCGCAGCCACCCCGAACCTTCATCATGTCGCGGGGTTGCTGAGGTGTGGGCGTATTCTGTCATTTCTCCCCGCCCCCTTCACCTGGCATCGCAGATGACAGGGTTGGACCGGGCCGCAACCTCCCCGAGTCAATTCTGATCCACTCACATACCTTCGCCGGAGTTCCAATGACTCGTTTCGTCACCATCTGGATGTCACAGCATCGCGCCCTGTCTGTCGAATGTCGGTCTCGTGTGACGCCTGCATGTCCTGCCCTGACGCGCTGGCTGCTGTTGGCCGTGATGTTCCTGGCCCTGGGAGCGCCTGCACTGGCACAGCCCCTGACCGGGACCTACTACATTCCCTAGGGAGCGAATCCCCAGGGGTTTGCGTCGATCTCCGCCGCCATCACGGCGCTCAATGCCAACGGTGTCTCCGCTCCCGTGGTGTTCGAGGTCGCCGCGGGGTACACGGAGTCGGCGGCAAACCTCATGCTGACCACGCCGGCGACCAACGCCCCGACAGCGACGAACACCGTGACCTTCCGCAAGGATCCTGCAACCGCAGGGGCGAATCCCAAGATCACATCCAATGCGACAGGGTCAGGATCCTACGATGGCGTGATCGAGTTCGCCGGCATGGACTACGTCACCTTCGACGCCATCGATGTAAGTGAGAACCTGCCGACGCCCACCAACGCCCTGGAGGTCGGATATGGCATCTATGGTGCCACCGCCAGCGATGCCTCGCAGTACATCACCATCAGGAACTGCACGGTGACGATGAAGCCTGCAACGACCACCATCATCGGCGGCATCTACCTCCGCGGTTCGATCACGGCAACGGGGACGAGCATCACCATCAGTGCCGCCTCGGGTGCCGTGTCCTACTGTGAGATCTACAACAACACGATCACGGACGCCTACATCGGGATCTATGCCACGAGTTCCTCCACCTTTGCCTACTATGGCATCGACAACAAGCTTGGCACGAGCGGGGCGAACATCATCACCGGGTTTGGCGGGAGTTCTTCGACAGGGTACGGCATCTACACGCTCTACCAGCACGGATTGAAGATCGAGAACAACACCCTCACACGGACCGGCACCGGGCACACCACCACGCTCTACGGCATCTTCAACAGCTCGGGCAGCGGCAACACGGTGGACATCGGGTCGAACATGGTGAACGTCACCTCCAATTCAACCACGTCGGAGTGCACGGGCATCAAGAGCTCGTCGAGCAGCGGCACGGTGCGCATCCAGAACAACGATGTGCAGCTCAGTTACACCTCGGCCACGACGGGGACGATGTACGGCATCTACCAGACCGCAGCGGCGAGTTCCTCGGAGACCAGCGGGAACAACGTGCACGATCTGACGCTGGCGGGGACAGGAGCCCTGTATGGCATCTACGACTACACGTATGGCACCTCCACCACGTGCAGCATCCACAACAACGCTGTCAGCAACCTGACGAAGACGGGAGCCTCGGGAGCGATCTACGCGCTGCGCGCCTACTACGCCGGGACGGAGGCGGTGTATGAGAACACCGTGGACAACTGCTCGATGCCGAACACGTCCGGCAGCACTGCTGCCACCATCTACGGGTTCTACAAGAGCACAACAACCAACGTGACATCGCATGACGACTACAACAACACCGTGACAAATCTCTCCATCAGCGGGGCCGGCATCGGAACGACCAACGTCATCGCCGGGTGGTATTTCAGTGCCGCTCCTGCAGCGCAGACCTTCACGGGAAACACGATCAGGTCGCTGTCCATTGGCGCCGGTTCCGGCACGGTGTATGGTGTGTACATCAACAACAGCGGCACCACCCCTGTGGTCACGATCGCGAAGAACACGATCACCGGTCTCTCCGCGATCGGCTCCGCAGCACTGGGCTACGGCATCTATGGGAGCAGCGCCGTCACCTTCAATGTCTCGAACAACTTCGTCTCCGACATCCAGACAACGGCCGCGGCAAGCACGATTGCCGCCGCCGGGATCTACTTCAACACCGGGACGACGGTCACCTGCGACTACAACACCGTGTACCTCAACACGAGCAGCACTTCGGCGACCACCTTCGGATCCGCGGCGCTCTACGCCAGCAGCACGCCGACCTTCACCCTGCGGAACAACATCCTCGTGAACGAGTCCAGCGCCTCGTCGGTGACCGGTACCGGATGCTACAACCTCGCGTTCCGGCGGGCCAGCGGCACGCTGACCACGTACAGCACGAGCTCGAACACGAACTGCTTCCATGTCGCCAGCCCGGCATCGGACACGACGCGGGGCATCTATTTCGATCCCAACCTCGCCGTGCCGAAGCGCACCCTGGCGGAGTACAAGACCTACATGGCCACGCGGGACCAGGCGTCCGTGTTTGAACTGCCGCCATTCATCAATGTCGGTTCCGCCCCCTACGACCTCCACCTCGACCCCGGGACACCGACGCAGTGTGAGAGTGGTGCCATCCGCATCACCACGCCGGCCATCACCGACGATCATGATGCCGATGTCCGCTTCGGCGAGGCGGGCTATGCCGGCATGGGGTCGGCCCCGGACATCGGTGCCGACGAGGGTGACTTCACGCCGTCCGACCTCACCGGCCCCGCCATCGTGTACACGGCCATCGGCAATGTTCCCGTCACTGCCGGCACCTACCAGTTTACCGCCACCATCACCGATGCCTCGGGTGTGAACACCAACCCGAACGAGGCCCCACGCTGCTACTACCGGCGGTCGACGGCCGTTTCGCCCTCCGTGGTCAATGCCAACGCCTTTGTCGGCAACACGGCAGTCGATGACGGGTGGAAGTGGGTGGAGGCATCGCTGCCGCCATCGGGCAACACCTACACCTTCACGCTGGACTTTTCGCTGCTCGCGGGCAACCCTCCCGGCGGGAGCTTCACTGCGGGTGATGTGATCCAGTATTTCGTTGTTGCAGCTGATCAGATCAACAACGTGGCCATCAATTCCGGAACACCCGCGACGCTGCCACCAAATGTCGATCTCCCTGGTTCCTGCGCGCCGATCACCGGCACCATCAACAGCTTCACCACGGTCGGGGCCATGGCGGGCACCTACACCATCGGCGGCGGGACCCCGGCAGGCACCTACGCCACACTGAAGGCCTTCTTCGATGATGTCAATGCGAAGGCCGTGACGGGCGACATCATGGCGGAGATCGTCAGCAGCACAACGGAGACTGCCACAGCCTCGCTCAACCAATGGTCCGAGTATCCTCCAACGTCGGGATTCTTCATGACCATCAAACCGGCCGCAGGGACCACGCCCACCATCAGCGGTGCAGTGGCCTCCTCGGCCATCGTCAAGATCAATGGTGCCGACAGGGTCACCATCGATGGTTCGAACACCATCGGTGGGACGACCAGGGATCTCACCATCGCGCAGCTCAACGGATCGGGCACCGTCGCCGCCATCCTGGTGGGGAGCCTTGGCACGGGCCTCGGTGCCAGCCAGGTCACGATCAAGAACACCATCGTCCGGTCCGGCCACATCGCATCGGGCTCCCATGGCATCTCCGTGGGCAGCGCAGCCACCATCGGTTCCAACGGGGACGACAACGATCTTCTCACGATCGAGAACAACCTGATCGAGAAGGCCTACACGGGAATCTTCGTGGGCGCCGGAGCAACGGGGCGAAACGATGTGACCGTCATCCGGAACAACACGGTGGGATCCGTGACAGGCACGGACTACGTCTCCTATCGCGGCATCGGCGTCGCCGGACTCGACATGGGCCTTATCGAAGGCAACGAGGTGTTCAACCAGGTCCTGTCGTATTCCGGACCGATTCTCGGCATCGACGTCGGCAACGACTGCACGGGCAGCATCGTACGGAAGAACCGGGTGTACGGCATGAACAACACGAGCACCAGCGGCTATGGCGCCTATGGCATCAACATCAGCGGCACCTCGGGATCGAACAGCATCCGCATCGAGAACAACATGGTGTACGACATCATGAACTATGGGGACGCATCCCTCAGTGCGACCACCGACAACATCGGCATCCGCATCGGCGGCGGCACCGGACACATGGTGTACCACAACTCCGTGTCCCTGACGGGCACCTTCACCGGCCCCACGGCAGCCGCATATTCGATGGCCTTCGCCGTGGCCGCCGCGGGGAACAACGGGCTCGACATTCGCAACAACGTCTTCATGAACGCCATCGAGGGCTACGCGGGCAGCAAGTCCTACACCATGTACTTCCCCGCGTCGTACTCCTTTGCCGGGACCATCATCAACAACAACGATTACTGGCCCTCGGGCACCTACGGCGTGCTCGGATACAACGGCAGCGCCGATGTCACCACCATGTTCGCCTGGCGGGCCTTCACCGGGCAGGACGGGCTGTCGGTGTCGGCCGATCCGATGTTCACCTCCACCACGAATCCCCACATCAATGCGGGCACCACACAGAACTCCCTGGAATCGAGCGGCGCCACTCTGGGCGTGACCACCGACATCGATGGTGACACACGGCCGGGCCCCGTGGGTTCGGTGAACGGCGGCGCGACCGCCCCCGACCTGGGTGCCGATGAGTTCGACGGCGTGCCCGTGCAGGCCATGGTCTACGTCTCGTCCACCACCACTGGGATGACGGGCTACGTTGCGCCGGGCGCAACCCAGACGCAGGTCATCGGCATCGAGGTTGTGACGGCCAACGCCGGCATGCCCTTCGACGTGACGCAGTTCGATCTCTCGACCAACGGTACGACGGTGCCCGCCGACATCACGAACGCGAAGCTCTGGTACACGGGATCGTCCTCCACCTTCGCCACCACGATGCAGTTCGGAAGCCCCATCAATGCACCATCAGGCGCGTTTACGATCACCGGAACGCAGACGCTGAACGAGGGGACGAACTACTTCTGGCTGACCTATGATGTGAGCGCATCGGCAACGACTGGCGATTTCCTCGATGCCGAATGCACGGGCATCACGGTGAACTCCATCGCGCAGATCCCGACAACGCAGGCCCCCGCCGGGCATCGCACCGTGCAGGGTCCCCTGAACGGCGTCTTCACCGTCGGCACGGGAGGGAACTTCCCGAACCTCAAAGATGCATTCGACTTCATCAACAACGCCGGCCTTGCGGGGAACACGACACTCTCGATCACCGCGAGCCAGACTTTGAGCTCGTCGGCGATCATCAACCCCTGGACCGTGGGAGCGGGTTTCACCCTGCTCATCAAGCCCGCGGCCACGACCACACCGGTCATCGATGGCGCTGTTGCCGGCAACCTCATCCAGATAAACGGCGCCGATGGCGTCACCATCGACGGATCGAACACCGTGGGCGGCACGACGCGCGATCTCACCATCGAGAACACCGTCACCTCGGGAACGAACACCGGCATCACCGTTTCCGGAACATCTGCGGGCAACGGCTCGCTCAACTTCACGGTGAAGAACTGTGTGCTGCGTGCCGGGCACATCGCCTCCGGTTCGTATGTGCTGAGCATCGGCGGCGCCACGGGCGGATCCACCGGGTACGACAATGACTCATACACGGTGCAGAACAACGTGCTGGAGCGCGGGTACTACGGCATGTATGTCTACTCCACAAGCAGCGCCCTCAACAGCAACGGGCTCATTGCAGGCAACGTGGTCGGATCCACCGACCCCGCGAAGCTTGTCACCTACAAGGGCATCTATCTGTACGGGCAGGATGGCGTGGTGGTGGAGGGCAACGAGGTGTTCGGCATGACCATGGCGTACTCCGGGGCGCTTGCGGGCATCGAGGTGTCGTCCTACTCCGCAAACTCCATCATCCGGAAGAACGTGGTGCACGGCCTGTACAACTCCAGCACGTCCACGACGGGATATGGCGCCTACGGCATCAACATCATTGCGACGAGCACCGGGGCGAACATCCGCATCGAGAACAACATGGTGTACGACATCATGTGCTTTGGCGGCGGCACCATCGGCACCACGTATGCGCCCATCGGGATCCGCATCGCCGGCGGCACGGGCCACCAGATCTATCACAACACGGTGTATCTCACCGGCACTCCGCCCTCCGGCGTGGAGACCGGTTCCATGGCCTTCGGCATAAGCTCCTCCAGCTACAACGCCCACGACATCCGCAACAACATCTTCGCCAATGCCATCACCGGTGTCACCGGTTCGAAGAGCTATGCCATCTGGGCGCCCTCCTCCTACAGCTTCACCTCCACCACCATCGACAACAACGATTACTTTGTGTCGGGCAGTGTCGGTGTGCTCGGGTGGGATGGCTCCGCGGATGCATCCACACTTGCCGCGTGGCGCATCTCCACGAGCCAGGATGCCGATTCCTGGTCGATCGATCCGCTCTTCACCTCCGCAACCAATCTCCACATCAACTCCGGCCTGACGCCCACCAACCTGGAATCGGGTGCCGACGTGATTGCCGGCCTGACCACGGACATCGATGGTGACGTGCGACCGGGCCCCGCCGGCTCGGTGAATGGTGGTGGAACCCTGCCCGACATCGGTGCCGACGAGTTCGATGGTGTGCCGCCTGCATCCATGTCCATCGTGTCGAGCACAGTGACCGGCATCAGCGGGTACATGTACCCCGGAGCTCCAAACCGGCAGATCATCCGCATCGACGTGCAGACCACCGGGTCCCTCTCGCCCGTCGTCATCACCGCGTTCGACTTGAAGACCACGGGCTGCACCGATCCAGTCACCGACCTCGTCAATGCCAAGCTCTGGTACACAGGGACATCGCCGGTCTTTGTCGGATCAACGGCGTTTGGCAGCACCTACACCTTCCCGAACCCCATTGTCGATTACCAGATCACCGGTTCCCAGGCCCTGGCCGAGGGCATCAACTACTTCTGGCTCACGTACGACCTCACTGTGGGCGCGGTGAGCGGTCACTCCGTCAATGCAGAGTGCTGGCAGTTCACGGCGGGTGGCACACATGTCCCTACGCCGACCTTCCCTGGCGGTGGCCGCACCATTCTCGGACCGCTTTCGGGCACGTACACGGTCGGCACCGGCGGGCAGTTCGAGAACCTGACCGAGGCCTTCGAGCACATCAACAACACGGGCCTCACGGGCAACACGGACTTCAGCATCATCAGCAGCCAGACGCTGCCATCCCCGGCCACGCTGAATCAATGGACGGAGACCCCCGTCGGATCCAACTACACACTCCTCGTCAAACCGGCCGCATCCACAACGCCGGTCATCGAGGGCCCCGTCCCGGGCAACCTCATCCAGATCAACGGGGCCGATCGTGTGACGATCGACGGATCGAACACCGTGGGTGGCACGACGCGCGACCTGTCCATCATCAACACCTCCAGCGCGGGCACGAACACTGCCGTCACCGTGAGCGGTACCACGGCGGGCGCGGGGTCCACGAATTTCACCCTGAAGAACTGCCGCCTGAAGTCCGGTCACACGGCCTCGGGCAGTTACGTGCTCTCCATCGGCGGCGCCACGGGCGGTTCCACCGGGTATGACAACGACAACTATACGGTGCAGAACAACCTTCTCGAGCGTGGGTACTACGGGATGTACATCTACTCCACGTCGAGCGCGGTGAACAGCGGCGGGCAGATCATCGGCAATGTTGTCGGCTCCTCGACGCCGTCCGACCTTGTCGCCTACAAGGGGATGTACCTCTACGGGCAGGATGGCGTGCTGGTGGATGGCAACGAGGTCTTCGGCATCACCATGGCCTACTCCGGGGCGATCTCCGGCATCGAGCTCTCGTCCTACAGCCCGAGCGCCATCATCCGGAGGAACGTGGTTCACGGCATCAACAACACCTCCACATCCACCACGGGCTACGCAGCCTACGGCATCAATATCATCTCGACCTCGACCGGCACAAATCACCGCATCGAGAACAACATGGTGTACGACATCCTTTGCAACGGCGGCGGCACCATCGGCACCACCTATGCGCCCATCGGCATCCGCATCGCCGGCGGCACGGGGCACACCATCCAGCACAACTCCGTGTACCTGACCGGCACCTGTTCCTCAGTCGACCCGACAGGCAGCATCGCCTTCGGGATGAGCTCCTCGAGCTACAACGCCCACACCATCCGCAACAACATCTTTGCGAACGCCGTCACCGGTGCGGCCGGCTCCAAGAGCTATGCGCTGTGGTCGCCCTCCGGGTACACCTGGTCGTCGAGCACCATCACGGGCAATGACTACTTCGTCTCGGGTCCGTTCGGCATCCTGGCCTACAACGCCGCCACAGCCACGGACCTCGCATCGCTCGCCGATCTGCGTCTCATGACAGGGTAGGATGCGACGTCGATCTCGGTCGATCCGCTGTTCACGTCACCCACCAACCTCCACATCAATGCCGGCACCACGCCGACACTGTTGGAGTCCGGAGGCCTTCTGACCACCGTCACCAACGACATCGATGGCGACGTGCGGCCCGGTCCCACGGGTTCCGTCAACGGCGGGGCGTCGGCGCCCGACCTCGGTGCCGACGAGTTCGACGGTGTGCCGATGCCGATGGCCTATGTCTCGTCCACCACGGCGGGCTTCGGGGGCTACACCGC
>CAYUYM010000030.1:0-1690 GCA_964449305.1 uncultured Chromatiales bacterium | reverse complement strand
ACCGGCACCGGGATGGGATCCTCGCACTTCACCGTGAAGAACTGCGTGCTGCGTGCCGGGCATGTGGCCTCGGGTGCCTACGTCATCAGCATCGGCGGCGCAACGCCGGGTGTGTCGGGCTATGACAACGATTACTTCCTTGTGGAGAACAACCTGCTCGAGAGGGGCTACTTCGGCATCTATGCCTACGGATCCAACATCGGTGTGAACAGCAACAGCCAGATCCGCCTCAACACGATCGGATCCGTCACTCCGGCCAGCACCATCACCTACAAGGGCATCTATGTGTACGGCATGGATGCAGGTGTGATCGAACTCAACGAGGTGCAGGGCATCACCATGGCGTACTCCGGTGCGATCATGGGCATCGATGTGGCGAGCTACTCCGCAGGGACCATTGTGCGCCGCAACCGTGTGCACGGGGTGATCAACACGAGCACGTCGACCTCGGGCTACGGGGCCTATGGCATCAACATCTCGTCCACGTCGGGTGGCACGGGCATCCATGTGGAGAACAACATGGTGTGGGACATCCTCAACAACGGCGGCGGCACCATCGGCACCACGTATGCGCCGATCGGCATCCGCATCGCCGGTGGCACGGGGCATTCCATCTGGCACAACTCGGTGCACCTCACGGGCACCTGTGTCTCCACCACGGCCACCGGGTCCATGGCGCTGGCGTTCACCTCGTCGAGCTACAACGCCCACGACGTTCGCAACAACATCTTCAGCAACGCCATCAGCGGTGCGACAGGATCGAAGAGCTATGCCGTGTGGATTCCGTCGTCCTACGTGATCGGCACCACCACCTTCAACAACAACGACTACTGGCCATCGGGTGCATATGCACTCTACGGCTACAACGGCACCGCCGACGTGACCACCTTCAACGACTGGAAGACGTTCACCGGTCAGGACGGCATGTCGGTGAGCGAGGATCCCCAGTTCACCTCGGCCACGAATCTCCACATCAACCCCGTGCTTGCCATCGGCTGTGAATCCAGAGGAGCGGCCGTGGGCATCAGCATCGACATCGATGGTGATGTGCGTCCCGGTCCGGCGGGATCGGTCAACGGTGGGGCCATCGCCGCCGACATGGGCGCCGACGAGTTCGACGGCATCCCGTTGCAGATGACCTACGTATCATCCACCACCACCGGCCTGTCCGGCCTCGTGGCCGCGGGATCCACCAACTCCCGCATCATCGGCATCGAAGTGGTGACCTCGAATCCAGGCAATCCGCTCACCATGCAGCAGATCGTGCTGGGCACCACGGGCACCACCAACACGGCGGATCTCGTGAATGCGAAGATATATTACACGGGCACCTCGTCCACCTTCGCCGCGGTCAACCAGTTTGGCGCGACCTATCCGGCCCCCTCGGGCGCGTTCACGATCAACGGCACGCAGGCGCTCGCCCGCGGCACGAACCACTTCTGGCTCACCTACGACATCTCCGCCTCTGCGGCGACCGGCAACCTGATTGATGCGGAATGCACGCAGCTCACGGTGTCGGCAGTGGCGCAAACGCCGACTGTGACGGCACCGACGGACTACCTCACAGTGCAGGCGCCGCTCAACGGCACCGTGACCGTGGGTGTGGCAGGAAGCTATCCCACACTGAAGGAGGCCTTCGACATCATCAACCAGGTGGGGCTCTCGGGCAACCTGACACTCAAGATCATCA
>CAYUYM010000029.1:0-23842 GCA_964449305.1 uncultured Chromatiales bacterium | reverse complement strand
GGCCTTGGTGGTGAGGATCTGGGAGGCGCCGAAGACGTTGCGGAAAAGGTGCGACACCTCCAGCCCCGCATTGAAGCGGCCGAAGTAGTTGTTGAACAGCAGACCAGGCTCCAGGTCATGCCGCTTCTTGGGGTAGAGCACGAGCGTCACCGGGATACGCTCGGTGATGGTGTCCTTCGGCGATGGAATGGTTGTCAGCGCCTGGACGTTCGAAAAGATGCCGAGGCGGTGCAGGTTGGTGACCCCCTGCTCCTTGCGTGTGTTGCTGTACACATCGCCCTCGCGGAACTCGAGGCGGTCGTACAGCAGTGCCCGCGTGAGGTTCAGCTCGTCGACACCGTGGATGTCCTCCGTGATCCTCCCGAAGAAGAGACGCCTTCCGAAGAAGTACGGCAGCCGGACGGTGACGTTGTTGTTCGAGAGCTTGCGTTCCACGGTGACGCCATCTGAGGAGCAGTTCGGGTAGCCATTGTCGGCGAGGATGCCGAGGACGCGCTGGATCTCGGCCTGCACCATGTCCGCGCGATAGCGCTCTCCAACGCGGATCACGCGGTCACTGACAAGAGCCATCACATCGTCGGGAAGGGGATGCTGGAAGGTGACGACGATGGAATCGATGAGCGAGACCGGCCCCTCACTGACGCGGTAGACGACGTCCACCCGCTTGGATTCGCCCTGCCGCAGCACCTCCCCGCTGGCGGTGGCGAGGAAGTACCCGTTGTTCTTGTAGAACTGCTGGAGGTTTTCGATGTCGCGCTGGAAGAGATCGTTGTCGAAGAACTGCGGTTCGGACCCGAAGCGCTCGCTGATGTTGTTGTAGATCCAGATGGCGAAGGAACCGGGCGATTCGCGGAGTCTCACGCCATCGAGCAGGGCCTCGCTTGAGAACACGGCGTTGCCCTGGATGCCGATGCTGTTGACGATGAGAGAGTCCTCCATGACGGACAGGTCCTGCCCCCAGGCGCAGGCAGGCACAATGCAGAAGGCCATCACAAGGAAAAGCCCGGTCATGCAACACACCCGGGCTTTGATGAATGATGGAACCGATACCGGGGCGCCGGATATCGGGCAGGATTCCCGTCTGTCAGTAGTCCTGGTCTTCATCCTCGAAATAGAAATCCTCATCCACGGGGTAGTCCGGCCATATATCCTCGACACCCTCGTAGGTCTCGTCCGGGTCTTCGAGCTCCTGCAGGTTCTCGATGAGTTGCATGGGAGCCCCGATCCGGGTGGCATAATCGACGAGTTCCTCCCCCGTCGCAGGCCATGGCGCATCATCGAGCCACGAGGCGAGTTCCATAGTCCAGATCATTGATCACTCCTTCAGCTACTGAAAACACAGGTTGAAACGACAATGCGACGCAATATTACGACGCCCGATGGGAGTTTGTCAAGCATCCACCCGACTTTTCTTCGACACGGATTCGAAGGTCTTCATGGACTTCGCAATCGCGCGTTTTGCCGCAGCGGCGTTGGCCCAGCCGAAGCTGATGGTGGCCTTCCCCTCCAGCTCCTTGTAGCTGCTGAAGAAGTGCTCGATCTCGACGAGCACATGCGGTTGCAGTTGCTTGATGTCGACGACGGTGGAATAGGTCGGGTCGTGGATGGCGACGGCGACAATCTTGTCGTCGAGGCCCTTCTCGTCACGCATGCGCAGGATGCCGATAGGGCGGACCTGCACAAGGATGCCCGTGTGGAGGGGCTGGTCGATGATGATGAGCACATCGACGGGATCGCCGTCCTCGTAGAGTGTGCTGGGAATGAAGCCATAGGCCGCCGGGTAATGGGTGGCGGAGTAGAGCACGCGATCGAGCTGGAAGATGCCCCAGTCCAGGTTGTATTCGTACTTCGTCCTGCTCCCCTGGGGGATTTCCACGATGGCGTTGCAGACATTCGGCGCGTCGTCACCGGTCGGGATGTACTTGAAATTCATGGATGCTCCATGGTGGGGAGCGGTGTGGCCGGAGCAGGAGAGCTGCGGCCACGCCGTCACCGGGGTGAGGTCACTTCAGTTTGATGGAGTTCAGGATCTTCTCGAGGGCCGGCAGGTACGCCGCCTCAACGCTGGTGTTGTAGTTCATGATGATGCGATAGAACTTGTCATTCTTCACCACGACGTACATGCGGCTGTTGATGCCCTTCATCGGGGAATAGGAGAAGTACGGAGCGCGCTCGTTGTCGATCCGCCCCTCGGCACGGCGGCCCTTGAGCGAGGAGGCGTTCTGTTCAATCACCTTCTCGAGCGAGAGGCCCTGTGCTGCGCGGATGTCGATCTGGATGCTGCAATCACGACGCATGCCGCGCACTTCGAGGGAGAACTGGACGTTGGCCTTCGGGGCGGGGATGTTCACATCAAAGTTCACGGGGTGGGAGAAGCGCACGCGGTCGTTCTCGAACACCTGCAGTTCCTCCGAAGGCTTCTCGTTCGGATCCACCGGACCTGCGGGCTTCGGAATGTACAGCGCATAGGATGCGTATGCCGAGTCGAAGGCCACCTTGTGTGCGTCATAGTAGTCGTTGAAGGCGCCGAACTGGAGCATGTAGAAAACGGAGTCCTTCACCGTGAACACGCGGATCACATCGAGGCGCACCTTGGCGGAGAGCTTTCCACCGTAGGCGACAAGCTTGGCTGGCTGGCCGAGGAGCTGCCGGTCCTCCTGCTGCTTGATGGTGAAGCCCTGATCCTTCAATCCCTTGACGTATTCCTCAAGCTCCTGATCCAGCGTCCGGATGGTGTCCTGAGCGCGATACATGAACATGAGCTGGGATCCATCGGGGGCATCGGCATAGGGGTCCATGAACTTCTTCTGAGCTTCGGGCGAGGAGAAGTAGCTCAGCAGGCCGGCATCGGACTGCGAGGTCCAGCCCTTCGGATGCGTGAACGACAGCTTGAAATATGCCTGCTGGAAGTGCTCCCACTCGGCGATCGGCGCAACCTCGCTCTTCTTCGAACACCCCATGAACGGCAGGGATGATGCGACGATCAGGAGACATGACAACTTCACAATGATTTTCATAGAGTTCCTCGATGGATGAGAAGGGTGAAACATGAGGGATGGCAATTGCCGAATTTGCAAAAAAGTGGCGAAAAAAACACCGGGTTCTTCACGCGAAAAACCCGGTGTTCCAGAGGCTGGAAACGCCTACTTGGATTGGATCATGTCCAGTTCCTTCTTCGCCGCGGCATTGGTCGGATCGAGCTTGATGGCGGCCTTGTATTCCCGGATCGCCTCATCCTTCTTTCCGAGGTTGATGAGCGTCTGGGCGCGCCAGAGGCGGTACGGAGCAATGTCGTCCTTCATCTTGATGGAGGCGTTGAGGTTCTCGAGCGCCTTGTTGTAGTTCTTGTCGAGGAGGTAATAGAAACCGTTGACGGCATAGGCCTCGATGAGCTGTGCGCTGTATTTGTCCGCCGAGTCCTTCGCCAGCTCAATCACCGTCTGGTATTCCTTCTGCGCGTCCTTGTTGCGCTGCATGTAGTACAGGGTCTTTGCAAGGTAGAGGTGGGCGCGGATGTTCGTTGTCTCCTTCTCCAGGAACTTCGCGAGAGCGATCTGAGCCGGCTCCCAGCGCTCCATGTACATGTTCGTGGTGACGTACTGGAACAGAAGGTTGGCATTGTCCGGTTCGCGTTCCATCTGTGTGGCATAGAGGCTGGAGGCCTTGTCATACTGCTTCGTCTTGACATAGAGCGATCCGAGCAGACCAAGGATGTCGGTGGTGGCCGGATCCCTGCGGATGATCTCCTCAAGCGGGGCGATGGCGAGGGAGTCGTTCTTCATCTCGAGATGCGCACGGGCGATGCGCTTGAGATCGGGCACGGAGATGGAGTCCACCGCCTGAAGCCTGCCATAATACTCGATGGCGGTGGTGAACTCACTCACCTCGAAGGCCGACTGCGCGATGATGCGGATCGCGAGCTTGTTGTCGCGGTTCGCGGCGACAACCTTCTGCGCAACATCAAGCGCATCCTTGTACTGCTTGTCCATGTACAGGGCCTCCATGTACCACGCCTGGGCGGCGGCGTTGTTCGGCACCTTCTCGAGGAACATCCCGAGCCAGATGCCCGCGTTCTTCCACAGCTTGCCCTTGTAGTAGAGGGTGGCGACTTCGAGCATGGCGCGAGTGTTGCCCGGATCATGGTTGACCACCTTGATGAGCGCATCCGCGGCATCGTTGTACCGGCGATCCTTCATGAAGGCCTGCGACAGCTTGTAGTACAGATCCGCATCGGTGGAGTCGATCTCCGTCGCCTTCTCATACTGGATGGCCGCCATGGTGGCCCCGGCGGGCTGGCGCATGTACACATCGCCGAGCCTCGAGTAGATGACGATGTTGTTGGGATCCCCCTCCTTCGCCAGTGACAGGGCCAGGATCGCCTGGTCCAGGGAATCGGCGGCGACGTGGACGCTGCCGAGCTGCATGAGCATGGCCGCGTTTCCCTTCCGCTTCCTGAGTCCCTTGTAGAGGGTCTTGTAGGCTTCCGACAGGTTCTTTTCCAGCACATATCCCTGCGAGAGCGCCACATAGCCTTCGGCGCACTCATCATCGAACGAGAGGGACTTCCTGCCGGCGATGACTGCGGAATCCGCGCGATTGACACCCGCGTAGGCCTGCCCCATCAGCCCCCAGGCTTCGGCGCTTTTCGGGGACAGCTCCACCACGGACCGCAGTTCCATCAACGCCTCGCCGGCCTTCCCCTGCAGCAGGAGCTCACGCCCCCGTGTGACTTGCGCCTGCGAGGAGGCGGCGGAGAGTCCCATGGTGACGACGATGGTGATGACGAGGATCTGTTTCATGACGACGTTACTCCTGTTTGAGTTGGACCAGACGCACCGGAACGGTCGCCGGTGAGAGGCCCGAGTTCTGGACGATCTTCTGACCGGCATTGCCGGCGACAAATGTCGTGAATCCCGTTGCGACACTCTTGCCTGGCGCGGTCGAATAAAAATACACCGGATAATGCAGCGGATACAAGGAACGATAGATGTTCGCCTGGTGCAGGCGGACGTAGCCCAGGGATTGTCCCGATGTGGAATCGATGGACTCCACGGCCAGCGCCCGGATGTTCAGCGAGGTGTCCCGGATGGCCGCCGCGCCCACGACGCCGATGGCGCCCGGTGTGGATGTGACAAATTTCGTGATATCCGCCTGCGTCTCCCCGATGTATCCAGGCTGGATGTCGGTTTCGAGATGGAGGAAATGGCGGACGAGCAGTTCGTAGGTGCCCGAGTTCTTTCCGGTGAGTGCGAGCGTCACCGGGGCGTTCCATTTCGACTCGGGGACGCCGCTCCATGAGGTGATGCGGCCGGAGACGATGTCCCTGAGCGTGGACTGGCGAATCTCCAGCATCGGATTCTCCCTGTTGACGATGATGGCCAGGCCATCCTCGGCCACGCGAAGCTGGCGGTATTCGAGGTTGGCCCTGCCGGCCACGTCGATTTCCTCCTGGTTCAGTGCTCGATCGGTGCAGATGAAGCGGATGCTGTCATTGAGGAGGAGGACGACGGCACCGCGGGTGGTGGTGGGAACGAGTTCGACGCGGGCATCGGGATAGAGGCGATGGAACTCATCCACCTCCTGCTGCATGAGGGCGACCTGGGATTCTGCGACGGCGAAGCGGACGGATCCCGAGGTGGGGGTCTCCTCCTTTTTGAGCGTGCAGCTCCCCACAAGCAGGGCGCTGACGAGAACGAGCACAGCGTAGCGGCTATTCATTGTCGTCACCTTCGGAAAGATCCCGGGAATTCTGGATGCCCCGCGCATAGGTGATGGAGGCACGATACCCACCGAGCAGCACGAGCACGATGCCAAACATGATGCGCAGCTGGGTGGGGACGCCCTCCGGAATGCCATACCCCGTCAGAACGAGGATGCCGGCACCGCCTGTGACGAGCGCGACGGCGTACCCGATGGCTTCCTGGATTCTGGCGATGTTCATGGCGATGGCGGGATGATGGTGATGGATGGTGTGATGAGCGCCGTTCCGGTGAGCGCGGAGTTCCCGCGCCCACCGGATGGCGGATGGTGATTACTTGGTTGCGTCCTTCAAGCGGAATTTGAACGGTACGGCAACCCACACCTGCACCGGTTTGCCCTGCTGCTGTGCGGGGGTGAACACCCACTGGCGGCCGGCTTCGAGTGCAGCCTCGTTGAAGACTTCGGCGTCGGATTTCAACACCACCGCCTTCTTGACCTTGCCTTCCTTGTCCACCCACAGCTTCACGAACACCGTGCCTTCGAGGCCGGCGCGCAGAGCGATGTCGGGGTACTTCGGCGCCGGGCTCTTGATGGGCACCGGTTCCTTCTCCACAGCGACGAAGTCAGGCGGAGGTCCGTCGTCGAACTGGATCTCCTGCTGCGCTTCCTGCTGCACGGAGACGTCCTGAAGCACCTGACCGCCGCCGCCCGTGCCCTCACCCGCACCCGACTGGGCTGCGAGTTCCTGCTGGGTGGCGATCGTCTGCTCGGGCGACACCTGTGCATCGGGCACCGGCACCGGGATGCCGACCGTGGGTTTCACGGCGGGACCCGACACGGCCACCGACTGGGCGATGTCGTTGTTGTTGATGGAGGGCGGAGGGCCGAGTTCGCTGTACTTCATGATGCGGATCATGGCGACAGGTTCCTCATCCTCCGTCAGGTAGACGGTGAGGTGGTAGGCCGACACGAGGGCCGAGACGAACAGCAGCCCGAAGGCGAGTCCGTACAGCATGTGCCGCTTGTACCGTTTCTTGAGCTCGGTGTAACCGTAATCGACCGGGAGTTCTATGAGCAGTTCTTCCATGATGGTTCTCCTTCGTCTGTCTTACGCACCGGATTTCTGAATTAGTTCCCGGTCCTTGTCATCCATCTTCGCCAGCGTGAAGCGGGTGATGTTGGCCAGGTTGAGCTCGTCCATGATGTCAACCATGTTGATGTACTTCGCGTCCCGATCCACCTTGATCAGGGTGATCAACTTGGGGTTGGACTTGATCCGCTCGATGAGGACCGAACGGATGTCCTTGAAACTCGATCGATTCATGGGGTTCTCCTTGGGATCACCCATGTGCCAGAAAATCGTTGCATCCGCTGTGACGAACACCGTCATCAGGTTGGATGCCGCCACTTCCACCTGCGCCTTTTCATCAGGAGGGAGGTTGATTTCCATGGTCTGCGGCTTGCTGAACACCGTGGTAAGCATGAAGAACGTGAGAAGAAGAAAGGCCACGTCCACCATCGGGGTCATGTCGATCCTGACGGACAGGCGTTTGGTCTTTTTCTTCTTGCCTTTCCTGTGGCTTCCACCGGCATCCGGGGTATCTACGCCAGACATTGTTTCTCTCCTGTGATTAGGTTCGTTCGAGATCGGTGACGAGGTTGAAACGGGTGATCAGCGTCTTCTGCAGAATGTCCATGACGTCCTGCACCGGTCCGTAGGGGGCGTTCTTGTCACCCTTGATCACCGTGCGGAGCTTGGGGTTCGCGGAGCGGGCGCGCATGAGCACGTCGGGCAGATCCTTGAGATCCACCTGCACGCTGGCAACGCCTTTGGCACCCTGGCCGAAGAGACTGGCCATCAGACGCTGCGAATCGACGCCCAGGTTCACCTTTCCGCTCTTGTCCACTGTCAGGATCATGATGTCGGATTCGGGAAGCTTGAACGAGGAGTGCGAGCTCGGGAGCTCGACAATCACATCCTCGGGCGGACGAAACTGCGTCGTCAGCATGAAGAAGGTGAGCAGAAGAAAGGCGACATCCACCATCGGCGTCATGTCGATCTTCACACCCACGCGTTTTGCTTTTGGTTTTTTCATGATGGATACTCCGTCCTGGAGCTGTTACTTGCCGTCGCGATGGCGGCTGGTGAGCGTCTGGATGATGGAGTAGCTGGCTTCCTCGATCATGTAGGTGAAGTTGTCGACGCGCGTCGTGAAGTAGTTGTACGCCACGATGCCGCCGATGCCGCCGATGAGGCCGCCGGCGGTGTTGATGAGGGCCTCGGAGATACCGAGAGCGAGCTGGACGGCGTCCGGCGCACCGGCGTTCGCCATGGCGGCGAAGGAACGGATCATGCCGATGACGGTGCCGAGAAGGCCGATCATGGTCGAGATCGAGGCGATGGTCGACAGCGACACGAGGTTCCTTTCGAGGAGGGGCACTTCAAGCATCATGGATTCTTCGATCGCATGCTGCACTTCGTCCATGAGCTCCTTCGCGGAGGCGGACTCACCGGATGCCTTCACGATCTTGTAGCGGTCGAGACCGGTGCGGAGCACGTTGGCGCAGGAACCACGCTGCTTGTCGCAGGCGGCGATCGCGGCGTCGATTTCGCCCTTGGCAATGTGACCCTGGATGGTCTTCAGGAAGGTGACCAGGGAACCCTTGCCCTTCGCCTTGCCCAGCGTGAACATGCGCTCAGCAATGAAGGCCACGACCATGATGATCAGGGCGATGAGGGCGATGACAAGGGGACCGCCGTCAGTGATGAACTTCGGGAGAACCGTGAAAATGCCCACCGCAGCGGCAAATGCGACGATGAGAACGATCGTGATGAAAGTACCTTGCTTCATGGGACAACACCTTGTGTTTGTTGGATGGAACGGGGTTTATTGAAATTTTGCGATTGCTGCGTCGACGGTGTCCTCGGCATCGAAGATGCTCGTGAGGCGCGTCAGAACAAACACGTTCTGTACACTCTTCCCCATGCCGCACAGGCAGATCCTGCCCTCGACCCTGCCGTACGAAGTGTGGATGCTCACGAGGGCGCCAAGACCCGAGCTGTTGATGTAGGTGACTCCGGACAGATCAATGATGAGCTTCCGGTTCCCCTGCTCCAGCATGTCGCTTGCACGGGCCTTCAACTCATCTGTCTCTTCTCCGCCAATGATGGTCCCCTTCACTTCAAGAATGGCGATGTTCACATTCTGAATTGTGCTGATCTTCACTGCCATGTCGCCTCCAATTCGGTTTCAATGGTACGCAGGATGCTGTCATTGGGTGCTGCATCGAGCCACCATTCATCTGTCAAGAATGATGCCAGCAAATGTGCCGAATGCAGCGCAATTTCACCGTGTTTTCCCACGCATTTCGCCCCCGTCGTGCAATTTGCACGACGTAATAGTGACGGCGACGCCGGAACCATCATAAGCTCTTCAATGATACCATGTTGCGGGATATTGCATCATGCAAGAACAGTCGGGGCGCGTCCCCTCGGATTTCGCCCACAGTGCACCATACCCCCCATTGCTTCACTGTGCACCGCAAAACCGCCCGCCACGGGAATCTGTCGCGTGCAGACGTCGTCGGGATCAGCATTCGTCACAATCCGTACTTTTTCCGCTTCCGCCACAGCGTCGCCGGATCGATCCCCAGCACGCGTGCGGCTTCGTCGTAGTCCCGCGTGTGGTTCAGCACGCTGCGGATGTGCATGCGCTCCACCTCCTCCAGCGACCGCCGGAATTCCGCGTTTTCCGAGGAATTCACCAGCTCCGTCGGAAGATCCGATAGCCGGATGCTGTCCCCGCGGCACAAGAGCACCGCACGCTCCACCACGTTCGCCAGCTCGCGGACATTGCCGCTCCACCGCGCTGCCTTCAGCACTGCCAGCGCCTCCGGATCCACGGAGAGGGAGCGCTCCGGGGCACACTTCCCGATGAAATGCTGCACGAGCAGCGGGATGTCCTCCGGCCGCTCACGAAGCGGCGGCAGGTGGATGCGGACGCCATTGAGCCGATAGAACAAATCCTCTCGGAAGGCCCCCTCCTTCAATGCCTCTTCCAGGTTCCTGTTTGTCGCGGCAATGATGCGCACGTCGGCGCGGCGGGTCACGTTCTCCCCCACCCGCTCGTATTCGCGGCTCTGCAGGACGCGCAGCAGCTTCACCTGGATCGCAGGGGCGATCTCCGCAATCTCGTCCAGAAACATCGTTCCACCCTCGGCCTGTTCGAAACGCCCCTGCCTGTCCTTCAGCGCTCCGGTGAATGCCCCCTTCACATGTCCGAAGAGTTCGGATTCAAGCAATTGTTCAGGTATGGCAGCGCAATTGATTTTCACAAAAGGCTTTGCGTTTCTCGAACTTGAGTTGTGGATATGCTGGGCGAAGAGTTCCTTTCCTGTTCCGGACTCTCCCTCGATCAGCACGTTGATGTTGCTGTCGGCGATGCGTGAGGCCAGATCGAGTTGTTCGAGCATCGGGGCGTTTCGCGTGATGATGTCCCGCGTGCCGGTCTGCTGGCCGACGAGCGTCTTGAGCCAGCGGATCTCGTCGTTGAGCTGGTGATGCTCCCAGGCCTTCTGGGCGATGATCTGCAGCTCGCTGAACTCGAAGGGTTTCTGGATGTAGTGATACGCGCCGGCCTTCATCGCCCGTACGGCGGAGTCCACCGTGCCAACCGCGGTCACGATGATCACCGTGATGTCGGGCTGCATGCGATGGATTTCTTCCAGCACCTGGAACCCGTCGATCGGAGTCATCATCAGGTCCACAAAGGCCAGATCGTATTTCCGTGTCGCGAGCGAGGCCACGGCCTCCACCGGCCGGGAAAACAGGCACACCTCGGAACCGATTGCTTCGAGACAGATGCCGACAGTGTTGAGGATGTTGATCTCATCATCCACCACGAGAACAACAGGGTGTTCATTGCTCATACAGGCCCTCCTTGTCTGCCGGAAGGGTGAAGGAGAAACGGCTCCCCCTTCCGAATTCCGATTCCACCCACAGCCGCCCGCCCTGGACTTCCACCGCCTTGCGCGCAATGGCCAGCCCCAGTCCCACGCTTCCCGGTGTCGCGGAATCCTGATCCTTCAACTGCACGAAGCGATCAAAGATGTGCTCGAGATCCTTGGGCGGAATCCCGGGACCGGAGTCCTGGACATGGAACGCGATCATGCCATCCATCTCCTCCACCATCACGACCACCCGCCCCCCGTCGGGTGTGTGGCGGACGGCGTTGTTCAGCAGATTCGTGAGGATGATGAACACCTGGTCCGTGTCGCCGAGGCAGGTGGGCCGCGTGGTCAGTATGTCGACGTCCAGTGTGAGGCGATGCTGCTCCAGGCTCAGGCGGAAGGGCTGCATGGCCTGATGGATCACCTGGGCGATGGGCACGGACTGCCGCTTCACCTCGAGCTTCCCCGCCTCGAGGCGCGACAGGTTCAGGAGATCACCCACCAGCTTGATGAGGCGGTCACAATCGAACTTGCCGCCGCGCAGCAGATCCTGCTGCCTGTCGTTGAGCGTCCCGACCACCTCCTGACGGAGGATGTCCACCATCATGTTGAGCGATGTGAGGGGCGTGCGCAGCTCGTGCGACACGGTGGCCATGAACTCGCTCTTCAGCTCGTCCAGGTTCTTGAAGCGCGTCACATCCTGCAGGAGCGTGATGAGCCCGCTCACCCTGCCCGCTTCATTCGTGATGATGGTCTGGCGCGGCCGGAAGTGGCGCACCTCCTCTCCTATGGTAAGCGGCAGGATGAGATCTGCGGAGGTGGCCGCTGCGGGAACATCCACGGCAAAGAGGCGCCGCCAGTGCTCGTCATCGATGCACTCCGTCACGGGATGCTGCTGCCACCCGCTGCGGAACAGCCCCGTGGTGATCATGTCCGCCGCACCGTTCAGCAGCACGATGCGGGAGTCCGGATCGGTGACGATGACGGGATCGGAGATCGAATGGACGATGGCCTCGGACTTCTTCTTCTCCGAGATCATCTTCTGGATGTTCAGCTCGTCGTAGGCCCGGAGGCGTTCAGTCATCTTGTTGAACTCCCCGCTCAGATCGCCGATCTCATCGCCTGTGTGGATGTCGATCTTCTGATAGAGGCTGCCCTCGGAGATGCGCTTCACCGAGCGTGTGAGGTTGCGCAGGGGCCGGGCGATGCTGCGGGTGAAGTAGATGCCGCTGAAGATGGAGAACAACAGGTTGATGAGCAGCGCACCGCCGATGGTGTAGACGGATTCCAGCGTGCGGCGGCGCACCTTCTCGTCGATGCCTGTGATGGCGGCCTGGTTGATCTCCAACACGCGGAAGCAGTAGTCCTTCAGCAGCTCGCTCTGCGGCCGGATCACCACCTCCTGGAAGGTCCGAAGCGTGGTGATCGGAAGCTTGTCCTGTGCCATGTCGTTGAGCGAGTCGGCGTAGATGAGGAACTGCCGGTAGGCCAGCATGAGGCTGTCGAGCACCCGGTGCTTGGCGATATCCACCTGGCTGCGCGAGGCACGTTCGAACAGCGCCAGGAACTGATCCCGGCTCTCCTTGAAGGTGATGCGTGCGAGACCCGCATTGTCCATGTACCGCGATTCATCCGCCATGATCGAGAGCAGCGTGTTCTCCTGCTTGTCGATGGACTTGAGCATGTTCTCCGCGATGATCAGGCCCTGGTAGTTCTGCTGGAAGAGCGAGTTGACCGAGGTGCCCAGCTCAGCGAAATTGGTGATGGCAACCACGCCGGTGAGGATGCCCGTGAGCACGAGCACACTGTAACCGATGCCGATGCGTGTCCCAATGCTGCGCAACATCAGGAGGCACCTCCCGCGCGTCCCGCTTCGAGGCGCACCTGGCAGCGGGCGTTCTTGTTCACGAGACGCTTCAGGATGGTGCAATGGACGCCGATCTCCCGCCGGCATGCACCAACAGCAGCGGGGTCCGCGAAGCCGGCATGCATGCAGGTGAAGTCGCAGAATTCGGGAAGCCGTGTGGAATCGGTGCTATGCCGGGGCGTGGCGTTCATGCTGCAGGAGGGGGGCCGTGAAGGTGTGAAAAGGCGGCTGTTGATTGACGAATGGGACGGGCTCATCGCTCCGCTGTGTGGGGAGCGCCCTCCCCACAGGCCAGGACAACCACCGCCGCAAGGGTGAGCCGGAACCAGAGGGCGGGAAGCGAATCGTAGGTGCAGCCGCTGATGGCGAAGACGAGCAGGACAGCGAACAGGGCATCCGCGTGTGGCGGCCCGTCGCCCTTCGAGCGCCGCATGCGGCGGACAGTGAGCACGAAGGCCTGGACGAAAAGCGCGGCGTAGGCGAGCAGCCCCACCGTCCCTCCCTCCATGTAGGACTGCACATAGTCGTTGTGCCAGCTTCCGACGCCCTTGTCGGGCATGTCGTCCCACAGCGGAAAGATCTCGCGGAAGGTGCGCGTGCCGAAGCCCGTCCATGGATGCTCGCCGGCCAGCATCCATGCGCCGCGGAAGATGACATCGCGGCCGGAGGCGTTGGAGCGGATGTCCCCGAGCGTCAGGAGGCGGTCCCGCACCTGCGGCACGAGCGCGACCACGAGGGCCGCGGCCACGGCGGCGCCCAGCAGGAGCCGCCGCTCCCGGCGGATGCCGATCACCAGGAGGGCGACCGCGGTGGAGATCCAGTGCATGCGGTTGAAGGTGAGCAGCAGGCCGATGAGCATCACCAGCATGCCGACCGCCGGGATCCAGCGTGTGGGAAACACCGTGCGATCCCGCCACAGGGCGGCGGTGGCGACGATGCCCATCGCGAGAAACGCGCCAAGGGTGTAGTAGCCCGCAGTGGTGGATTCCGCCCGCGGCACCAGGCCGAGGCCGAAGCGCACCGCGCCGATGCCGGCAGCCACCACCGATGCAAGGAACAACACGCGGAACACAATGGTCAGGCGCTGCCCCACGCTGCGGCCCAGCAGATCCACGGCCAGCGGGTACATGGCCAGAAACGCGATCTCCCGATGGAAGGATGCCATGCTCAGGTCGGGGCGCGTCGAGACCAGGATCGCGAGGATGCGGGACAGCGTGAACACGAGCCAGGGTGTGTGGATGAGCACGGAGCGCCACCCGATGTGTGACGTGAAACGAAGCGTGGCCACCCACGTGACAACTCCGGCGACAAACGCCGCCTGTGCCAGGGCGATGGAGAACATGCTGGAGAGGAGACAGAGCAACAACAGCACCCACGTGGTGCCGTGCAGGCGCTGGGAGCCGGGATCGAGGGCGAGAAGGCGGGTGATGGATGAGCGTCGGAGGTTCATGTGATGTCGTGCTTGAGTCATCCGAGGGCGATGGGGGTGACGCGGGGTGTGTCAGACGGCGAACTGGAGCTCGTAGAGCCGGCGATACACGCCCGATCCATGCTCCATCAGGTCGGTGTGCCGGCCCGCTTCCACGATGCGGCCGTTGTCGATGACGTAGATGATGTCGGCGCGCTGGATGGTGGAGAGCCGGTGCGCGATCACGATGGAGGTGCGCCCGACCATGCTGTTTTCGATGGCGGATTGCACGGCCAGCTCGGACTCCGTGTCGAGCGACGAGGTCGCCTCGTCGAGGATGAGGATGGGCGGGTTCTTGAGAATGGCCCGCGCGATGCTCAGGCGCTGCCGCTGTCCGCCGGAGAGTTTCACGCCGCGGTCGCCGATGGTGGTCGCGTACCCGTCCGGTGTGTCCATGATGAACTCGTGGGCATTGGCGGCGCGCGCGGCCGCCTCCACCTGTGCCATGGTCGCGCCGGGCATGCCATAGGCGATGTTCTCGAAGACGCTTGTGTTGAAGAGCAGGGATTCCTGCGTCACCATGCCCATGAGCCCGCGGAGCGATTCCACCGTGATGTCGCGCAGGTCGCGGCCGTCGAGTGTGATGGAACCGCCGGTCACATCGTGGAAGCGCGGGATGAGATCGATGAGCGTGCTCTTCCCCGCCCCGCTGGGCCCCACGATCGCGACGATCTGCCCGGCGGAGACGGTGAGGTTCACGTCGGTCAGCACGGGCTCGCCCTCGCCGTAGGTGAAGTCCACATGGTGGAAGTCGATGGATCGTTCGAGCGCGTTCACAGGCACGGCACCGGGCCTGCCCGTGAGCTCGGGGGCGTAGTCGAGCACCTCATACACGCGCTGTGCGCCCGCCATGCCCTCCGCGATCACACCGAACACCTGCCCGAAGAATTTCAGCGGCTGCATGAGCTGCAGCATCGCGAAGATGTAGGCCACGAACACGCCGTTCGTCATCTCGCTCCGGCCCGTCAGAATCGAGTCACCCATGAACCACAGGATGAGCACCACCACGGCCACGGTGAGCGTCTCGGTGATGGGCGTGGCGAGTTCCTTGCGCCGGATGATGCGCACGTAGGTGCGGAAGTAGGAATCGTTGTGCTCGCCGAACTTCCGCCGCTCCTTCGCCTCGGTGCGGAAGGCCTTGATGATGCGCATGCTCGCGAGCCCCTCATCGAGAACGGAGGTCACATCGGCGAGAGCCTCCTGCAGCAGGTGGCTCTCGCGCTTCACCACATTGCCGATGCGCGTCAGGATGACGCCCGTTATCGGGATGAGGAGAAACACCATGAGCGTGAGCTGCCAGTCGATGATGAAGAGGAACACCGTGTAGGTGATGAGCTGGGGTGGATCCCGGAAGATGCTGTTGACAATGGCGATGGCGGAGTCGTTCACCACGCGCACGTCGTTCACCACGCGCGACATGAGCATGCCCTTCCGCCTGTTCGTGAAGTACGAGAGCGGCAGCGTGGTGAGGTGGTCGTACACCTTCTGTCGCAGGTCGCGGATGAAGCCCTGCTCGGCTGGCGCCATGAACCAGGTCTGGAGGTAATGGAAGAAGTTCTTGAAGATGAAGCTCACGATGAGCAGCACGCACAGGTACTTCAACGCCGTGGTGGGTGGCACGGAGGCGAGGAGGTTGTTGATGCCCGTGAAGGCCCATTCCTTCAGTGTGTCGAGGCCGAAGGGTGGCATCGGCTTCGGGATCGGGGCCGCCTTGTCGAACAGGGTGTTGATGAACGGGATGATGAGCACCACCGTCGACATGTTGAAGATGACGAACATCGACATCGACAGCGATGCAAGCGTGAGGTTGCGCTTGTAGCGCTTCAGGTCGGCGAGGATGCGGCGGAGTGGATGCATGCGGGCGCGTCGTTCCTAGAGCTTGTATCCGATGGCACGGAGAAAGGACTTCCGGGCGGCGATGTCGTCCGCCTGCTCCACACCCTTCGAGGCGATGCCGTCGATCACACCCAGGATGCCCCGCCCCTGCTCCGTCTCCGCGATCACCACCTCGGTGGGATTCGCCGTGGCACAATGGATGCGGCACACCTCGGGGACGGCCTTGATCGTGTTGAGGATGTTGATCGGGAAGCCGTCGCGCATCATGATGATGAAGGTGTGCCCGGCCGACAGCGCCAGGGCGTTGTCGCGTGCGAGGGTGGTCAGCTCATCATCGTTGCCCGAGGAGCGGACCAGTGCCGGCCCTGAGGCCTCGCAGAATGCAACGCCAAACAGCATGTGCGGGGCGGTCTGGACGATGGCCTCATGGACATCCTCCACGGTCTTGATGAAATGCGCGTGTCCGAGGATGAAGTTCATGTCCTCGGGTTTCTGGATGGGGATGGTGAAAAGGTTCATGGTTCCATGCATGCTGGTGAATGTGCGATGTCGAATGGTGCCGGTGATGTCACCTGGCGGAACGTTGTGTGGCAGGCCGTCACGCCCGCGCCTGTGCTTCGCGTGCGTGGCGCATCAACACCTCCCACCGGGCCATGGCCGCCTCGTGTTTCGGATACACCACATCGCGGTAGCCTGTGCAGGCGGCGGGCAGCTCAAGCGCCTCCACCGCGGTGGCATGGTCGGTGATGCGCCCGTCCACGAAGGCGGCGACCACCTCGTCGCGATACCAGTCGCGGAAGGCCTTCTCACGGCGGTGCCAGCCGGGCAGCAGACGGCGGAGGGGCTTCAGGCGCTTCATGACGGCGAGCATCCAGTTGCGCGTCTTCATGTCCCACTCCAGGTGCATTCCGAGGATGGTGAAATGCGGCCGGTTGATGTGCAGGTATCGGATGCGATCGCCCCGGGCGGGATCCACGTTGTAGCGGCGCATGTCGGCCTCGAGCTTCTCGCGTGATGTGAGCAGGTGCGCCACCCACACTTCATCCTTGATGGCGGTCACTTTGTAGAGGTTCCACACCACGGCACGCGTGCACGCCTGGTCCGTCCCCGCGGCCATGGCCGCCTCGCGCCGATGCACGTCCTCCACGAGCACGGCCCAGCGCCCGGCCGCGGCCTGGTTCTCGTGGAGCACGAGGTCCACGTAGCGTCGGGCGAAATCCCGCAGCAGGGCATCGTCGCAGGTGCGCAGCGTCTGGAAATGGCCCGTCACGGCATTGCGCACCGCGGCGGCGGTGGAGCCGGAGAACCCGGCGAGGCGCAGCAGTCCGTCGAGATGCACCGCGGGCGCCGGAGGGGCGTCGTCGATGGCGGAAAGGTCCGGCTGCACGGCGAGCCGGCGCCCGATGCGGAAGGCACGGAGGTTCTTCTCCCGATCCGCCTTCCTCACCGTCGCGGCAACCACCTGTTCGATCGTCGCGGCGCGCAGCGGCAGCAGCCCCATCTGCCATGCCGTCCCGAGCATCATCATGTTCGCGTGGAGCCGGTTGCCGAAATACTCCTCCGAGAGCGCGAAGAAATCCGACGCGAAGAAGGCCTCCTCGCGCGACACAGCCAGCATGCGTTCCTCGAGATGCCGCGGGAAGTCGTCCTCACCGATGAGCATTTTGATGGTCGGTGTGCGTGCCGTGTTGCAGACGATGGCCGTGCGTGACCGCGAGGCCACGGCAAGACCGCGGACCGTCTCCAGATAATCCAGCCCGAGCACCACGTCGGCCTTGCCGTCGGGGATGCGCTGGGACACGTTGACATCGCCGGTGGAGAACAGGACATGCGACACCACGGCGCCGTTGCGCTGGGCAAGCCCCTTCTGGTGGTAGTAATTGACGCGGTAGCCCTCGCGTGCACCGGCCTCGGTAAGCAGGCGCGCCACGAAGCCCAGCCCCATGCCGCCGACACCTGGGATGAACACGCTGAACACACCCGGGGCACTCCCTGTGCCGATGCCCGGCACCGCGGGATCGGGCAGGTCACCTGTCCAGAGGGTGTCGGCGCCGGCATGCTCCACCGGCGGCCGCCGGCGCGTGATGATCACCTGCTCGAAGCTGGGGCAGGCCTTGATGCGTGTGCAGTACTTGTCGTAGACGCACAGACTCATGTCGATGCCGATCTTCTCGCCATGCGGCGAATCCTCGATGGTGAGCCCGGGGCAGGCGGTGGCCTTCGTGCACTCGCGGCAGTTCTCGCACACAGCCGGCGTGATGTTGATGTGCGTCTCACGGCGGAGGAAGCCGAAGCTGCGCATGCGGGCATTGACCGCGGCCCGCTTCTTCTTGTGAAAGGTGATGCCGCATTCCCTGTCGGCGATGATCACCCGCACCCCATCCATGAGGAAGGCCTGCTCCAGCAGCAGCATGTAGGCATCGCGCTGCGACGGGTCGGTCCGTCGGATGAACAGCCCGCCGCGTGCATCCAGACCGCGGACCACGGACTCGATGTCCTGCTGGATGGTCTTGTACCCCATCACATCGTAGGCCGAGGCGGGCGTGCCCTGGTGCCCCGTCATCGCGGTGTTCTTGTTGTCGAGGATGATGTAGAGGATGTCCTGGCTGCACTTGATCGCGTTGGAAAGCGTGGTGATCTCGGAGTGGAAGAAGGTGGAATCACCGCAGAGCACATAGTGCTTGTTTGTCGAGAATGCCTGCGCGCCGAGGCCGGCGGCGCCGCTCAGGCCCATGGCCGGCATGTTGTGCATGTCGCGGAACGGTGGCAGGAAGTTGAGCGAGTAGCAGCCGATGCCCCCGTTGGCGACGATGTCGATGGTGCCGCGCCGGTGCACGCGCTGCATGTAGTCCGCGTCCCGGAACCGGCGACGGAGCTCCATGATCACGCTGGATGTGCCGCGATGCGGGCAGCCGGCGCAATAGGAGGGCGTGCGCGCCTCGAGCGCAAGGTCGTAGGATGCCACCTCGTCGACGAGGCCGATCTCACGTTCAAGGATGGACCGTTCCGGCATGGGGTTCCTGTGTTGTGGGACTCGCACCCGAATCGTGGAGGCGTTTCGGGAAGGGAATCAAGTTACTGGAATGGCGCGGATCATGCAACGCGCAGCGCCTGTCATGGCCCGTGGGCGGAATTCTGCATCGCTCCGGACGCGGGATTGTGTATATTTGGTGCTGGTTATTCAATCGAATCACAGGCGAGCATGGCAAAGAACGACATCAGTTGGACGGCACAGGGACGGGGCACGGCGATCGTGTTTGTACACGCCTTCCCCCTCGACTCGTCGATGTGGGAGGCGCAGGTCGCCGGCCTTCGGGACAGCGCCCGCGTCATCACCATCGATCTCCCGGGCTTTGGCGGCAATCCCAGCGACCGCTTCCTCAACAGCATCGATGATGCCGCAGACGCCATCACCGCGCTGCTGCATTCGGAGGGCATCGACAGAGCGGTGATCGCCGGCTGCTCCCTCGGCGGGTACATCAGCCTTGCCGTCGCCCGGCGGCATCCCGGCCTGCTGCACGGTCTGCTGCTCATCGACACGCGCGCCGGGGCGGATGCGCCCGAGGTCCGCGCCTCCCGCCACGCCACCGCCGCTGCCGTGCGCGAGCGCGGTCTGGATCCGATCATCAAGATGATGGTCCCGAAGTTCTTCAGTCCGTCCTCACTCGCACGCACACCGGAGCTCCCGGCCATCGCCACGGCCATGATGCGCCGCGTCGTCCCCGAGGCGGCCGCCTTCATGTCCGAGGCCATGGCGGCCCGGCCGGACTCCACACCGATCCTGACGTCCATCACCGCGCCCACCTGCATCATCGTCGGCTCCGACGACGTCCTGACGCCGCCGTCGGAGGCGGCCGTCATGCACCGGACCATCCCCGGCGCCGGGCTCGTCACGCTCGATGGCTGCGGACACCTTCCGTCGCTTGAGCAGCCCGACGCACTCACCTCTGCCATCGCCACCTTTCTCTCCCGCATCACATGAACTTGCATCGCATGTCCCGCACGCCCCATCGACGTGTCCTCTTCACAGCCCTCCTGGGGTGCATCCTGCTGCTTCTTTCCGTGCAGGATGCCGGAGCCCAGGCCCGCCTGAAACTCAAGCGCACCAACGACACAAAGATCCCCTGGTACATCCTCCTCTATGGTGGCTACAACGGGATGTCCGAACCCTCGGAACAGCTTCAGGACATGTTCGAGAACACAGTGAAGACGAGTTGGGGGGGCGTCATCATGGCTGCGCAGGGACTCGTCCAGATCGACACCCTCTGGCGGCCCCTGCTCGGCGGTGTGGAGGTCTACTACCAGCGCATGGTGTCCCGCCATCTGGCGAAGCGTGAGGAGGTGCACTATCCCGATGACACCACCCCCGTCGAATCCATTGAAACGCTGTGGGCCTGGGGCGTCCAGGCCATCATCGCGTGGGACGTGCACGAGAACGCGCAGATCGGCGTGGGTGGCGGCTTCCAGCACATCTATTCCCAGTCCGATGTGGAGGGCAAGGTGACCGGGCTCATGCAGCCCGTCACGTTCCCCACCGTCAGCGGCCAGTTCATCTGGCGTCTGCTCAAGTACGACCATGGCAGCATCAACGGCTTCTTCCGTGTGATGAAGGGATTCGGGGAATGGGGCAGCATCGAGTTCCATTCCGCGGTCCTCTTCTCCTTCGACTTCTGATTTCGCGACAGCTCCACCACCCCGCAGACGCGCAGCCCGCACGCCCCACAGTCATCGGCATCCATCGGGAGTGGTGTGCTGATTCAGACCACAGACCACCTGTCGTCTCACCAACGCCGCGGCTGCCAGTCCCGACTCACTCCTTCCCTCACTGTCACTCCAAGTCCACCGCCACACTGAATGCGCCGCGCAGGTCGCCCGTCCGGTAGCCGGTGGCCCTGTCGTCGGGGTACCGGTCATGGATGATGCGCAGGGCGTTCGGATCCACGGTCTGGTCGGTGCCATGGCACTGGAGGCAGGGCGATGCGATGCGGATAGGCTTGAGGAGGACAAGCACCTGTCGGCCGTTGCGCGTGCGCACATCGGTGTAGATGGCATCGGGTGACAGCGCGCCCGCGTCCTGCTCGCGCTGGAAGCGATCAAGCACATCGCGCTCGAAATCGTCCGGTGCATCGGCAGGATTGCGCCACTTCAGGCTCACGCGCCGTATGGACAGGGCACGTTCGTCGGCGACACGCTTCGACAGCCGCTGGGCGTTCGCAGCACAGTACTCCACCGCCCCCGGCGCGCCGTTCTCCTTCATCGCCGCCGACAGCTCCGCCTGCAGCATCGATGCCAGCGCACCCACGGCATCCTTCGCCCGCTGAACCGCCTGCTGTCGTGCCGAGAGCGACGCACCTCCCCCGCCGGAACAGCCCCACACAGCGCCGGCCACCGCGACCACCACGATGAAGTATGCGGTGCTGAACGCCTGCCTGGCGGATTGGCTGCCCTGCGCCGCTGCAGGACGTGGCCCGGCATCCGAGTGTCCGCGAACGTCTGTCTGTTTCATGATGACCTCGCACTGGTGGATGATGCAATGGCGCCCGGCGCGCTGCCGCACACACGGCGACGCCGCTCAGTTGGCGTCCTGGGATTTGGCAAGATAGCGCTTGATCTTCTGCGTGGTCGTCTTCAGAAATTCCTGCTCCCGAATCTCGACGGAGCGGATGTTCTTGTACACGGGGAGTCGCCTGTTGATGGCGCGGATCTCGTCCTCGAGCACCTTCTGGATCAGTTCCTGGGTGAGTTCCACGCGGTGCTTCTTTTCATACTGGATGAACTCCTCCGCCTTTGGCACGATGATCGCCGCGATTTCCTCATCACCCGTGGGAAGCCGCTTTCCGTAGACCACGGATTCGAGGACGTAGGGACTCTTGTTGATGACGTCCTCCAGCTCCTCGGGAAACACGTTCTTCCCCGTGCGGGAGATGATGACGTTCTTCTTCCGCCCGTTGATGTGGAGGAAGCCGTCCGCATCGAACGAGCCGAAGTCCCCGGTGGAGAACCAGCCATCGTGCAGCACGGCGGCTGTGGCCGCATCGTTCTTGTAGTACCCCTTCATCACTGAGGGCCCCCGGACCACGATCTCCCCTCCCCCGTCCTCGTCGGGTGCGTCGATGCGGATCTCGAGGCCGGGCAGCGGGATGCCCGCAGCATCGTCCTTGAAATTCCGCAGCCGGTTGAGCGCAAGGATGGGGCTCGTTTCGGTGAGGCCGTAGCCCTGCACAAACTGAAAGCCCAGGGCACGGAATCCGCGTGCGACGGCGGGATCGGGCGCCGCCCCGCCGACGATGAGGATCCTGATGCAGCCGCCGAATTTTTCGTGCACCTTGTGGAAGATCCTGCGGCGGACGTCCTGCATGCCGATGCTCTCCAGCACGCCGGCGGTGCTCTGAAGCGGACCGACAAGCAGCGCGGTGACCTTGGATTCGTTGATTGCCTGCTCGATGCGGCGATACATCTTTTCGTACAACAGGGGGACACCGAGGAGAACCGTGGGCTTGATGGTGACCATGTCCTCCGAGACGGTCTTGAGCGAGCGTGCATAGTGTACGGAACCTCCGGTCAGCAGCGGACAGAGGTTGCCGCAGGTGCATTCGTACGTGTGATGGATGGGGAGCACGGACATGAAGCGGTCATCGGCGACGATCTCGATCATTTTCAGCATGTCCATGAGATTGGAGGCGATGTTGCGATGCGTGAGCATCACCCCCTTGGCACGACCCATGGATCCCGAGGTGAACACGATGGCCGCCATCGCTTCGGGATCGATGCGCGGCATGGCATCGGAGGCCGTGGCGGGGCCGCTGTGCACCATCTGCACCATCGACAGCACCTCGTCGGTCGACCGCGGGGAGTCCATGTCCACCAGCCATTGGAGGTGCGTGAGGGAGTGGCGGAAGCCGATGAACATGTCGCGGAAGTTTTCCGAGAAGATCGCCCCCACGGCGTCGGACGCATGCATGATGGTGAGGATCTCGTTTTCGTCGAGGTTGCGGTCGATCGGCACGGCCACCATGTTGAAGGATGCGAGCGTGAGATAGGACAGGATCCACTGGACGCGGTTTTCGGAGATGACCGCAATGTGGGCCCGGTCGGGCACGCCTGCGGCACGGAGTGCGGCGCCGAAGGCGATGATGGTGTCGAGAAACGTGCGATGTGTGAGCGAGGGGATGGGAGTGGGGCGGAGGTCGCGCACCGCAATGCGCGTGGGGTATTTTGCGGCCGATGTGCGGATGACGTCCTGCAGCGTGTCGATGTGCGGGACGCCATACAGCGGGTACTGTTCATTGATGGTTTTCATTGCCGATCCTGCCTGCGCGTGTGGTTGATGATGGAAATGGGCGGGGTTCACCCGCCGGCATGCCGCCATTCCGCAAGCAGCATGCTGAAGATCTCATGGTTGACCCATCTGCCGCCCAGCCACTCCACCTCGCGGCAGACGCCCTCGGTCGTGAATCCCAGACGCGTCGGGATCGCGCTCGAGCGGTGGTTGCCCTCGGCCACACGGATCTCGATGCGGTGAAGCTCGCGTGTCTCGAATCCCCACTGGACGATGGCCCGGCAGGCCGCGGTCATGATCCCCCGCCCCTGCGCGTCCGCGCTCACCCAGTACCCGATGGACGCATGCCGGTTCACGAGATCAACATGGTGCATGTCGATGATCCCGACGATGCGCCCCTCCTGGCGTATCGCACAGGCGAACCCCGTGCCCTCGCGTGCGAAGCGCTGCATCATGCGGATGTATTCGCGCGTATCGGCCGCCCGGTTTATGCGGTCGGTCCATGACAGCCAGCACCGGAGATGCTCGATGTTGTGCCTGGTGAGAGCGAACAGTTCCGGTGTGTCGGCGATCCGGACCGGATCGAGACGAAGTCCTTGAGTGAGTACGAGTGTGGGGGGGTGAAGAGCGTTGTTGGACATCGGCTTCGTCATTGGGGGATGACCGGCCATGAAGCATTCAGATCGTTCATCAGGCGCCGGTCAGTTTTCGTCACCAATCGGTGCGTGTGGCATTCCACGGT